>JBDTUA010000266.1:0-7773 GCA_040007995.1 Gemmatimonadota bacterium | reverse complement strand
GCGCCCACTTCGTTTTGGCCCGGGCTCTTTTTTCGCGACTTACAGCTTGCGTGTCGCGTCGCGGATTATCACGGGGGTGATGAGATTCTGGCCGCTGACCGCCTCGGCCTGTATACGGCGCGCCACGTCGAGGCCACGCACCACGCGCCCGAAGGCCGCAAAGCCCTGACCGTCCGGGTTCCGCATCCCGCCGAAGTCGAGCGCGGGCTGCGGCCCGAGGCAGATGAAAAAGCTCGACGTGGCGCTCGCCACGCCGGCGCGCGCCATCGAGATGGCGCCATCGACGTGCGTGATACCGGTGACGGACGTGCGTTCGAGTTCGATGGGAGGAAAGCCCTGGCGACGCGGCTCGCGACTCTGCCCCCCCTGGATCACGTCGATCCGGATCGAGTCGTTAGGCTGGTTGTCCGGCCTGACGACGCGGAAGAACGAACCGCTGGTGAAGAAGCCGCCGTCCACATACCGAAGGAAATTCTTTCCGGTGATCGGGGCGCGGATCGTGTCGACTTCAATCTCGATGTCGCCACGCTCGGTGCGAAAGACGACGTGCGGAAGCGACTGTCCCGCCAGCGGCAGTGCCGCCATGGGAAGCGCGACGACGAGCGACGCCGCGAGCAGCATGTGACGAAATGGCATCTCGCGCCTACGACCAGGCGGGGCAGCGTGCCGGCGGAGCTCCTTGCGGGGCCGCGGGTGGCGCATCCCGCACGTCCATGAGTTCGACATCAAAGACCAGCGTAGCCTTGGGCGGAATGACCGGCAGTCGCCCATTCACCCCGTACGCGAGCTGGTATGGAACGATGAGACGGCGACGAGCGCCGACTCGCATCCCTTCGAAGCCCTGGTCCCATCCGGGGATCACGGTCCGCTTGCCCTGCTGAAACGGGAGCGGCGTCCTCGGTTGACCATTGCTCGCCGTGTCATGTGACGAATCGAATTTCTTGCCGTCGGTCAGCCATCCCGTGTAGTGCACGTAGTAGCACTTGTCAGGCAAGGCCTCAGCGCCAGCGCCCGGTGCGAGATCGATGTATCGCATGGTGAACTGCGTCCGCTCCTTTCCCGTCACGGGAGGGGGGGCGCCACCGGCCGACCCACGATTGAAGCATGCACCGCTCAGGAGCGCCAGGGCACATGCTGAGAGGATGGGGTGTCGGATCAAGGCCATGGATACGTTGTCATGAAGGAGCGGAAAGGGCGAGGAGCGCAGCGATGTGCAACCGCTCGTCGTGGAACTGCAATGTTGTGCTGCGGTTGCCATGCGTCCAGAGCGCATCGCCGCTTCGGCCCCGGGCAGATCGTACGGAACGCCCGCGCAGCATCGCGGCGGCATTCGTTGACGATCGCGTGCACCGCGCCGATCTTGGGGCGCTGAGACACCGCATCCTGCGACCGCGCGTCCAGCGCCGAGCGACGCTTCATCGGAGACCTCCCATGCGCACTGCCCCACTCCCGCGATTCGCGACATTCGTGACACTTGTCGCGCTGAGCCTGCTCGGGAGCACCGACGGTGAGGCGCAGCAGCCGCCAGCAGCAACGGCGTCTGCGGTCTCGATCGGTCCGAACCGCCGGCTTGTGCCAGGGGAGTTCAACGAGATGTGGGTGGCGGTGAGTCCAGCCAACCCGAACGTGATGATCGCCGTGGCGCAGGTTGACGGAGGCGAACTCGGGACGGGCGGACGACACTCGGCGACGATGGTGTCACGGGACGGGGGGAACCTGTGGGCGACGGTGCGCCTGCCCGGCTACACCGCCGGCGCCTTCGATCCGATGGTCGTTGTCGGCCCCGACGGGCGCTTCTATGTGATGCAATGCGTGATTGGCGGGAGCTTCGCGAGCGCCATGAACGGCCCCGAGGCCTCGCAGCCGGCGGCGATCCGCGTCTGGACCACCACCGGCGACGCATGGACGTGGGACGGCCCGACCGAGATTCATCCCTCGGTGCAGCCCGATCACGCACGGCTCGTCGTGGACATGAGCCAGGGGCCGCACCGCGGGCGTGTCTATCTCGCATGGAACGACGTGTACGACTCGTTCGTGCGCGACCAGTACGCGATGTTCCTGCAGTACTCTGATGACAATGCGAAGACCTTCAGCGATGCGACGCTGATCGACCTCCGGCCGGGCGGAAAGCTCGTGGCGACGGAGCCGGTCGTGCTTTCGGACGGGACCCTCCTCGTCACGTACTACCAGTACTGGAACCCGCTCGGCGACCCACGCAACGAAAAGCTTCCGATGTTTGTGCGCCGGTCGACCGACGGTGCGAAGACCTTCTCGCCCCCCGAGCAGGTGTTCGACTTCGGCCCGCACATCTGGCCGGCACGGCGCGGCGAGTTCCCCCGCGCGTTCAGCCTGCCCATCGTCGTCGCCGATACTTCGTCGGCCAGTCCGTATCGTGACCACGTCTATGCCACGTGGGACGATACGCGCAGCGGCTACTCCGACATCTGGTTCGCGCGGTCGACCGACAAGGGGGAGACCTGGTCGCGCGCCCTGCGGGTCAACGATAACACACCGGGCACGCCGCTTGGCTTGGCAGACTTCCGGATGACGCCCGTGGTGGCGGTGGCACCGCGCGGAGAGATCGGCATTGCGTGGTACGACCGTCGTGGCGACCCCGCGCGTCGCTGCTGGAACTACCTGTTCGCCTTCTCCAGCGACGGAGGCCAGCGTTTCAGCGCCAACCAGACGATATCGTCAGCTGCAAGTTGCCCGCCGCCGAGTCAGGGGCCGAGCGCGTACGTGCATAACCTGAGCCCATTCGACGACCCGAATCGTCCTGCCGATTCCTCGTCGGTCCGGCTCTCGACCATGGATCGGATCGCGGTGACGGGGCCCGACTTCGTGCGCCACGCGCGCGACGAGGCCAACAAGGACGTCACCGACGGACGCATCGTTGTCTCGTTCGACGGCACACGCAACCTCTTCGCCGGTCACTATACGGGGCTTGCGGCTGACGCCGGCGGCACCTTCACCGCCGTGTGGGCCGATCGTCGGAGCGGTCGGCAGGAGTTGTACGGCGCTCGCGTCACGATCGGGGCTCCCCCGGCGGCCCCGGGGACGCTCGCCGAGGCAGACCTCACCGATCGCGTGGAGGTGGTGACCGGTAACCCCGTCTACGACCATGCGAAGGGGACGGTGCGTCTTCAGCTGCAACTGCGCAACGTGTCGCGCCAGCCCGTGTACGGTCCGCTCCGCCTGGATATCGTCGGCATCGCGACATCCGGCGGGAAGCCGACCGCGGAACTCGTGGACTCCGCCGGTGCCGCATTGCGGTCGTCCGCGGTGGCGTTCACCGGCAAGCTTGGCTCAGCCGACCGGCTCGCGCCGCGCGAGATGAGCGAGGTGGTGGAGGTGTTGCTCAAGCTCCGGCCGGGCGCCGGCTACGACACCGCGCTCGACTTCCGGGTGAAGGGGCGCACATCTCGTTAGGCACGCGGCCCGCCGACCGCTTCCCCGCAACAGTCACCGTCCTTCCGTGCCACTCTCTCAGTCCCGAGCTCCTGCCATGTTCATACGACCCCGTCGGCTTCCAGCGCTCCTCGCCACCGCCGCCCTCCTCTCGCCCGCGTGGGCCCACGCGACGCCGCGTCCGTCGGTGCAGCCCTGCGCCATTGCAATCATCGGTGCCACCTTGATCGACGGCAACGGCGGGGCGCCGCTCCGCGATGCCACCATCCTCGTGCGCGCAGGAAAGTTCGCCGAGACGGGGAGGCGCGCTGACGTGCAGGTTCCCGCCTGCGCGCAAAAGGTCGACGGAACCGGCAAGTACGTCACTCCGGGCTTCGTGGACACCAACGTGCACAACGGCATGCCGACGAGCGCCGCCGAGTATGCGCGCTACTGGGAAAAGCTGAGCGACATCGCGATCGAGGGGGCGCAGATGCACCTCAAATACGGCGTCACGTCGATCCGCGACTCATATGGTACGCTCGCTCCACTCCTCGTCGCGCGCGATGCGATCAAGAGCGGCAAGGCAATCGGCGCGCGCATGTACGTCGCCGGAAACATCATCGGCTGGGGCGGGACCTTCTCCAAGACGTTCCGTGGGCGCGACCCTGAGAACTACTACGAGGAGTGGCTCAACGACCAGATCACGCAGGGCGCCGGTGAACTCATGCCGTGGTTCGGCCCCGACTCGCTCAAGGTCATCGTCAACAACTACATCGACCGGGGCGTCGATTTCGTCAAGATCGGAGGAACGGTCCACTCGCAAACGGAGCCGGGACTCGTCTTCTCCGAGCGACAGTTCAAGGCGATCGTCGAGGCAGTCCACGCGCGCGGATTGATGGCCGAGACGCACTCCACTACGCCAGAAGGGATGTATATCGCCCTCATCTCGGGGATCGATCTCATTCAGCATCCCGAAGTTGGGGGCGTTCCCATTACCGCCGAGGTGCTCAAGCTCCTGAGCGAGAAGAAGCCGTTCTGCTCCATCCACGGGAATAACCATGCGGGGCGCGCCTATCGCATGGCGCTCGCCCGCGGCGGCGCCAACCGGGCGGGCGGGACAGACTCCGCTGGTAGCGCGAACAACCAGCCTACCGAGCTGCGAAGCTGGCCCAAGCCGAAAATGACGGAGAAGATGGTCGAAGACTCGATCCGGTCCACGAATGCGCGCGTCATGCGGGCGAACGCCGAAGCGATCGTGAAGACGGCCTGCCCTATCACGACGGCGACCGACAATCAGGTGGCGCAAGCGATCGAGTTCTCGCGTGACCCGAACCAGTGGGGCGCGCGTCAGCCGGGGGTTGGTACGCTGGCGGCGATCGAGGCGCTCGTCGACTTCGGGATGACCCCGTCACAGGCCATCGTTGCCGGTACGAAGAACGGCGCGAAGGCGCTGCCGCACCACATGGGCGACTCGCTCGGCACGATCGAGCGCGGCAAGATTGCAGATGTGGTGATGCTCGACGCCGACCCCCTCGCCGACATCTCGAACATCCGCAAGATCCGGATGGTCATGAAGGACGGCGTGATCATCGACCGCGACAAGCTCCCCCTCAACCCGATCATCTATCAACGTCATCAGCCGTGACGCTGAGGACCGCGGGGAGCTGCTCGACAAACTCCTGCACGGGTAATGTCCAACCGCTCTGCTGCCGATCCTTATTTCACATGAAGGTGCCTCTCCGGTCGTTCGCCTCCCAGCGGGCCTGCCGGTGGCTTGTTCTGGTAGCCGCCGGATGTGGCAGCGAGGGCGGAAACGCCGCAGTGCGGCCACCGGAGACGGTGGCCGTGGCCATGGTGGTCATCACGCCCGACGCGAAGACTCTCAACGTCGGGGAGCGAATCCAAGTCACGGCTACCGCCCGGAGCGCAGCTGGCGCGGTGGTGGAAGGGACCGCGATCAGCTGGAGCTCGAACGCCCCAGCCGTCGCGCAGGTCACGGGCGACGGCACCGTGATGCCATGTCCCGGGAGACTGCGTCCATCGTCGCAACCGCGGCTAACCACTCGGCGCTGGCATCGATCTCCGTCGTCACGACGTACGACCTCGACGCGCTGGGCGTTCCTCGGCTAGTCACGCACAGCTACATCGACCTGGACCGCATCCAGCGCGTGTCCCGCTTCCGCTCGGGCATCGGACACGATTACTCGGACGAGGTGGAGCATTGTCGCAGCATGAAGCACTACTTCCAGCCGTACCACAATACCGACTGGGGGACCGTGACGATCAGCGCGCCGATGGACGGTACGATCATCCGCATCGATCGCGAACAGACCCTCGGCGTGCAGTTGCGTATCGAGGCGCGCGACGTGCCGGCCGCCACGGTGGTGCTCTTCCACGTGAAGCTCGATTCGGGTCGAGTGGTTGGGGAACAGGTGGTCTCGGGTATGCGCCTCGGGACCCATATCGGGAGCGCAACGATGTCGGACGTGGCGTTGGAGCTGGACACGCCGAGCGGAAGGCGACTGGTATCCTACTTCGACGCGATGACCGATTCCACGTTGGCTGCCTATCAGGCGCGTGGCGTGCCGTCCCGAAGTGAGTGGTCGATTACTGTCGGCGAGCGAAACGCGTTCCCGTTGAGCTGTGACGGCGAGGCCTTCCGTGATGAGGGCGCGATTCCTAACTGGGTCGAGCTGCGCTGACGGTCCGTGCGAGCGCAGAGCATCACCGCGTGAGGACCCGGTCAACCGCATTGCCGCGCGCGGTGTCCCCAACGCGTCCATGTATCACACCGTTCGCATCGATCGCATGTCGGTGTGGGCGTGCTGCAGCCGATCGTACACGAATCCGGTGATCGCACCAAAGATCAGATGCCCCATCAGGCTTGGCATCGCCGCGACGACAGCGCTCCCGGTCCATGAGGAACGAAGACCCATCCCCATCATCAGGGGCATCATCGTCAGGGGACCGATCACCACCACGCCATGCCGTAGGCCAACCCGGCCACGACGCTGCGCGAACGTGTGGATGCAACGGACGACAGCAGGATGCCAAATCCTGCACCGATCGCCGCACTCCTCACCATATGCACGGCGAAACCGACGACCGCCGAGGTGGAACCGACCATTCCGGCGATCATCGGCAGCATTCCCATCATTCCCATCATCATTCCGAAGACGAGACCTCCCGCCAGTCCGGCGACGACGCCGTTGCGCATTCGATTCAGCATAGTTCCTCCTTAATACGTGGTGCGGTCCTGACGGCCGTTCGACCGAGGTTCGCGTACCAGGTATTGCTCGACCGGCGGCTTACATTACACCTGACGTTCGGCAGATTGCGTGCATGGGAAAGACGCGGGAGCTCCCGGAGGTCGTCGCCGCGATCAATCGGCGTGACCCCGCCGCCTTGGAGCGCATTGCCCGCACGCACCTGCCGGCCCTGCTTCGGTGCGCGCGCGCGGCGGGCACTTCCGATGCCGATGCCTACGACGTGGTGCAGGACGCACTGCTCGTCTTTGTGCGTCGGGCGGCGGACTTCGACGGTCGCGTCCCCGTCGCGCAATGGCTGATCGGCATCGTCTACCGAACCGTGCAGGCCCGACGACGCGTGAGCGCACGAGAGGAGACTCCGTCGCACGCCAGCGATCCGTTCGACGAGCGATTCGACGGCGAGGGGATGTGGAGCCGCCCACCGCAGTCGCCGGAGTCATATACAGCCAGCGCGCAGGCGATGACCTGGCTGAACGACTGTCTGGACAAACTGAGCGACCGCCGCCGCCTTGCGTTCGTCATGCGTGAGGTCGACCAGATGGAGACGAACGAGATATGTAATATCCTCGGGACTACTGCCAATACGCTTGGAGTACTTCTCTTCCGCGCGCGCAACGCGCTACGGGAGTGCCTGGAGAGCAAGGGGATCCGAGGATCGAGCGATGTTGAGATGTAGGCAAGTGGTCGAGCTGGTGGGCACTGACGCCGTCTCCCGCGCCTCAGTCGGCGTTCGGCTGCAGGTGCGGACGCATCTCCTGATGTGTCGGCACTGCGGCGCCTATGTGCGCTCGATTCGGCAGATCGCCGCGACGGCGCGCCGGCTCATGAGCGAGGCACCGACGTCGGCCACCCGCGACGCCGCGCGCGAAGACGTCCTGTTGCAGGCGATACGGCGCGCGATCGATATCGCGGGCGAGACGCGGGATGCTCCCTCACCTTGACCGGCGACGCGGCGCGATTCGCGCACTGGCCCCCTACCGCCCTCCGCATGCGGCGCAGGTCGTCGCCTCCGGCATCACCAGCAGTCGCCCATACGGCAGCGCCCCCCCGCAGGTGGCGCACACGCCGTAGCGCCCCTCATCCATGCGCTTGAGGGCGTTCAGGATCTTGAGTT
>JBDTUA010000265.1:0-7773 GCA_040007995.1 Gemmatimonadota bacterium | reverse complement strand
ACGTCAAAGACGTCAAAGAAGCCGAAGGTGAATACCGCCCGCGCGTGGGCCGAGACGCGAGCGCTGATGTGGACGCATCGGCGGTCGCTATCGATCGGCTTCGCGCTGATGCTGGTGAACCGGCTCTCCGGGCTCGTGCTCCCGGCCAGTTCGAAGTACCTCATCGACGACATCCTCTCCAAGCAGAAGGTCGACCTGCTCCTTCCGCTCGCCCTTGCCGTCGGCGCGGCGACGATCGTCCAGGCGATCACTTCGTTCGCCCTGTCGCAGGTCGTGAGCATCGCCGCTCAGCGCGCGATCACCGACATGCGAGTCGACGTGCAGCGGCACATCCTGCGCCTTCCGGTCTCTTTCTTCGACTCGACAAAGGTCGGCGTCCTGATTTCCCGCATCATGTCCGACGCCGAGGGGATTCGGAACCTCGTCGGGACAGGAATTGTGCAGCTGGTCGGCGGGCTCCTGACGGCCACGCTGGCGCTCGGCGTGCTGTTCTACACGAGCTGGAAGCTCACCGCCATCACGCTCGTAGTGCTCGGAGGGTTCGGCATCATGATGGCGATCGCGTTCAAGCGACTGCGTCCGATCTTCCGCGAGCGCAGCGTGATCAACGCCGAAGTTACCGGCCGGCTGACGGAAACGGTCGGCGGGGTGCGCATCGTGAAGGTCTATACGGCGGAGGATCGTGAGGAGCGCGTCTTCGCCGGCGGGGTCGAGCGCCTGTTCAACAATGTGCGCTCCACGATTACGGGGACCTCGGCCGTCGGGGCCGCGACCACGGCGATCATCGGGGTGATCGGCGTCCTGCTCACGATCATGGGCGGGCATGCCATCATCGCCGGCGAAATGTCGTTGGGCGACTTCGTGCGTTACATCTTCTTCATCGGCTTGGTCGCCGCGCCGCTCGTCTCAATCGCCTCGATCGGCACGCAGATCTCCGAGGCATTCGCCGGGTTGGATCGCATCCGGGAGATCCGGGACATGGAGACAGAGGACGCGCTCGACGCGTCAAAGTCCCCGGTGCCGCACGTCGACGGGGCGATCGAGTTCCGCCACGTCGACTTCGAGTACGTCGCGGGCGTCCCGGTCCTCAAGGACATCTCCTTCGTCGCCCCGGCGGGGTCCACCACCGCACTGGTCGGCTCCAGTGGCGCGGGGAAGAGCACACTCATCGGACTGGTCATGGCGTTCAGCCGTGCCAACTCGGGGCAGCTCCTCGTCGACGGCAAGGACCTGGACACGCTCAAGCTGCATGAGTACCGCGGGCACCTCGGCGTCGTCATGCAGGACAACTTCCTGTTCGACGGTTCCATCCGAGACAACATCGCGTATGCGAGGCCGGACGCGACCGACGAGGAGGTGCGCGCTGTCGCACGTATCGCCCACGTCGACGAGTTCGTGGACACGTGGGACGACACGTATGAGACCGTCGTGGGGGAACGCGGCGTGAAGCTCTCGGGCGGGCAGCGGCAGCGGGTGGCCATCGCCCGCGCCATTCTCGCCGATCCGCGCGTCCTGATCCTCGACGAGGCGACGTCGTCGCTCGACAGCGAGAGCGAGGCCATGATCCGCGACGGCCTCCGCCGGTTGCGTGCGGGACGCACCACCTTCGTGATCGCCCACCGCCTCTCCACGATCGAGAGTGCGGACCAGATCCTCGTCATCGAGGACGGGCGTATCGTGGAGCGCGGCACCCACGCCGAGCTCATGGTCATCGCTGGTCGCTACAAAGACCTCCACGACCGCCAGTACGGGATCGAGATTGACCGCTTCATCAATCCCGGCGAGGATTTCACTCCCGACGTCGACGGATCGGGGGCGGCGACCAGTGCCAGTTCCGGGGCGACCGGGGCGAGTTAACGGAGACCGCGTCGCTAGCGCGCCGGTGTTGGGGAGTGGCCGGTTTCACGCCCGGGCGTAGCTTCCCCGCGCCACCCTGACCCACTGCCGTGTCCGACACCCAACGCACCACCAGGCGCAGCGCCCTCCTGGGGGCGGCCTTTCTCATGGCCACCTCGGCGGTCGGCCCCGGCTTTCTCACCCAGACCGCGGTCTTCACCCAGCAGCTCGGCGCAAGCTTCGGCTTTGCGATCCTCATGAGCATCGTGCTCGACCTGGGGGCCCAGCTCACCACGTGGCGCGTCATCGTCGCCTCGAACCGGCGCGCACAAGATGTCGCGAACCTGGTCCTCCCCGGACTCGGTACGGTGCTGGCGGTGCTGGTCACCCTCGGCGGACTGGCTTTCAATATCGGCAACGTCGCCGGCGCGGGGCTCGGGCTCAACGTCCTCTTCGGCCTAACGCCGACGACCGGCGCCGCGATCAGCGCCGCCATTGCGATCGCGTTGTTCCTGATGAAGGAGGCCGGGCGCGCGATGGACCGCTTTACGCAGTGGCTCGGCCTCGTCATGGTCGCGCTGATCCTCTACGTGGCGGTGTCGTCCGGGCCCCCCGTCGCGGACGCCGTCACCTCGACGTTTCTCCCGGCGCGGGTCGATGTGTTCTCCATCGTCACGCTCGTCGGTGGGACGGTGGGAGGCTACATCACGTTTGCCGGCGCCCACCGCCTGCTCGACGCGGGAATCGGTGGCCTGGATTCGGTCGGCGCCGCCACGCGATCGGCCGGGCAGGCGATCGGCCTCGCGTCGCTGATGCGGGTCATGCTCTTCCTCGCCACGTTAGGCGTGGTGGCCCACGGTGTCACGCTCGACCCCACGAATCCCGCCGCATCGGTCTTCCGTCAGGCTACGGGTGAGATCGGATATCGAGTCTTCGGCGTCGTCATGTGGGCTGCGTCCATCACCTCGGTTGTCGGGGCGGCGTACACCTCGGTGAGCTTCCTGCGCTCCGTCAGCAGCGCGGTCGATCGAAACGTCGCACGCACGATCATCGTCTTCATCGGGCTCTCCACCCTGATCTTCGTCGGCGTCGGGCGTCCTGTGAAGACGCTGATCCTGGTGGGCTCCTTGAATGGGCTCATTCTCCCCCTCGCGCTCGGTGCCATGCTGCTGGCGGCCCGTCGCCGGGAGATTGTCGGCGAGTATCGCCACTCCGCGATCCTCAGCCTCTTGGGATGGGCCGTCACCGTCTCGATGTCGGCCATGGGGGCCTACACGCTCGTCCGCGACCTGCCCACGCTCTTCGCCCGATAAGCGCGCCAGGGCGCCTAGAGAGACGGCGCGGCGGGCGTGGGAGGGGGCGCAGCGCCTGCGCGCCTGTAACGGGGGTCACACGGCAGTCGTCCTCTGGAGTGTCGCCGGCGGCGTTCGCGGGCGACCGTCCTCCCATGACCTCTCTCGCCCCCGGCACCCCTCCCGCCGCCTCACCCGCGGCGATTCCGCACGAGCTGATCGAGCTCGTGCAGGAGCTCGCGGTCGCCGTGCACAAGCGTGGCATTTATCCGGCGTCGCACCCGATGCAGCTCGGGGCGGTCGATGCCCTGCTGGCGCGGCTCCAGCGCGTCCTGACGACGCGAGCCGAACTCCCGATCGGCGTGGCCCGCTCGCAGCTTCTGCTCGACGGCACTCCCACCGATTCGGATCATCCGCTCCTGTCCGAGCTGGCCACTCGCCTGCACAGTCACCAGCTCGGCGGACTCCGATTCACGGCAGGGGTAGCGCGCGACGAGCTCGATGCGCTCGTCGGTGCGCTCGCCGAGTCGGCGCTGCGCGGGAGCGTACCGCTCGGCGCACTGGACGCGGAGGACACGCCGCGCTGGCCGCATGTGCTGCTCTCGCCGCTCGCGTTCGAGCAGCTGGCCCTGCTCGACGCAGATGGATCGGCGGTCCCGAGCGTCTCGTGCAGCGCGCGGGATTCGCAACTCTGGGGTGCCCTCGCGCACGCGGCGCTCTCGGACTGGGAGGGGGGTGACGAGATCCACAGCCCCGAGCATGTGGCCCGCTCGATCGAGCGCCAGCTCGGCACGCCGCAGTTTGACGAGCACCTGTCCGGATTCCTGCTGCAAGTGGTTGGAGAGCTCGGTGCGAGGAGCGCGGAAGGCGAGCCGGCGCTGCGGCTGCAGGTATCGCAGCTGGTGGAACAGCTGAGCGACGGCGCGTTGCAGCAGCTGCTCGAGATGGGGGGGGACCGCTCGCGCCGCGATGCATTCCTCGCCGGTGCCAACAGCACGCTCGGGGCTCACGCCGTCCTCGACCTGGTGCGCGTCGCGGCAGCGCAGGATGGCGCCCCGATCTCATCGGCCGTCCTGCGTCTGATGCGCAAGTTGGCGCGCGAAGCCAGCGGCACTCGCGCCAGCGGGCGCGGCGCCGACGTCGCGCTGCGACGCATGGTGCGCCACCTGCTGCGCGACTGGACGTTGGATGACCCGAATCCCGAGGAATATTCGCGCCTGCTCGGGGAGCTGTCGGCGGAGGGCGCGGTGGCTGCCATGGACCGGCGTCGTGACGCCCTCGAGCCGGAGCGCATCGTCGAGATCTGCCTCGAGGTCGCGCTGGTCACGCCGAGCACCGAGGCGGCGCTTGGCCGGCTCGCCCTGCGCGATGGCGTCGCTGCCACGCTCGAGCGGCTGCAACTCCTCCCCGAGTCGGAGGCGCGCGAGTCGCTGGTGGGGCGGCTGCTGAACGAGTCGACGTTGCGCGAGCAGCTGACGGCCGAACGTCCCGACCTCCAGCTCCTCACCCATGCCGTGGAACGTATGCGCGTCCGCGCCGTCGTGCCGATCCTGCAAGCGATCGACGCCCGCGACGACGCCGATGCCGCGTGGGCCGTGACACTCCTGCTCCGGCTCGGGCGCGAGGCATTGCGCCCGCTGCGTGACGCGCTCCCCGGCGTGTCGATCCGCGTCCTGCGACAGGTGCTGGTGGTTTTCGATCGGCTGGACGAGTGGCCGACGGGGGTCGTCCCGACGACCTTCGCGCGCCATCCCGATCCGGCGGTGCGTCGCGAGGCGATCCGCTTTCTCATGCGACACGATGACACACGGGAATCGGGGGTGCTGCTGGGCCTGCGCGATGCCGATGTTCGCACCTTCCACGTGGCGCTGCACGCCGCCGTACGCGGTTGCTCCGTTGAGGGCTCGCGGCTCCTGATGAAGCGCTACGAGGACGGCTCGATCGGCGCGGAGTTGCGCGCGCGCGTGGTGCGGACCATCGCGAACGTCGGCACGCTCGAGGCGCTCGAATGGCTCAACGCCCAGGCCCTGACGACGCGATGGTGGAGTGGAGGGATGCGACTGCGAAAAGGGTCACCAGAGGTGCTCGCCACGATCGGGGCGATCGCCCAGTACTACCGCGACGAGGGTGCGGCGGTGCACGTGCTGCAGCTGGCGGCGCGCAGTCGCAATGAGGATATCCGACGGGCCGCGGCGGCGCGTCCGGAAATGGTTGAGACGCGATGAACGAGGCCACACTGTACCTGACGTCGCTGGCGCAGGCGCTGGCGAAGATGTCACTCTATGCCGAAGGGCACCCGGCGCGCGCGCGCGCCGCCGAGGCCTCGTTCGCCCGCCTTCGCGCACTTCAGACGTTGGACGCGACGCCGACCTTCTCGTTCCTGGGACGCGAGGTCGTCTACAGCCAGCGCACGCTGCGCGAGCTCGCCGACTGGGACTGGGCGCAGCGCCTCTCGGGTGCCGGGGTGCAGCGACTCGAGTTCGAGGACGCGGTCGATCCAGAGTCGTACCACGCCTTCCTCGAGGAACTGCTCACCCGCCTTGCGCTCGCCACCGGACCGAAGGAGCGGCCCCTCATCCGTCGTGCCGACGGCAGTGCGACGCCCATCCGTTTCGGGGCGGTGGGGGTGCGCGGCGGGGACGGACTCATGGGCGATGCCACGGAACTCGACGACGCGCTCGATGAGCTTCAACGCTTTGACTTGAGCGAGGAGGCCGACGTCGTCTGCTGGATGCACGAGGAGGTCACGTCGGCGCGCCAGTTGCCGCTGGCGGAGGCCGAGGCGGTCGTCGCCTCGCTCGCGCAGGCGATGCATGGTTCGTCGCGCGCGCTGATCCCGCTCCTGTCACTCAAGGAGTTCGACCAGTACACCACGGCGCACGCGCTCAACGTGTCGGTGCTCGCCATGGGCCTCGCAGAGAAAGTGCACCTGTCCCCACGCGAGGCCCGCGCCTATGGCATCGCCGGGCTACTGCACGATCTCGGCAAGGTCAAGATCCCGAAGGAGGTGCTGAACAAGCCCGGGGTCCTCACCGACGACGAATTCGCGATCGTACGCTCCCACACCGTCCAGGGCGCGCGCCTCATCCTCGACGCCGACCGCCACCTCGACCTCAGTGCGGTCGTCGCGTTCGAGCACCACATCATGCTCGATGGCGGAGGCTACCCCGCGCGTTGCACCCGGCGGGACTGTCACCACGCGTCCCGACTCGTGCACGTGTGTGACGTCTTCGACGCCCTGCGCACGCACCGCCCGTACCGCGTCGCGTGGGACATTCCGGCGATCCTCGGCTACATCGAACGTCGCATCGGGACGGAGTTTGACCCGGACATCGCCACAGCCTTCACGGCGATGATCCGCGAGTCCGAGTTGCGGCTCGCGCACGCCCAGAGCCTCGACGACGAGCCGGAGCCGGCAGCGGCCCTCTAGAGTCCCATCCGCGCGAGGTGGTACGGGAGCATCTGCCGCCACGACGGCCAGTCGTGGCGTACGTCGTGCCCCCACAGGTCGAGCCAGTGCGGGATACCCTTGGCGCCGAGCGCTTCGGACAGGCGCCGGGATCCCTCCGGCTTCTCCCACTCACCCTGTCCCGTCACCACCACGATGCGCGACTCGTGTTGCAGCTGCTCGAGTGCCCGTCCGCCCAGTCCCGGCAGGTACCAGAGGGGGTTGTTGAAGTAGACGTTCTCGTCCGAGTAGCCGTCGAGATAGCCCTTCTCGAGGTCGTAGAATCCCGACATCGCGATCGTACCGCCGAACAGGTCGGGGCGTCGCAGGAAGCAGTTCGCCGCGTGGAACGCGCCAAACGAGGCGCCGGTCGTGATCGCCCGCGCCCCGCCGTCGCGGCAGACATTTCGAATGTAGGGGACAACCTCTTCCTCGACGTACGCGGCGTAGAGCGCCTGCCGACGCGCCTTCTCGTGCACGGGGAGCTTCCCGTCCATCCACGCGTGCGCGTTGATGCTGTCGATTGAAAAAAGGCGCACGCGCCCGGCGAGCAGCGCCGGTTCGACCGCCTTGACCAGGAAGAAGCGCTCGTTCTCGAGGAAGTCAGCCGCCGCCGTGGGAAAGAGCAGCACGGGTGCGCCCCCCCACCCGTACGACACAATCGGCATGTCGAGGCCGAGGCGCGGCGAACGCCAATGATCGACCACGCGAGGGAGCGAAGGATCCACGTATTGCAGCGACATGGCGAGCGGATGACGGAGCGGTAGGTGAGTCCGGCGGGTGGGGAAAGCTACCCGCCGTCGCTCGCCCGGCAACGGATCGATTCCGGCTGCACGCTTTCGGTACGGGTGAGCGGCGCGCCCGACGACAGCTTGCTTCCCATGCTTGCCGCCATCCGATCCGCCGCCGTCCTCGGCGTCGACGCCTACGACGTGACCGTCGAAGTCGATGCCGCGAAGGGACTTCCCCAATGGACGATCGTGGGACTCGCCGCCGGCGCCGTAAAGGAAGCCAAGGAGCGCGTCGCCGCGGCGCTGAGCAATGCAGGGTTTGCGCTGCCGCCGCGGCGCTACACCATCAACCTCGCCCCCGCCGACCAACGCAAGGATGGCACGGCCTTCGACCTCCCGATCGCCCTTGGGGTGCTTGTCGCCACCGGCCAGCTCGATCCGGACGCGGTTCGTGCGCTTGCCGCGT
>JBDTUA010000264.1:0-7787 GCA_040007995.1 Gemmatimonadota bacterium | reverse complement strand
AATTGGCGATCTCCACCGAGCGCGACCCCTGCTGCAGCGCGACGATCGCCCCTCCGACCGTTGCTGCCTTGTTGTAGGCGAAGACACCACGCGCCAGCCGCACGCTGGCGTTCGAGGCGTAGATCGCCCCTCCGCGCACCGACGCCTCGTTCCCCTTGAATCCCACGGCGACGCCATTCAGCGCGCGATTGTTTCCGGTCGATCCCTCGAGCGCAATAGCGCCGCCGAACTGCGCCTTGTTCTCGACGAACGTCACGTGCCGAAGGATCAGCTCGAGCGGAACCGTCGACGGCTCGACACTGATCGCGCCTCCCTTCGCGGCCGCGCGATTGTCCGTGAACTGCACTGCACGGAGCTCCACGTGACGAGCCGCTCGCGAAATGAAGATCGCCCCCCCATCCGTGGCGCTATTGCCGCGGAAGTCACTCTCCTCGATGCTCCCATCGCAGCCGACGATGAGCGCCCCGCCAACCCAGATCGGAACGTGGTGCCCGGAGAAGTGCGAACGGGTGATACGGAACGTGCACTGCCCCAAGGCGCTCGGCGCGGTATTGCCGAAGAAGTCGGAGCGGTCGATCGTGATCGTCCCTTTCCCGAAGACAGCGTTTCCGCGGTTGTTCGAGAACTCCGAGTGATCGACCACCTCCAGGTTTTCGCCGGCGAGCACCGCGCCCTCATTGTCTGACAGTCGGCTGGCCTCGATGCGTGCGCTTCCACCGGTGAGATCAATGGGCCAATACGAGCGCAGGATCGACGCGCGCACGAGCTCGAGCCGCAGGCTCCCGTGCACCACCCCGCCCGGCAGGAAGAGCTGTGGAGTCGGCTTCTGCCCGGCATTGATAATGGCGATGTCCACCAGGCGAAGGACAATCCGTACGTCGGAGGCCGTGAACATGCGCCAGGTGCCGCCGTCCAGCGTGATCAGCTTTCCGCCGTCGATCTCGGTCGACCTGGTGATGACGTGCGACTGGCGAAAGCGGATCGTCGACCTCCCCTTGCAACTGAAGGTGATTCGCCCGCCTAACGCAATCGCGTCCGACAGGTTGAGGTCGGCCGGCGACACCTTCGCCTGGTTGTCGAACGCACACAGCGTGACGACCTGGTCAGCCCGCGCCTCGCCACTGATCACCAGGAGCGCCAGTAGGAGCGACGCCGCCAGGCGGGCGCCACCCGCACCGATCCGCGCACGTAGCTGTTCGGCGAATCGCGGCATCAGTGCACCTTCCGGATGGGGTGTTGCAGGTCGCGGAAGTCGAGCTCCAGGTGGTTGCCGGTCCGTGCATTTGCGATGTCCACGTATCCGCCACCGGAGGAGAGGATCGGCGTCGCGACTCCCGGCATCATCGCTGCCTCCCCGCTAGCGAAGCCCCACGCCCCGACCGGATTTGGCGCCACACCGTCCACGTCGACGATCCCGGATGCCCTGCTGTCGTGCTGGTGCGCGTCCGCCGAGAAGCGGATCACGTGGCCACGCTCGGAGTGATAGCTGCCACCCATGCGGTGCAGCTGCAGGCCCGTATTGAACAGGGAGACGAACCCCGGCGGATTGGCGGCGACCACCCGCGTCCTGAACAGGGCGAACGCGTTGTTCGCCTGCGGGGTGCGCGAGACGTCGACCACTTCGAAGAAGCCGAAGTTGTCGTCGCAGTCCGTTCCGCCCGTCGGACAATCATGACGATAGATGGCGATGAACGAACGCGGCGATCGTTCGTAGCCGAGGCAGAGCGAGGTGTCGATGAAGTTCCAGCGCGCGTTGGCCCCCGACGGCACCTGTACCATGCAGGGGGGCTTCCCCGACTGCAATTGGGCCGCGAACGCCTTGGGAATCATGACGTTGGTCCCGCAGGCAAAGCCCTGCCAGACGCACAGGTTGTGATCGAACGTCGGGGAGTCCGCCTCGTCCGGTCTGCGCCCTTCGATGCGAATCAGGTCGTACAGCGTCGTCCGGTCGGTGGCGATGGCGCCGACCTGGGGCGCCCCGGTCAGGAAGAGCGTCGTCGGCAAGGCCGCCCCCCGGTCGCCCTTGACCTTCTCGGAGATGAGCTGGTCCAACGCTTCGATGCCGGTACCGGAATACGCCTGCCCGGTCGCGATTCCACCAGCCGAAATCAGGAAGCTGCGGTCGCTCGAATACACCTCGGCCGCGTCGTACTGGACCCGTTGGTAGACCGCGGTGTCCTTCCGGATCGCGAGGTCGGTCACGAATGGCTCCGGACGATACGGTGACGTAGCGAAATAGATCGCCGCCTCGGCAGCCCCGAATGAGATGAAGGAGCCGTTGAGCTGTTGCGTCTGCCCGGCGAAGAGCAGTCCCATCGCGACCTGCACGTCACCCCCGCTCACCAGGTCAAAGAGGCCGTTCGTGTGAAAGGGCGCGTCGAAGATGTCGGTCACCATCGTGCCGCGCAGCCGTCGGAACGGGACGAATCGCCGCCCCTGCGAGCTCCCGACGTCGAACTTGGCCGTCGTGTAGTCGAGCACCATCTGCGCTCCGGTGCGCAGGTCGTCGTCGTTGGCGAAGTCGGCGATGTTGAGGAGGGCGACGATGCTGAGGCGATGATACGGCCGCGAGTTGTATTCGATGAAGTCGCGCGAGACGTAGCGCTGCATGTGCGACAGCAGCCAGGCCCGCAGGGCGAGCTGGTCCTCGCGATAGCGCTCGGCGCCGTCGCTGTCCCATCCGAGATCGACGATGATCTGCTGGTTCTTGAGGTACTTGGAGGTGTTGATCATCAGGAGATGGTTTTCCGTCTCCGGAATGTTGGACGACGCGAGCAGGCCCACTGCGCCCGCTGCGAGCGCTCCCGCGGCCGCACCGGCGAGCAATCCCGCCACCCCACCGACCGCCGCGGCGACTGCAGCTGCAACGGCGAAGAAGACAAAGACGATGAGCAGGTACTTGAGCCAGTCGGGAATGTTGTCCTTGAGCCAGCTCCCGACGTCATCGACCCAGCTGCGTTCGTCGGCGCGATCCTGCGACGTCCCGGTGCTCTCCTGCGTGTTGCCGCACCCCCACAGGGGATACGTCTCGTCTGCGGGTCCTCCATCGGCGGTGAGCAGTTGCTCCTGGATGTGCGCCCGCACGACCGGATTGAGCACCGTCATGCCGTAGCGCTCGTCTAGATAGACGATGCGCGTGAGATTGCGGACCGTCATGTCCCAGTCGCCGGTGGTACCGTGGCCGCTGAAAATCCCCTTCCCATGGCACGGCGCGCCGTCGGTTCCCATCTGTCCCTCGATCTCCATCTCCTCGAGCGCCTTGTTGACCTGGCCGCGCATGCAGTCGCGGCCAACCGCGAAGTCGATGCGCACCTGATCGGACGAGTCGTTAGGCGCCACGCGCCCGGAGCCGACGACCACGCCGTCGCGCTGCATGACCTGCGGATCGAAACGGCAGAACGGGGAGAAACGCACCTTCAGGTCCTCGTTGAGCGCTGTGAACTTGCCATTCTGCAGGTCCACATACCACGCACTCTTGGCGAAGGCGTCCACGACCGCCGGCTGGTCACACCCCGACGCCACGGTGTACGGGCAGAGCTCGTAGGGCAGGAACTTCCGCGAGAACTGGCACTGCGCCATCGGTGGCGACGCGGGATCGGGGTCGTGGCTGCCGGCCAGCCATTCGATCTTGCCGGTAATGATCGAGGTGATCCCCTCGCCAGCGTGCCCCATCAGCAGCCCGAACTGCGCCTCGTCGCCACAGGCAACCGCACGGATCATCGCATTCGCGCGCGCGTCGAAGGTCGCCGCGGCGTCGTTTCCGTCGCGCGGCGACGAGGGGAAGAAGACTTGGTAGTGGAGGTAATCGGGACCCGCGGTGGCCGTCGATGCGCCGATGGCGAGCGCGAGCAGCACAGCTGTGAGTGCTGCCACCGCCGACCTCACGGCACCAACGAGCCGGCGCGCACGCCTGCTTCGCACAGTTCCCCCCCGATGCTGGATGGCCAACGCCGGGGTGTTGCCACGACGGCGACCGACGTTAGGGGCGACCGGGTCGGGAAGTCAAGCCGGTCACGTCGTGTGTCGCCCATGCAACACCGACGCGCCGGATCGTGCCAAGCCCGACGCCAGATCGTCGTGTAGACGAGAGCGCGAGCAGTTCGCTGTCGCCTCATTCTCCCGTCGACGCTGCTACTTTCGTCACGTGGATGTCGCAGTCGGTGAGACGCCCGCGTGATGGAGTCCTGATGAGTTACGGATGGATGTAAACCTCGAGTTGACGCTGTGGCGGTGGAGCACTGCCGTGCAGATCTGTTCGAGCCTGATGATCGCGCTCTTCTTCGTGGTCTTTGCCCGCTCGGTGCCGACGGCCGAGGCTCGCGCGTGGCGCAGCGCCTGGCTCTGGAATCTCGCTGCATTGACCACGACGGTTGTCTTCTGGCTGTTCACGCCAACGGGCTTCGCGGTCGACGTGGTGCGCGACGTGTACCTGGGGACCAAGGTCATGTTCGTCGTCGCACTGCTCCGCGGCGCGTGGGTCGCCGCCAAACCCGGCCTCCCCTTTCCGGGGGCGCGACAATGGCCGTGGGTCGTGGCGACCTTCGCGATCGTCGGCGGGAGCGCACTCTCGTCCATCCCGCTGACCGGGATTGGTGGGAGCGTCGCGATGTCGCTGCTGCTCCTCAGCGGCGGCGTGCTCGCCCTGCGTCAGGACGTCGCCGGCTTTCGTTGGTTGGCGTTAGGCCTGTTTGTGCGCGGTGGGGTCGCCGTTATCGAGGGCATCGCCTACTTCCAGCAACTGCGCGTCGCCGCGCCGTCCGGTGGATTACTGTCGTCACTCACCGGACGCTTTCTCTCGATTTCGTCGTCGTTCGATGGCGGTGCCGAGTGGTTACTGGCACTGGGGTGCGTCCTCGTGAGCATGCACCGTACGCGGCTCGAGGTCGAGTCATCGAATCGAGACTTGCTGAACGCGCAGGAGAACCTGCGCAACCTCGCCGACCGGGATCCACTCACCGGGCTCCTGAACCGCCGCGCGATGCCGACGGTGCTGCGCCGCGTGCAGCCACTCGGCGCCACGATCGTCTTCGTCGACCTCGACGATTTCAAGCGCATCAACGACGAGCATGGACACGCCGTCGGCGACCAGGCGCTCGTGCGCTTCGCCGAAGCATTGCGACTGTCGTTCCGCCCCGACGACTCGCTCGTGCGCTTCGCCGGCGACGAATTTGTCCTCGTGGCGCCGCACCTGAATCCGGAGGCGATCGCGCCCCGCATCGTTGCGATGCGCACACTACTGCTCGAGCAGGGGCAGTCCCCGGACGTGCGCTTCTCGATCGGCATCGCGACTGTCGTGCCCGGGGGCAATCCCGAGGAGGCACTGCGGGAGGCGGACCGGCGCATGTACGAGGCGAAGTCGCAGCAACAGACTAAGCGGGCGAGCTAACCCACCCTCGTTGGTCACATCACCCGGCGCGCCGGTCGCCATCCATCGCTACACACGGAAGAGATAGCTCATCTTCACGAAGAAACCGTCGCGCCGCCGCTGCATGCGGTTGAAGCGGAAGGGCTCGTTCTCGGTCGAGGTGTTGCCGTAGCCGAGGTAGACCACCGTGCCGGGGGTCGGCAGGTAGGAGAAGAGCAGGTCGGACTGGAACAGGTTGTCGGTGTAGCCGGTGGCGCGATTGTAGCCACCTTCGGCGTTGCGAAACAGCAGCGGATCGTTGGTGCGTCCGTCGTCGCGCAGGTCGTCCTGGAACTGCGCGGTGTACTGCCCTACGGCCCGCACGAAGATCGAGCGGGAGACCTGGTACTCCACTTTCACGCGCGGGATCTTTCCGCTTCCGGCCATCGAGCCGTCGGTGGCGCGCTTGTAGTACTGGTAGTTGTATGACCCGTCCACGCGCAGCTGCCCGGTGGGGCGCCAGCTCACGGAGTACGAGATGAATCCGACGTCGGCCGGCGCCCACTCGTAGAAATTCTCGTCGCGCCCCCAGAGATAGAAGATGTTGAAGCCGACGTGGCGGAACTGCGGGCTGTCGATGCTCAGCTGGTAGTCACGGTTCGGGATGCGTGGCCGTCCGATGAAGGCGACCGTGTCGATCGTCCCGCCGTCATGTCGCTCGATCGCGTAGTCGCGGTACAGCCCCGGGTCGAAGCCGAACGTCTCGAAGAGGAGCGAGGCACCGACATGCCAGCCGCCGCGCAGCTGGTAGTTGGTGTTGAAGTGCATCTTCTTCTCGATGGCGTCATTGCCGTGCACGAACGACTGGTAGCGCCACGTATCGATGAGGTTGAGGTCGCCCGAGACGCTCTGCACGAAGCTCCCCTGCGCCCCATAGTGCGTGAGGCTGTGCTGCGCCGACAGCTGGGCGACGGAGCCACGGCTGATGAAGCCGCTCGACGCCCGGAAGTCGTCGTCGATGCCCATGAAGTTGTACCGCGCGCCGAAGGTGCGACCCGAGCGCACTACCGTCGTCGACCACATCGGTGCCACCAGGGCGTCCACACCAGGCGCCGAGGTGCGGCTGACGGCGCTCACCGCCGAGATGCTGTAGATCTTGTTGAAGACGAACCGGAAGTCGCCCCCGCCGACGCGGTTGCTGCGATCACCATCTTCGCGATCGGTGAGGATCACCCCCACCCGCGACGCCGACCCGAGGTCGCGCTTGAGGCGAAGGATGTTGAAGAGCGGATGGTCGTGGCGGGTCGTCGAGGCGATGGTATCGTCGACCGCCGAGAGAAAGGCGACGCTCGTCCCCGCAATCTTTCCCGTCAGCTTGGTCGCCACGACCGGCGCCAAGATGCGTCGGGTGTAGACGAGGTTCCCCGGCGTTTCGAACTGCTCGCTCCCCTCGAGGAAGAATGGACGCTTTTCGGAGAAGTACAGCGAGGAGCGCGGATCGAAGACGAACTGCCCCGCGTCGGACTCCACCTCGGCGAAGTCGGGACGCAGCGTCCCGTTCAGCGTGAGGTTGTTGGTGATCCCCCACTTGACGTTGGCGCCGAATTTCGGGCGCTCGGAGTTGCGCTCGAAGCCGTCAGCCCCCTGCGTCCCTTCCCAGTGGTTCGTCACGATCGGGTTGAGGTCGAGCACCAGGCCGCGGTGCAACCCCGTCAGCCCCAACAGGTGACCCGACTGTCCCAGGAACGAGGCGGCGGCGCGCTGGGCGGGGGTCCACGTATACTCGAAGCCACGGCTCTGCACCTTCCGCAGGACGTTGATCCCCCACGTCTGGATCGGGCCGGACTGGTACTTGAGTGTCTTGAACGGAATGCGGAGCTCGATCTCGTAGCCGAAGTCCGTGAGATGTCCCTTGGACTGGTAGTTGAAGTCGGGGCTGATGTCGGTCGGCTCGCGCCCGATCCGGGGCCCGTCGAAGCCGACCCCGTTCGTGCCTCCGCTCTCCACGACGATGCCGTCGCCCTGGATGCCTAACGGGTTGGCGCCGAAGACCATCGCCTGGCGCCCGTCGTTGAAGGTGCTCAGGAAGACGGCGACGTAGTCGTCGCCGAACATCTTGTCGCGATCGGAGAGCGTCGCCCGCACCGTCCCCGGCTCGGCGAAGGCGCGGATGCCGAAGTAAATCGCCGTCGGCGAATACCAGACCAGAACCTCGGTCGAGTCGTCGGCGGCGAAACCGTCGGTGGGCGCATAGCGCGAGAAGCCCGTGAGGTTCGCGGCCGAACGCCAAACCCCTTCGTCCAGCTTGCCGTCGATGACAACGCTCGAGTCGACGCGTGGGATCGCCACCTCCCGGCTCCCTGTCCGTCCGTTGTAGACGATCGCGACGCCCGGGGGTGTGGGCGGCGGTGTTGTCAGCGAGGTCACCAGCGGGAGCAGTAGC
>JBDTUA010000263.1:0-7793 GCA_040007995.1 Gemmatimonadota bacterium | reverse complement strand
AGCGACTCCGTCACTTCGTCCGGACCAATCTTGCCATCGGAACGAGCCCCGACGACAATGAGTGGGTCTATCAGATCCTGCGACACGAAATGCAGGATCCCACCCCGGCAGCGCAGACGATCATTCGCGAGGTGATGTCGCCGCGTGTGCGCTATCTCTGTCAGGTCATCGGCGAGCTCACCGGGCGCGCCCCCGAGGACGAGCATGTACGCCGCTGTGCGATGAGCGTGCAGGCGCAATGTTACTTCGTGCAGAACATGGTGCGGATGAAGGGACGGCTTCGAGCCGCTGGTTTCGCCGAGCACGCCACCATGTCGGGCGACGATCTCAGCGCGCTGGCCGAGCACATCGTGCGATTCTCGCTTGCCGGAATCGCCATGCCGGTCGAAGGCCGCAGCAGTCTCCCCGTGTTGGAGTAACGCCGTGTTCATTTCGGACTTCTCGATTCGCCGGCCGATCATCACGGTGGTCACGATGATCGCGCTCGTCGCCTTCGGACTGGTGGCGCTCTTCCGCCTCGACACCGACGAGTATCCGGAGTTGACGCAGCCGATCGTCTTTATCGGCGTCGCCTACCCGGGCGCTGCCCCCGACGTCGTCGAGCGCGAGGTGGTGAACCGCCTGGAAGACAAGATCTCCGGCATCAGCGGAGTCGACAAGCTCAACTCGACGTCGACCGACGGCTTCGCCCAGTTGGTGGTGCAGTTCGTCTTTGCCAAGAATGTGGACCAGGCCACGCAGGACGTGCGCGACGCGATCTCCGCCGTGCGCGGGCAGCTGCCGGCGGAAATCATCGAGCCGGTCATCGCCCGATTCGATCCGGGGCAGCTCCCGATCATCTCGCTCGCACTGACCTCCCAGGTCTACACCTCACCACAGCTCACGCAGATTGCCGAGAACCTGATCGGGGGCGAGCTGCGGTCGGTGCCGGGCGTGGCACAGGTGAACGTGATTGGCGGCGACAGCGCGCAGCTCAACGTCAACGTGCGCCCCTCGGGGCTCGCCGCGGCGGGCATCGGTATCGAGCAGGTGGTGAACGCGCTGCGCGCGCAGAACCTGGCGGCGCCGGTCGGGCGGGTGAACACACCGCTCGAGCAGCGCGCCATCCGCCTCGAGGGACGCCTCGAGCGCGCGGACGAGTTCGGGCAGATTGTGGTCGCGCGCGGGGTTCACCTCAACGAGGTCGCCGACGTCTCCGAGGGAGCCGCTGAGCCGACGTCAGCGGCGCTGTTCAACGGCGCGCCGGCCATCGGACTCGATATCATCAAGTCGCGCGAGGCGAGCACGACGGCGGTCAGCGACCTGGTACGGTCGCGGATTGTAGCGTTAGGCGCCACACTGCCTGCTGGCGTGAAGCTCGAGCTCGTACGCGATACCGGTGCGCGCGTCCGCAACTCGGTGCGCAACGTCGAGGAAACGCTGGTGGAAGGCGCATTGTTGACCGTGCTCGTCGTCTTCCTCTTCCTCAATTCGTGGCGCTCCACGGTCATCACCGGGCTCGCCCTCCCGGTGTCGGTCCTCGCCGCCTTCGTTCCGCTCTACGCCTTCGGCTTCACGCTCAACATCATGTCGCTGATGGGGCTGTCGCTGGCGATCGGCATCCTGATCGACGATGCGATCGTGGTGCGCGAAAACATCGTGCGCCACGTCGAGATGGGAAAAGACCACATGACGGCGTCGCACGAGGGGACCAACGAGATCGGTCTCGCCGTCACGGCGACGACGTTCTCGATCGTGGCGGTCTTCGTCCCGGTCGGTTTCATGCCCGGCATTGCCGGTCAGTTCTTCAAGCCCTTCGCCCTCACGATCGCCAGCGCTGTCCTGGTCTCGCTCTTCGTCTCGTTCTCGCTCGACCCCATGCTCTCGGCCTACTGGGCCGACCCGCAGCTCGAGGCACACGAACGCCGCAACCCGATCGCTCGCGCGCTCGACCGGTACAATGCGTGGTTCAATCGCCAGTCGGAGCGATACACGCGTGTCGTAGGCTGGGCGCTGGACCATCGGTGGTGGATGGTCGGAATCGCGCTCTCCACCCTGATCGTCGCCATCGCCCTCCAGGTGCGCTTCGGGGGATTCGGCTTCGCGCCGATCAGTGACAACAACGAGCTCAATGTGTCGATCGAGACCCCGCCGGGGTCGAGTCTCGAGTACACGTCGCTCAAGGCCGAGGAGGCCGCACGCCTGGTCCGGGCGCACAAGGAGGTCGCCTACACCTACACTGCCGTTGGAAGCGCCACCGGCTCCGGCGCCGTCGACGTGGCGACCGTCTACGTGCGCCTGGTCCGGCGCGAGGAGCGCAACATCTCGCAGGAAGACTTCGGTCGCGAGGTGCGCGAAGAGCTCGCCGGGATCTCCGGCGCCGTGGCCTATACCTATGCCGCGGGCGGTCTGGCCGGAAACCAGAAGCAGATCCAGCTGCAGCTGCAAGGCCCCGACGCGCTCCGACTGACGCAGCTCTCGGCCGAGATCGCCGATTCGATGCGTGTGACGCCGGGCGTGGTCGACGTCGGCCTCTCGACGAAGGGGAAGAAGCCCGAACTCAGCGTGCGCGTGAATCGCGGGCTCGCGTCGAGCCTGGGGATCAGCCTCGGGCAGCTGGCGACGACGCTGCGCTTTGCCTTCGCCGGCGTCGACGCGGGGACGTGGGTGGACCCGTCGGGTATCTCGCGGTACGTGCGCGTGCGACTGGCGCCCGACGACCGCCAGCGCAAGACCGACGTGGAACAGATCCCGATCATGCTCCCGGGCGCGGGATCCGCAGGCAACCGCGCCGGTGCCTTCATCCCGCTGTCGCAGGTGGCCACCGTCGTCGCCAGCACCGGGCCGGCGCAGATCGACCACTACCAGCGGCGCCGCGTGGTGACGATCGGCGCCAACGTACTCGGCGCCTCCGTCGGCAACGTCGCGCAGGATGCGATGGCCCGTGTCAATCGCGTCCCCCTCCCGCGAGGCTATGCGATTTCGCAAGGCGGGCAGGTCGAGGGGCAGAGTCAGGTCTTCAATGCGATCATCACCGCCCTCGGCGTCGCGATCCTGCTCATGTACCTCATCCTCGTCGTGCAGTTCGGGTCGTTCCTCGAGCCGCTGGTCATCCTGGTCTCGCTCCCGCTGTCGCTGATCGGAGTCGTGCTCGCCCTCCTGATCACGCGCGACACCCTGAACATCATGAGCCTCATCGGCGTGATGATGCTCATGGGGATCGTCGCGAAAAACGCGATCCTCCTCATCGACTTCGCGAAATGGGCGCACCAGGACGGGACCCTTTCGCTCCGCGACGCCCTCATCGAAGCCGGGCGTATTCGCCTCCGCCCGATCATGATGACCACGCTTGCCCTGGTGGCGGGAATGATCCCCGTCGCCCTCGGCTACGGCGAGGGTGCCGACTTCCGCGCGCCGCTGGGACGCGCGGTGATCGGCGGCGTCATCGCCTCGACCGTGCTGACGCTCGTCGTCATCCCGACGGTCTACGAGATCATGGTCGAGTGGCGTGAGGGAATGCAGCGGCGCATGGGACGATACTTCGGGGGCACGAAGCCCGCATCTCATGCGGCCGCGTCATCACCGACGCCCGAGCCGGGCGACGACTAGCACCTCAAGCGCCGCCCCGCCGTCCGCGTGGATGCTACCCTCGCTCACACCAGCAGCATCGCCAGACGTGCGTCAGGGCAGCACATCGAAGAAGGCGCTATAGCTCGATTGCAGCCCGTTCACCGAGGCGACGATCACCACCTCGGTCCCTGCGACGTTGACACGAAGGTCGCTGAACGTCGCGACGCCGTTGACCGTGAGCACGGTGGTGGTCCCCAGCAGGAGCGCCGAGGAATTGCCTGACGACAGTGTCAGCGTGACCGCAGTCGCGATGTCGCGCACCAAGTTGCCGTACCGGTCGCGAATCGACACCGACACCGGCGGAAGGAATTGTCCGACCCGTACACTCGGTGGAGGCTGTGCCGTGAATTCCGCGAAGGTCGGCGAATCGGCAACGCCGACGACGACCAATGTCTGCGGATTGTTGGGGAAACCCTGCACGACGGCGCGCACGGTATCCGACAGCGCGAGCGTGTCGGCCCGCCAGGACGTGAGTGCGGCGATGCCGAAGACGTCGGTGGTGACGGTGGTTGGGAGCGGCGGCACGAACTGCCCGCCACTACGCGAGGGTTGCGAGAACTGCACCGGCACTCCCTGCACCGGCAACCCCGACGCATCCACCACGGTGACGAGGAGCGACTGCAGTGCGCGCGGATCGAGGCGGGTGCCGACGGTCCGACTCGTCGAGCATCGCACGCAGCCAATCGACGCCGGACTCCCGGGTACGGCCCCCACGATCTGGAAGACGACCGAATCACCCGGCAAGAGCGCGGAACTGACGACAAAGACGTTCGGACCAGGCACAACCGATAGCGTGCACCCGACCGACGCCATCCCGTTCGCATCGGTCGACGCGCCTTGCACCGACACCGATGCACCAGACGTCCGCGTTTGGAACTGCAGCGACGCTCCGGGAACCGGGTAGCCGTTCTGGTCGAGTACGACGACCTGCATCGGCGTGGGGCATGCAAGCCCGCGGGCAAATCGGGGAATCCACGTCACCGTCGGCAGCAACGTAGCCGGCGCACCGATCGCGATCGGGCCGGAGGTGACCTTCACCGGGACAACATACGGACCGCCACGCCCACCGCTCCCCACCTCCCCGCGCGACCCCTGTCCCCAGCAATACGGATCGCCCGTCGTCGTCAGCGCGCAGCTATGTCGCTGCCCGGCCGAGATTTCGCTGAAACGGAGAGTTCCGCGCACCATCGCGCGTGTGGTCGACGACGGAGCGGTGCCGTCGTATGGTGTTCCGTCGCCGAGCAAGCCTTGGTTCGCAGGGCCGCGACAGAAGCCGACGCCCGCGTCATCCACGGAGCAGGCGTGAAGGAGTCCAACCGAAAACTGTGCGACCACGCTCGCCGGCGCCGAATTGATCGGCGCCAGCTGATCAACGACGCCACTCGGCCCGCCACGCCCCCAGCAGCGCTCTCCACCGCCGAGGGTCCGCGCGCACGTGTTGACGCCACCCGCATCGACCGCGAGGAAGTACTCCTGCGACTGCACCTTGCGGGGGACGATCGAGGAGACGGTATCGCCCGTGCCTAGGCCTCCGAGCGAGTTGTCACCCCAACAGTACAGCGCACCGCGCACCGTGACGCCACAGCTTTGCCGCGTCCCGGTCGTGACGTCGATCCACTTCTCGGCAGCGATGACCCTCGTCGGGGAGGTTCGCGTGGTGCGCGAACTGTCGCCGACGGCGCCGTGCGCATTCTCCCCCCAGCAGTAGGCCTCGCCGTCCGCCGTGACGCCACAGATGCGGGATGCCGACTGGCCGTTGCTGGCGCCAGTGCCGTAGTTCCCGCCCACGTCGAGCGTAACAAACGTCAGATTGCCAGAGACCTTCTCTGGCGTGCGTGAGCAGGCGATCGAGAGCGCGGTGGAGGCGCTCGCACACAGATCCCTGCCGGACAGGCCGACCTCGCCGATCGGTGACGGCCCCCAGCACATGATCGCGCCCCCGACCGTGAGCCCGCACGCAGGACCAGCAAAGCTGTTGCTCGACTTGCTGTCGGCGAGGGCGACGAAGGTTGCTCCGCCCGTCACGGGCACGGGATAGAGGGTGTCGCCCGGTGTCCGCACCCCCGGGTTGCCGAGCAGTCCCATGTCGTTGGAGCCCCAGCATCGCGTCACGTTGTCGCGAAAGATGGCGCAGGAGTGGAAGGCACCTGCCGAAATGTGCTCGCGCCGGATCGGGACGGACTCGAAGGTCAGCGTCGTGATCAACGATCCCGCGCCCAAGGGAACGGAGGCGCGGACCGTATTTCCGCCGAGCGCCGCGCCGACCCGGTAGCCCAGCGTCACGTGGCCCGCCGCATCGGTGACGAACGGACCGCCAAGCACTGTGCCCCCGCCTGCCGTCACCGCCAGGGTGACCGCGCGCCCGGCGATCGGCGCACCGCCGCGATCCGTCAGCCGCAATTTTAGCGGCAGCTGCAGCGGCGTGCCCGCCCACGCCAGCTGCCCGTCGCCCTCTTCGACGACCAGGTCGGCAGCGGCCTGCAGGCGCACGGGCGTCGCTGGCGAGACCGTGCTGCCGCCCGCGACATCAAACGGACCGACTCGCGTCGAGTCGAGCACCCCCTGGGAGGCGTCACGCAGCACCGCGTCCACTACCACTGGACAACCGGTCCCCTCGCTGGCGCGCTGCGGATCGGAGAGGCACGACGTCAGGTCGAGCTCGAGGGGGATCGTGAGTGTCCCAGGGCCTCCGATCACGGTGTGCGAACTGGTGAGCGTAACAGAGGGGCCGGACGTTCGCAGGTACGATGCGGTGACATCAAGAATTTCCCCCGCGCTCGTCATCGCAGCCTGGATCTCAAGGCGGGCCCGGAAACGCGTCGGCGCGACCGCGGCATCCTTGGAGCACGCCGCGGCCATCACGGCCAGCGAAGCACCGACCAGCCAACGCCGAGAGCGGAATGGCCTCGCGCCCATGCCTAACGTCTCACAATCGTCAGCGACGCACCCAAACCGGTCGCGCGCGACGATCGTGCGCCGGTGTCGACACTCCCCAGGCTGGCGCGTATGGCAGGTTCGAGCGCCACGGCCCCCAGCGGAAGGGAGAGGCCGAGGGATCCCCCGACTGCGGACATGGCCGCCGTGGCGAGAGACTGGTCGACGTCGAGGCCGGTGTCGACGTGCCCATCGATCCCGAGCCACCAGCCGAAGCGACGGGGCACGCCAAAGCGCGCGTGCAACCGCGCGTCGAACTGGTTGCCACTCGAACCGTCGACGGAATGCCCGTCGAGGCCGTTGTAGCGGCTGCGATATCGGTTCACGAGTGCGAGGCTGAGCTCCTGCATCCCCGGCACTCCCAGTTCGAGCAGCATCAGCCCCGAGACGCTCGGACCAAGTTGATACGATCCGCCGAGCATCGCTCCGCCGTTTGAGTTGAGCGCGATCTGGTCCTTCCCGTAGAGATCGTAGCTCGCAATGAACGAGAGGCGGTGCGGGCCCATGAGGCGATCCGCCCCGAGCGACAGGTGCACGGCGTCACTGGGGTCGAGTTCGGTGGTTGACGCGATGCCGGCGACCGCGGCGTCGATCGGCGTGTAGCTGGCGCGTACCTCGTAGGCCGCCCCGGCAGCCAACGCCCAGGCACCGGCTTGCTGCGCGAGCACGAGCCCCGCCGTCCCTCCGAGCCCGTTGCCAAGCGTCGGGCTCGGCATGCGAAGGGGGGGAGCCCCAATCAGCCGCAGCGCGGCCACATCCTCAGTGCCCAGTCGCGTGAGCCCGGTCGGCGCGTTGAGTCCGAGGTTGAGGAGCAGCGCGTCGCCGACGATGTGCCCGACGAGACGAAGCTTCACGTCCGTCGGGCCGCGAAGGTCGATCGTTCGCGTTCGTGCGCCGGTGGTATCCGTCAGCTGCACGGAACCCATGGCGTACGCGCCAGAGACGTCGAACGTCCAGCGCGGGCCGAGCGGGATGACGACGCCGAGGGGGAACGAGAGTTGGGAGATGCGCTCGACGCGTTCGGTGTCGACCGGCAACGGTGTCGCAAAGCGCCACGACTCCCACACGCCTCCTGCCTGGAACGCCGGCCGACGGAGCGGCGCTTCCTGCGCCCCCAGCGTCGCGGCACTGAAACATCCGAGCACTAGCAGGAGCGCGCGCCCTCGAAGGGCGGCGCATCGACTCCTCGTTCTCGTGGCGCTGGTATTCGATGCGGTGCGGTCGTCGCGCTCCCTCATGGAATCGTGAAG
>JBDTUA010000262.1:0-7843 GCA_040007995.1 Gemmatimonadota bacterium | reverse complement strand
AAAGGCAAGGAGAAAAACGGACGGGAGGCGGGGGACGGGGGACGGGGGAGGAGGCAAGTGCTTGCGCCGGGGACGGTTGCGCGCGGCGCTTCAACTGATGAGGAAGGGCAGAAGACGAGAAGACGAGGGAAACCGCGGTTCTCGTCTTCTCGTCTTCTCGTCTTCTCCCTACTGTACCGCCGCCCTGTGCTGGTCGAACCACCCGGCCAGCGTCGTCAGTTTCGCGGCCTCGTGGCTCGGGCGCCGTCGGATGCCGTGCGGTTCCTCCGGCACCCGCACCAGCACCGACTCCACCCCGCGCATCTTGAGCGCCTTGTAGTACTGCTCCGACTCCGACATCGGTGTGCGGAAGTCCTCCTCGCCGGTCATGATCAGCGTCAGCGTCTTCACGTTCTTCACCACCGACAGCAGCGAGCGCTTGTCGTAGTTCTCGGGGAAGTCCCAGGGTAAGCCCGGAAACCAATTATTGACAGCGGATGGCGCCATGTCGGCCGTCAGGGCGAAGCTCTCCCAGTTGATGACCGGGTAGAACGCCAGCGCCGCGCGGAACCGGTCGGTGTGGCCGATCATCCAGGCGGTGAGCACCCCGCCCCCGCTCCCGCCGGTAACGAAGAGGTTGTGCTCGTCCACGTATCCCTTGGCGATCACCGCATCCACCCCGGAATTGAGGTCGAAGAAGTCGTCGCCAGGATACGCGTGGTGGATCAGGTTCCCGAACTCCTCGCCGTAGCTGGTACTTCCGCGCGGGTTGGTGTAGAGCACCACGAAGCCGTTGGCCGCCATCACCTGCTTTTCCTCATCGAAGCGGTCGCCGTAGTTGGCGAACGGTCCCCCATGGATCTCGAGGATGAGCGGGTACTTGCGCGCCGGATCGAAGCCGGGCGGCTTGATGATCCACCCCTGGATCTGGCGCTGGTCCTTGGAGGACGGGTACCAGATCTCCTCCACGGTGCCGAGTGTCCGGCCGGCCAGCACGTCGGCATTGAGCGCCGTGAGGATGCGGCCCGCCGGCGGGGCAGCCGTCGGCGCGGCGCCCGCTGGCGCGTTAGGCACGAGTGCCACCTCCGACGGGATGCTCGGGGTGCTCAGCGTGTAGGCGATGCTCCCGTCGCGCGCCACCGAGAAGCTCCCCCCGCTGTAGGCCGACGACCCTGACCCCAGGTCCCTGGCCACCATCCGCCACGTGCCATCGAGGGCGATGCGCGCGACCTTCGTGTTCCCCTGATCGTCGACGGCGACGAAGAGGCTGCGCCCGTCGGCGCTCCACACCGGGTTGGAGACGGAGCGGTCCATCTTCGTCGAGATCGCGCGCCCCCCGGTGCCGTCGCGGTTCATGACGTAGAGGAGCGCGTTCTGGTAGCCCTGCTTCCGGTCGTCATACCCGATGTAGGCGATCGACCGTCCGTCCGGGGAGACGGCGGGGCTCTGGTCCGGGCCGAAGCGGTCGGTGAGGCGGCGCATCGCCCCGTTGGCCACCGCGAAGGCGTAGAGGTCGGTCTCGCGCGAGTTCCACTCCGGGTTCTCGCCGCGGCGTGCCGCCAGCACCAACTCGGTCCCGTCGGCGGTCCACGTCACCGCACCGCCGCCATACACCTGCCCGCCATGCTGGTAGTCGCCACTGGTGACCTGCCGCGGCGTCCCCCCCTCGGCGGGGACGACGAAGGCGTGCACGAATCCGGTGGGGAGTTCACCCAGCTGGTCCTGCCGGAAGACAAGCCGATCGGTGTACTTGGGCGGCGGCGACCACGTTGCGCCTGGCGGCGGGACCAGCGGCGTCCCGACTACCAACGCCGGACGCGAGACCAGCTGCAAGAACGCGAGCTGCGTGCCGTCCGGCGACCACGCCGGTGCGCTCGGCGTCTGGCTCCCGTTGGTGATGGCCAGCGCGTCGCCGCGGTCCATCCAGCGGACCCAGAGCTGCGTACTCCCCCCGCGATTCGACGAGAAGGCGAGACGCGTCCCGTCCGGCGACCAGACCGGCGCGTCCTCGAGGTACTTCCCCGACGTGAGCGGACGGTTGCCCGTCCCGTCCCGGCGCACCAGCCAGATGTTGCTGAAGCGCCGGTCGGTCATCGGGTCGCTCCACCGGCGTATGTAGGCGATCCACGCGCCGTCGGGCGAGATCGCGGGGTCCGCCGCGTACTCCAACTGGAAAATGTCGGCCGGCGTGAGGGGACGCGGCTGGGCCGCGAGCGGGACGGCCGCCGCCACGAGGCATAACAGTGCCGGCAGCGTGCGGAGGGAGGAATGACCCATGACGACACCTGGGAAACGGGAGACGGTGACGGACCGTGCGCGGCCGGCACGCGCCGCGCGCGCCCGGCGGAATCAATGGCCAACGACGGAAAACGACCCGCCGGTGGCGAACGGCGCTGCAGCGTCCAGCGCCCGATCGGAGAGGAAGCTGTTCCACGGTCCCCGCCTCGGCAACACCCGCACGGCACCGTCGTACGCCGGACGGCGCGAGGCCGGAGGACGGGCGTCAGGAATCACGGATCGGCGACTACCACGCGCCGGAGGGGTCCCTCCAGCCCAGGCCTCCCCCCGACGTCCAGCGGATCCGCCCGGCGCCGCAATCCTCCGCACGACCGGGGCGCGATCCCCGTACCAGCTGCGACCACGGAAGCAAACTTGGCATTGCCGCGTGCGACGGCGTCGCTCCGGCGCGCCCCTGCGGCGTCACGGAGGCGCGTGGTGGAGGGGCTCCATCCGTATCCCCTGTTGCCGGATATCGCGTGACCGCGCGGCGCCGGGCCGCGCCTCGCGAGAACCCCCCGTGACCGCACGGGCGGCGGCCAGACATCGCGCAGCACGGCGTTGCAGCGGCGGGAGACGAACATTTCGACAGGAATTCCGGCGATGAGTCGCCTAATTGGCCGCGATCGATCATCTTTCAGGGGTGGCCCACGCCGCGGCCGGGCTCCAACTCCACCGTACCGCCGCCTGCACCGACGCTCACCTCACGCATGTCCGCACTGACGCCGTTTACGGACCTCCAGGATATCGCCAAGGCCGTCACGCACCGCCAGGTCTCCGCTGTTGACCTCGTGCGCGACATCCTCGACGCCATTGACCGCCACAATCCGTCGATCAACGCCTACATCACGGTCTCGGGCGACGCGGCCATCGCGGCCGCGGAACGGGTCGAGAAGATGGTGGCGCAGAAGAAGGATCCCGGGCCGCTGGCCGGTGTCCCGATCGCGATCAAGGACCTGATCCTCACCGCCGACGCCCCCACGACGGGGGGATCGAAGATCTTCGGCAGCGGGATCCCCGCCGGGGACGAGGCGACGGTGGTCAAGCGCCTGCGCAAGGCCGGGGCGATCATCCTCGGCAAGACGAACCTGCACGAGGTCGCGTTAGGTGTCACATCGGACAACGAGCACTTTGGCCCGGTGCGCAACCCGTGGAACGCCGACCACGTGGCGGGCGGGTCGAGCGGTGGCTCCGCTGCGGCCGTGGCGGCCGGCCTCTGTGCGGCAGCCGTCGGGACCGACACCCGGGGATCCATCCGCATCCCGGCGTCGTGCTGCGGGGTCACCGGCTTCAAGCCCACCTACGGGCTCCTGCCTAACGAAGGCGTCGTCCCGCTCTCCCCGTCGCTGGACCACGTGGGACCGCTGACCCACACCGTCGCCGACGCCGCGCTCCTCCTCGGGGCGATGACCGGGGGCAGGGCGGGGATCGATCGCTTCATGAAGGCGTTGCGGGTGAGCAGCAAGGGGTTGGTCATCGGGATCTCGGAGTATCACCTGCGCGACCTCGACGACGACGTCAGCCGCGCGATCGACAAGGCGCTCAAGGTGCTGCGCCCCCTGGTAAAGGACATCCGCGAGGTCGAACTCCCGGCACTGGACGACGCCCAGGAGGCGTCGGCGGCCATCACCGCCGCGGAGGCGATCGCCTACCACGACCGGTTCCTCAAGGCGACGCCGTCCGCGTATGGCCCCTTGGTGCGCAAGCGGCTGGAGGGCGGCTACAAGGTCACGGCGCTGGAATATCTCCACGCCATGGCCAAGCGCGAGGCCGTGCGCGCGGCCTTCACGCAGATCTTCACCGAAGTCGACATCCTGGTCGGGGCCACACTCCCCGCGCTGCCGCCGCGGATCGACGAACGCACGGTGCACATCAACGGGAAGGAGGCGAATACCATCGAATCCTTCACGCGGTTCAACTCCCCGCAGAACCTCGCCGGACTTCCCTCGCTCAGCGTCCCGTGCGGGCTCGCCAAGGGACTCCCGATCGGCCTGCAGATCATCGGCGCCGAGGATGGTGACGAATCCGTCATCACACTCGGTGCGGCCTTCCAGCGCGAGACGCACTGGCACCAGCGCCGCCCGCCGATCGCGCGCTGACCAGCGAAAGGTCTCCCGTGCGATTCGTCGAGAGACCACGGAACGGACCGCTGAACGACCGCTGAACGATCGGACGCGGCAACGGTCTGCCGCTTCGTCCGTTGTACCTTCATGCAGTGTTGCGCCTCCCATTGTCCGTGAGTGACCCCATGCCCCCGTCCGCCCTGCTCTCCGACATCGAGATCCAACGTGAGCTCGGGACTCTTCCCGGCTGGGCGCGCCGTGGCCCCACGCTGCTCAAGACCTACACGTTTGCTGCCTTCCCCGCCGGCGTCGACTGGGTGCGGCGCGTTGCCGATGTCGCTGAGTCCATGAACCATCACCCTGACATCGATATCCGATACACCCGGATCACGGTGACGCTGTCCACGCATGACAGCGGGGGCGTCACGGCGAAGGACATCGCGCTCGCGAGGGCGATCGACGCGCTCTGATGCAGCGGCGAGCGCCCTCGCCTTCGCGAAAGTGCACGCAGAGCCATCGAAGGCATGATGGCGCGCTCCGCATGATGGCGCGCTCCGCATGAAAACAGCGGCCCCGATCCACCAGGATCGGGGCCGCTCGTTTTGTTCATGTCGGCGACCGTACGGCGCCGCCGACGCCGGGCTCAATTGCGCCGTCCGCCGAGCAGGTGCAGGATGGCGAGGAACATGTTGAGCAGGTCGAGATAGATCGCAACCGCAGCCAGCACGTAGTCATCGGGACCGTAGACGTTGCGGAGGCGCCAGGTGTCGAATACGAGCAACCCGCTGAAGACGAGCACGGTCGCACCCGACAACCAGAGTGACGCCGTCTGGTTCTGAAAGAACAGGTTGAGTAGCGAGGTGGCGATCAGGACCCACAGCCCGACGGTGAAGAACGCCCCCATCGCCGAGAAGTCGCGGCGCGATGCAAAGGCGTACAACGTCAGGACGCCGAAGGCGCTGCCGGTCAGCAGGCCGGCCTGCCCGATCAGCCCCGGATCGTTCCGGCCGTACAGGTAGATGATCGGTGAGATCGCGAGCCCCTCCACGAAGGTGAAGAGGAAGACGAGACCGAGGTTCGCCGGAAAGGCATCGCGGAACTTCATCGCGAGCATCAGTGGCGCGAACATGCAGATCATCGTGATGAACGGATGCTCGATCACGCTCTGCATGATCCCAGGCTGGGTCATGCCGAAGGCGGCACCGGCGATCGTGACCAGCACGCTGGCAAAGACGAGCAGATACGTACGCCGTACGAGCGTGGCACGCTCGACTCCGGTGCGGACGGGGGCGACGGTCGGGAACGGACGGGCGGAAATGCCCATGTGCGAACTCCTGCGGGTTGAACTCCTGAAAGCTATCGCGCCGACCCCGGCGAGGGGTAGCACGGTGAGTCGCGCGCTGTTTATCACGAGGAAATACCCGCATCGCGCGCCGGCGATCCGCGCCGCGAGGCGTGCGCCGCGTCGGCCGATTCGCCAAGGTCGCGGGGGGGGTAGCGCGGCCAGTCTCCTGAAACGCCACACGCCGACGCCCGTGAAGGAGTAGGCGCGCGGCGACATCGAGGAAGCTCCGCTACCGTTTTCGGATCTCGACCGACCCGTTGACCGTCGAGAGCTTGAGACGCTGTCCGCCCTTGCCCACCGTCGCACGGATGTGGCGCGGGTTGATGCGTCCGGAGAGTGTGAGCGGGAAGTCAGACGAGACGCGCCCGTTCACGGTACGCATGTCGAGATCGACGTTCATGTCGGCCGGGAGTTCCAACTCGATCGAGCCGTTGACCGTATCGAACTCCAGGTCCTCGGTGCCGAGGTCCCGCATCCGGACGTCGATGCCGCCATTGACCGTCGAGGCGCGCACGGGCCCGCCGCTGGTGACCGCGGAGATGGAGCCATTGACCGTCGACGCGTCGATCTCCGAGGTGGCTCCCTCGATACGCAGGCCGCCGTTGACCGAACTGGTACCGAGCTTCACGCCATCGGGGAGATGGATCGTGAACTCGACGGAGACTTCGTTCCTGCGGTTCGGGTTGTCGTTGCCACGCGTGCGGTAGCCGTCCGCGTCGCACGTCGTATTGTCGCTCCAGATGGCGCAGATGATGACGTCGTCATTGGCAAGCTTCCGCATCTCAATGCGGACGTCGTCGCCATCACCGCGGCGGACACGCTTCTCGGCGGTGACGGAGGCCTTGTCCCCCGAGGCCCGGTCGACGCGGATGGCGCCGTTGAGGTTGCGCACGTAGAGCCAGCGCCCGCGAGGGATCGCCCCCTCCCAGGAGAAGTCGGGATTGCCCTGCGCGTTCGCGGGACTCGGGACGGCAAGGAAGACCGCGATGGTCGCGAGGGCCACGAGGGCCGCGCGCACGGTGGGATGCAAGGGGAGCGAGCGGCGGGGCCGCTCGACGAATCGACGTAGGGTCATGACGAGGCGACTCCGGCGCCTAACGCTTGCGGATTTCGAGATCGCCGCTGAAGGTCTCGGCGATCACACGGGCGCCGCCGCTACCGACGGTGAACTCGAAGCGACGCGGACGACGCGACGTACGGTCACCCGGCTGCAGCGTGATGGGAAAGGCCGAGTCCAGCTCGCCGCTGAACGTCTCGACCGAAAAGCGCGCGCTGACCGATGCCGGCACGGTGAGCTCGATGTTGCCCGAGTGCGAGTGGAACTCATAGCGTCCGTCGTTCGCCATCTCGCCCGAGAAGGTGACCTCGCCGCTGGTCGTCGAGGCCTCCACCTCGCGTGACACCAGGCGAGTGAGCACGATGTCACCGCTCGTCGACTCGGCGTGGGCGTCGCCCTCGATACCGTCCAACTCCACGCTGCCGGAAACGGAGGTGGCCTCGACCCTCCCCTTGACGTCGCGCGCCAACACATCGCCCGACACCGAGCTGACCTCGACGCGGCGGCTCGCATCCACGACGGTCACGTCGCCGCTGGTGGAACTGGCCTCGACCTGGCCCCCCGTTCCCTTGATGGTGACGTCGCCCGAGGTGGTGCGCGCCACGACGCGCACGCCGCGCGGAATCGACACTTCATAGCGTGTGTCGTCGCGGCGTCCCCCTCCCCAGCTCGACCCACGGCGTTCCTCTTCCAGGGTGATGCGCGAGCCGGCGATGTCGAGCGAGAGTCGTCCCCGGTCGCTCGACGCCTTGATGTGCGCATCGCTTCGATTCCAGCTGTTCACGATGATGTCGCCGGAGATACTGGAGAGGTCGATCGTGCCGTCGGCGGAGAAGGCGATCGTGGTGTCGATGCGTGAGCGGGCCTGCTGCCAGTCGGCGTCGCGCTCCTGAGGCGAGCGATCGTCGTCCCGGTGCATCCGGGAACTCGATTCGTGTCGGCGCGCGAGCTCGCGCTCCAAGCGATCCGCCATCAGGTTCGCGTGCTTTTCGACGCGTGCCGCCATGCGCTCGGCGGCCGCGGCGATCCCGTCGGCCATGCGTTCGAGCGAACGCTCGGTCGAGCGCTCGGTCGAGCGCTCGGTCGAACGTTCAGACGACTGCGCCGCAACCGACGCCGGTG
>JBDTUA010000261.1:0-7855 GCA_040007995.1 Gemmatimonadota bacterium | reverse complement strand
ACACTAACGGAAGAAAGCGCTCTTCGGCCGGCATATTCGTGCTGACATGCACGAGGACGCCGCGCCTCATGCCGTCGCCTAACGAGCGCGACGGCAGCCTTGCCGCGCGCGCGTATCGGCTCGTGTTCGCTCTTGTTCGCGCGGTGGGCGTCCTCGCGTCCGTGCCCCCCAGCGCCGCACCGAAGCGGGCGCGTGCGGGTGCGCAACTGCCACAACTGCGCGCGATCGTTAGGTACCCCGGCGCCCTCGCGCGACTTCCCGGTGTGATCGCCGTCACGCCCGTGTTCACGCAAAAGGGCCCGGCACGCTCGCCGGACCCTCTCGTCTTCTCGTCTTCTCGTCTTCCCCCTTACACCGGAAACAGCATCTCCCGGTACTTCGGCAGCGGCCAGTACTCATCACCCACGATCGCTTCCAGCCCATCGCAGGCGGCGCGCACGTCGGCCATGCGCGCGGCGCCATCCGACGTCAGCAGCTCGGCACACGCGACCATGTCGTCGTGCATCGCCTCTGCCTTCTCGATGAGCTTGTGCAGCAGCTCGCGCTTTGCCTTGAGCTGACGGGCGAGCGCGCCGACCTCGTTGGCGCGCTCGACCTGCGGGATCTCCTTGATCCCGGCCGCCTTTGCGTCGGCCGCCGCGCGCGCCAGCGCCCCGCCGTAGGCGTACGCCGCCGGAAGGATCAGCGTGTCGGCCATCTCCTGGATCGTATGCAACTCGATGAGCATGTCCTTCAAGTAGCGTTCCAGGCGCACATGATAGCGCGACTCGAGCTCTTCCTTGCTGAGGATGCCGAGCGCGGCAAACAGGTCGCGCGAGCGGCGCGCGGTGAGCTGCGCCAGCGCCTCCGGCGTGCCACGCAGGTTGAGCAAGCCCCGCTTGGCCGCCTCCTGTACCCACGCCTCCGAGTAGTTATTCCCTTCGAAGCGCACGTTCTTCGTCTCACGGAACACCTTGCGCACGACCTTCATCACGGCGTCGTCCACGTTCTTCGTGACCTTCTTCTCTTCCTTGATGAGCTCCGTGATGTCGGCCAGCGCCTCGGCCACGGCCGCGTTCACCAGCGTGACCGGGAAGGCGATCGACTGCGACGCCCCGACGGCGCGGAACTCGAACTTGTTGCCGGTGAAGGCGAACGGCGACGTGCGGTTGCGGTCGGTGTTGTCCTTCTCGATCTCCGGGAGCTTGCTCACGCCTAACGACATGAGCTGCTGCTCGGCGCTCTTGGCCGCCACCTTGCCGCTGGCGATGTCCTCGATCACCCGGGTCAGCATCTCACCCATAAAGACGGAGATGATCGCCGGCGGTGCCTCGTTCGCCCCCAGCCGATGCTCGTTCCCCGACGTCGCGATCCCTGCCCGGAGCAGCCCGGCGTGCTTGTGCACCCCGCGCAGCACCGCCGCCAGGAAAACCAGGAAGCGAATGTTCTGGTGCGGTGTCTGCCCCGGCTTCAGGAGGTTGATTCCGTTGAGCTCGTTCTCGGACGTGATCGCCATCGCCCAGTTGCAATGCTTCCCCGAGCCGTTGACGCCGGCGAACGGCTTCTCGTTCACGATCGCCTGCAGCCCGTGACGCAGCGCCACGCGGCGGAGGACCGACATGACAAGCTGGTTGTGGTCGACCGCGATGTCGGTCTCCTCGTACAGCGGCGCCATCTCGAACTGGCACGGTGCCACTTCATTGTGTCGCGTCATGATCGGGACGCCGAGCTTGTACAGCTCAAACTCGACCTCGCCGATGCATGCTTGGATGCGCTCGGGAATCCCGCCGAAGTAGTGGTCCTCCAGCTGCTGTCCGCGCGGTGGCGCCGCCCCGACCAGCGTGCGGTTGGACATGATGAGGTCCGGTCGCATCGCGAAGTGCGTGCGGTCGATCAGGAAGTACTCCTGCTCGGGCCCGAGCGTGGTGTACACCCGCTGCACATCCTTGTCGCCCAGCAGCGACAGGAGGGCGATCGCCTTCGCAGACAGCACGTCCGAGGAGCGCAGGAGCGGCGTCATCTCGTCCAGCGCTTCGCCGTTATAGCCGATGAAGACCGACGGGATGCACAGCGTGCGCACATTGCCCGACTCGAGGAGGAAGACGGGCGACCCCGGGTTCCACGCCGTGTAGCCTCGCGCTTCCCATGTCGCGCGCAGTCCTCCCGACGGGAACGACGATGCGTCGGGCTCCGACTGGATCAGCTGCGCCTCCGAGAACTGTTCGATCACCTGCTTGTTCTCGTCGAACGTGAGGAACGCGTCGTGCTTCTCGGCGGTGAGCCCCGTCTGGGGCTGGAACCAGTGCGTGAAGTGCGTGGCCCCGCGCGACACGGCCCAGTCGCGAATGGCCTGCGCCACCGTGGGGGCGATGTCCTCATCGAGCTTCTTCCCCAGACGGATCGCAGCGCTCAGCCGCGCATACACGTCCTGCGGGAGCCGCGAACGCATCTGGCGCGTGCCGAACGTGTTGATGCCGAAGATCTCGGAAACGCTGGCCTTGTCGCCGTTGGGAGGCGGCGCCGACATGGCGCCGCGCGCGGCGATGGCGACCAACGCGGACTTTCGCGCACTGCTGGACGAACTGGACATAGAGGAGGGGGCGAGTCGGGTGTTGGGTTCGCAGAATGGAACAGCATGCCCCCACCGCTTCGGCGAAAACCATGCCGAGCGATAAAGGTGTAACGCCAGGCGTGCATATTTCGCACGATTGGTAATACGGATCGCCAGAAATTAAGCCTACACCTGGCGTGTTTTGCAACTTCGCGTGCACTCCTGACACGATTTGGTTGACAGTCAGTCTACAACAGCCTCGGGGACCGCGACCACCCGTCCCGCGCCTAGAGCCCGAAGAGCGCGCGCACCCGGTCTCCCAACGCCTTCGAGGTGAAGGGCTTGGGAAGGAAGGCCGCTCCGCGCGGGAGGCGGGCCGATTCTCCGAGCGCCAAGGCAGAGGCGCCCGACGAGAAGAGGACCCGCACATCGGGACGAGCGGCCACCATACAACTCGCCAGCTCGACGCCGCTCAGTCCTGGCATCACCAGGTCGGTCAGGAGGAGGTCGGCCACCGAGGGATCCTGCGAAACGAGCGACAACGCCTCGTCGGCGTCGCGCGCCTCGGAGACCCGATACCCCTCGCGGCGCAGCGTGCGCGCCGCGACCCGTCGCACCGACTCCTCATCGTCGACCACCAGGACAGACCGGGTCCACATGGAGTGGGCCGTGGGAAGCGCTACGCGCCCGGCGACCATGAGTGGGAGGAAGAGCGAGACCGACGTCCCCTCCGCGGGCGCGCTCTCGCACGTCACGTAGCCTCCCATCTGGGTCGCGGCACCGAAGACGAGCGATAGCCCGAGCCCCTCCCCCCCCCACCCGGAGAACAGTGGCTCGAAGCAGCGCGCCTGCGTGTCGGCATCCATCCCGAATCCGCTGTCGCGTAGCTCGATGCGCGCATATCGCCCGGGTCGCATCACCCCGTGGACCGCCCGACGCGGGGTCGCGCAGTCGAAGGTCCCAGTCGCGACGTGCAACGTCCCGCCGTTGGGCATGGCCTGTCGCGCATTGCGCGCCAGATGGATGATCGATGCCTCAAGCTGCGAGACATCCAGGATTGACTGCCCCGGGTCCGTCGAAAGGTCGAGCGAAAGCGCCACATGCTCACCCACCGTCCGCCGCAGCGTCGCGTCGAGAGCGGCGACGGCGCGCGACAGGTCGGTCGCCTGCGGCGCCGCGGCTCGTGACGACGCCGCACGGGTGAGTTCGCGGGTCAGGACGGCGGCGCGATCGGCCGCGCGGCGAATGGTGTCCACGTCGGGGCGCAGTGCGTCGCCGGGCGCCAACTCGCTCGAGACCAGCTCCGCGGATCCGGTGATCGTCGTCAGCAGTTCGGAGAACTCGTGCGACAGGGCGAGCGCGAGCCGCCCCACCTCGTCCATCGTGCGTGCGTCGCGCAGCTCCGCTTCCAGCGCGCGCTGCGCCGAGCGGTCACGGAGGCGCACTGCACGCCACCCCGGGGGAACGCCTGCCTCCAGCGTAGTGATGAGGATCTCGACGGGACGCACTTCCTCGGCGCCGACGTCACCTGCGTGCGTCCAACGCCCCCCCGCCACGACCGCGCCGTCGAGCACGATGCGATCGCGAGTCTCGGCAGAAAACAGGGCGAGAAACTCGCCGCCGTCCCGCGGAAGTCGCGCGGCGTCGAGCAGCGCCGCTGCGCCCCGGTTCGCCCACTGCAGGCGCCACCACTCGTCCACGACGAAGAGCGAGTCGTCCGTCGACTGCACAAGGGCACGAAAGACGTCGTCCGAGGGGTACGAGGATGTTGGCATCACTCCGAGTAACGCGCGGGAGGGGGGTGTGGCAACAGCCGATCGCGCGGGTCGTCTCCTCAAGCACCGTTACCTTCCGAGCATGTCATCGACCGACCGGTCGCCTCACGCCCCGATGCCGTGGTGGCGACGCCTGCTACTCGCGCTGGCCGCGCTGTGCGCGATCAGTGCGGCGGCGTGGGTGACGACCACGGTGCGAGGACTGCAGTCCAGGGGAGCTGGGGCGACGTCGATGGGGCCCGGCGAGCTTCCCGCGATTCCCGACCTCCCCTCGGCGTCGCGCGTGACGCTCCCCGACTCCTTCGTCGGTCGAAGCGGGGCGCTGCGCTTTCGCGCGCTCTCGGCGGCCGAGGCGCTGGCGATCCCCGGCTTCGTGCGGGTCTTCGGTGAGAGTGCACTCCGCACGCCCGCCGTGCTCAGCGTCCTCCGTCCACAGGATTCCTCCACCTTCTCGCTGATCATCGAACGACCGTTCGGTGCCAAGCGCGGCGAAGTGTTGAACGGCTACCGCCTCGGCTTGTGGCCGGCCGAGCGCGCGATCATGGCGCGCAACTATTTCAATCCCGGCGGCTTCGTGGAGGTCACGCCGGACAACATTGGGCTCCCACTGTCCGCGCACTTCACGTTAGGCGACTTCGTCACGCACGACCAGCGCAACGTCTGGCCGAAGTACGTGGTGCTCGAGGAGAAGCTGATCGATAAGCTGGAGCTGGTGCTCGCTGAGCTGCGTGCCCGCCACATCCCCACGCGGCACGTGGTGGTCCTGTCGGGCTTTCGCGCACCGTACTACAACGACCGCGGCGTCGGGGAGGGGATGGCGCGCGCCAGCCGGCACCAGTTCGGCGACGCGGCCGACATCATCATCGACGACAATGGCGACGGGCGTATGGATGACCTCAACGGCGACGGCCGGGTGGATCTCCGCGATACCGGCCCGCTCTCCGACGCGATCGCACGCGTGGAGCGCCGGTACCCGGAGCTGGTCGGGGGTTTGGGGACGTATCAGGCAGCGGGTCCGAGCGGACCGTTCGCGCACGTGGACGTGCGCGGGACGAGCGCGCGTTGGGAAAGCGGATGGTGGCGGCGGCGTCCGTGAGCGAGCGTTGGCGCCGCGCGGCGTGCGGTGCGAAGTTGCCCCCTCATGCGCGTCGCCTTATTCGTCCCGTGTTTCGTCGACCAGCTGGCCCCGGCGGCGGCCATCGCTGCGCTCGAGGTGCTTGAGCGCCTTGGGCTGGAGGTGGAAGTTCCCGATGGGGCGCCCTGCTGCGGCCAGCCGCCGGCCAATGCCGGCTTCGCCACCGCGGGAGAGCCGGCGCTGCGGGCCTTCGTGGAGACGTTCGCGACCGGCCGGCACGTCGTCGTCCTTTCCGGAAGTTGCGCCCTGCACGTGCGTGCCCACGCCGGGGCGCTGGGGGCGGACGGTCGGCGCGTCGCCGAACGCACGATGGAGTTCTGTGCCTTTCTGCATGATGTCGTTGGGCTCGAGCGCGTCGCTGCGCTGAACGTCGCGCTCGAGGCGCGCGTGGCGCTCCACATCGGCTGTCACGCACTGCGCGGACTCGGGCTCGCGACTCCGACCGAGCGCATGCTCCCCGCGCACAACGTCGTGCGCTCGTTGCTGGAGACGGTGCGTGGTCTGTCGTTCGCGACGCTCGACCGTGCGGACGAATGCTGCGGATTCGGCGGGAGCTTCAGCGTGGGCGAGGAAGCGGTGTCGACGCGCATGGGGCGAGACCGGTGGCGTGACGTGCGGGAGGCGGGCGCCTCGGCGCTCATCTCGACCGATGTCTCCTGCCTCATGCACCTGCGCGGCATCGACCGCGGCGACCGCGGCGACGGTGGGGCGATGCCGGTCTGGCACGTCGCGGAGGTGCTGGCGGGACGGGCGGCGCTGGTGGCGAGCACGCCAGCGGAAGTCGCAGCGAGAGATGTGTCTCGCGCCACGGATTCCCCAGGGGGCGCATGACGCGACCTGGCGATGCAGCTGGCGGTCTGGTCGAGCCGTCGCGCGAGCGCGCGCAGCGCCCGCTCCCCGTTCTAGATGCGCACGGCGCCATCGATCACGCGGCCGGCGCCGCGGCGTTCACCGCGGATGAGGCGCGCACCGGATGGCACGACGGTGCCCTCTGGTTCGTGCGCGAGAAACGGGACCGGGCTGCGGCGATGGTTCCGGAGTGGGAAGCGCTGCGCGAGCTCGCCTCGTCGATCAAGACGCACACGCTCTCGCGCCTCGACGAGTACCTGGTCGAGTTCGAGCGCGCGGCGACGGCGCGTGGGATCGTGGTGCACTGGGCACGCGATGCCGGGGAACACAACCGCATCGTGCATGGGATCCTCGCCGCGCGCGGGGCGCGACGCCTCGTCAAGAGCAAGTCGATGCTCACGGAGGAGTGCGGGCTGAACGTGTACCTCGCCGCGCGCGGCGTGGAGGTGATCGATACCGACCTCGGGGAGCGCATCGTGCAGCTGCGCGGCGAGCCGCCGAGCCACATCGTGATGCCCGCCATCCACCTCAAGAAGGAGGAGATCGGCGCGACCTTTCACGCGCTGCTCGGGACCCCCGCAGGGCTCGCCGACCCCGACGCGCTCACGGCGGCGGCTCGGGTGCACTTGCGCGAACGATTCCTCAGCGCCGATGCCGCGCTCACCGGCGTGAACTTCGGCATCGCCGAAACGGGGGGCATCGTCGTCTGTACCAACGAGGGGAATGCGGACCTCGGGACGGCGCTCGCCCCGGTGCACATCGCCTCGATGGGGATCGAGAAGCTCATCCCGCGCGCCCGCGACCTCGGGGTTTTCCTGCGACTGCTGGCGCGCAGCGCCACCGGGCAGGCGAGCACCGTCTACGCGTCGCACATGCACGCACCCCGGCCCGGCCAGGCGTTGCACGTGGTGCTGGTCGATAACGGGCGCAGCCAACAGTTGGGGCGTGCCGATTTCTGGGGCTCGCTCAAGTGCATCCGCTGCGCGGCCTGCCTCAACACCTGCCCAGTGTACCGGCGCTCGGGTGGCTACAGCTACGGAGCGACCGTCTCCGGTCCGATCGGGTCGGTCCTCACGCCGGGGCTCGACCTGCACAAGTACGCCGCCCTCCTCTTCGCCAGCACCCTGTGCGGCTCGTGCACCGCGGTCTGCCCCGTCAAGGTCGACCTCGACGCGCAGCTATACAAATGGCGGCAGCAGGTCACCGCCGCCGGCTATGTCCCGGCGTCCAAGGCCTGGCTCATGCGACGCCTGGGTACCGTGCTCGCCGATCGCGAGTTGGTGCAGCTGGCGGGCACTGTCGCGCGCACGGCGTTGCGCCTGTTGCCGGCGCGGATCGCGCGGCGACTCGCCGGCGCGTGGGGGCGCACGCGCGCGCTTCCCGAGGCTCCGACCGGGAGCTTTCGCGACTGGTACCGCACGCACCGGCCCCCCCGATGAGCGCGCGCGACGACATCCTGAGTGCGGTACGCGAGGCGCGCACGGCCACCTTCGGCGCCTCTCCGCGGCCGGCGCTCCCGATACTCCCGGAGTCGGAGGCACTCGCCGCGACTTCCCAGGCGGCGCT
>JBDTUA010000260.1:0-7869 GCA_040007995.1 Gemmatimonadota bacterium | reverse complement strand
AGGCCGGCTCGTCGGAGATGTTCGGGGCGACGGCGCCGCCGCAGCTCGAGACAACCCCGTTCCATCCGCGTTCGGCTTACGCCGTGAGCAAGCTGGCGGCCCACTGGTTCGCGGTGAACCATCGCGAGGCCTTCGGGATGTTCTGCTGTAACGGGATTCTCTTCAACCACGAATCGCCCCGACGCGGGGAGTCGTTCGTGACACGCAAGATCTCGATGGCGGTGGCGCGCATCGCCGTCGGGACCCAGAAGACGCTCGCGTTAGGCAATCTCGACGCGCGGCGCGACTGGGGCTTCGCCGGCGACTACGTCGATGCCATGTGGCGCATGCTGCAGCAACCCTGGCCGGACGACTACGTCGTCGCGACCGGCGAATCGCACTCCGTACGCGAGTTCGTCGAGGCCGCCTTTTCACACGTGAAGCTGGAGTGGGAACGCTACGTCACGCTTGACGAGCGCTACCTGCGCCCCTCCGAGGTCGACCATCTCCTCGGGGATGCGACCAAGGCGCGCCAGAAGCTTGGCTGGGTCCCGACCGTCACCTTCGACGCCTTGGTGAAGATGATGGTGGACGAGGACCTCCGCGTCGCGGAGCGCGAATCGCGCGTCGGGCGCTAGCCGCACTCTCGCACGGGACGACCGGGAATGACAATCGCCCCCCGAAACTCGGGGGGCGATTGTCGTCCTGTAGTGGTCGCGCAGGGACTCGAACCCCGGACCTCTGGTATGTGAAACCAGCGCTCTAACCAGCTGAGCTACGCGACCGTGCGCTTCACCCGTGTTCGGGATGAAGGATCGGTACGATAACCGGTCGGTCGAGGAGTCGGTAGTAGGATACGACCCTTTCGCTGGTCCGTGCCGGAGGGGAAATTGGCGCTCGCCCGCTCGCTCACCCCACCGCCGACCTCGCACGATGGCGCTGCTTTCGTTCCTCGATCGCGACCACTCGATCGCGGCCGCCGGCTTCAACCGCTGGCGCGTGCCGCCCGCTGCGCTGGCGATCCACCTGTCCATCGGACAGGCCTATGCCTTCAGCGTCTTCAACTTGCCGCTCTCCCGCCTCCGCGGACTCACCGCGCCCGCACCGGATGACTGGAAGCTGACGACGATCGGCTGGATCTTCTCCGTCGCGATCGTCTTCCTCGGCCTGTCGGCATTCACCTTCGGGCGGTGGCTGGAACAGGCAGGGCCGCGCAAGGCGATGTTCGCGTCGGCGTGCTGCTTCGGCGGCGGCTTCATCGTCGCGGCGGCGGGAGTGCAGCTGCATCAGTTCTGGCTCGTCATGCTGGGCTACGGCGTGATTGGCGGGATCGGCCTCGGGCTCGGCTACATCTCCCCAGTCTCGACGCTCATCAAGTGGTTCCCCGATCGCCCGGGGATGGCCACCGGACTGGCGATCATGGGCTTCGGGGGTGGGGCCATGATCGGATCACCGCTCGGCGTCGCCCTGATGGACCACTTCCGTAGCGCGCAGTCGCTCGGCGTGGCCGAGGCATTCGTGGTGATGGGAGCGGCGTACTTCCTCTTCATGCTCTTCGGCGTCTTCACCGTACGGCTCCCCACCGCCGGATGGACGCCGGCCGGCGCTGGCGTTCCGTCGCGCCGCCCCATCGTTGCGGCTGGCGGAGACGTGCACGTCGACCAGGTCATTCGCACGCCGCAGTTCTGGCTCCTCTGGACCGTCCTCCTCCTCAACGTCACTGCCGGCATCGGCGTGTTGGGGCAAGCCTCGCCGATGATCCAGGAGATGTTTCCGGGCACGATCAGCGCCGGCGCGGCCGCGGGATTCGTCGGCCTGCTCTCGCTCGCCAACATGCTGGGACGGTTCGGCTGGTCGTCGCTCTCCGACAGCATCGGGCGGCGACGCACGTACATGATCTACTTCGCGCTCGGCGCGGTGCTGTACGCCGGCGTGCCTTCGACCGGCCGTTCGGGCCAGGTCGTCCTCTTCGTCCTCTTCTACGCTGTCATCATGAGCATGTACGGCGGCGGATTTGCGACGATCCCGGCCTACCTGCGCGATGCCTTCGGCACCATGCACGTCGGCGCGATCCACGGTCGGCTCCTGACGGCGTGGTCGCTGGCGGGCGTCGCGGGGCCGGTGCTGGTGAACTACCTGCGCGAGTACCAGATCGGCCACGGGGTGGCGGCGCGTGATGCCTACGCCGTGACGATGTACGTGATGGCCGCGCTCCTCATTGGCGGATTCGCGGCCAACTGGTTCGTCGGCCCGGTCGCCGCGGAGCATCAGGTCGCGCACGCCGACATGGAAGACGCGCTACCGGTGGGGACCGGCGGGAGGCTCGCATGACCACGCCTCGAGACGGTCGCTCAGCCGAAGCGCGCGCCGTCGAGCCGAGCGTTCCCACTCGCGACGCGGGCTGGAAGCTGGTCGGGAGCTGGCTGGTCGTCGGGATCCCGGCCGCCTGGGGCGTGACGCAGGTGATCGTGAAGTCGCTCGCGCTTTTTCGTTGATCACGCGAGGTACCACGCCACGCACCGCCACGCAACGGATCGTTGCGTGCGGTGCGCCCTTGGTCGTGCAACGGCAAAGTGGGCCCTCTGGGGCTCGAACCCAGGACCGGCGGATTATGAGTCCGCTGCTCTAACCAGCTGAGCTAAGGGCCCGCGACCGAAAGAATATACCTCCGCCCGTCGCCCGAGAAGGTACGCGATCCATTCTGACAAGAAGCGCCCACGCGCGACGCGACCCGCGATGCGGACCGCTGGCGTTCACGCCGTGTCCGCATGCGTATCGTAGGCGGCGAGAATCTCCTCGGGCGTCACAGTGGCAGCTCCCAGCTTTCCGACCTCGACGCCAGCCGCGAAATTCGCGACCACCGCCGCCTCGATCGCGGTCGCCGCCGCCGCCAGCGCGGTGGCAAGGTACGCCGTCACCGTGTCTCCAGCGCCGACGACGTCGTACACCTCCCGCGCGGTGGTGGGAATGCGTTGCACCTGACCGTCGGGCGAGACGAGCGCCATTCCCCGCTCGCCAAGCGTGAGCAACAAGTGCTCGGCGCCGAGTCGCGCAAGCGTCGCCGGCAGCGCACCGGCATCGTCCAGATGCACGGCCGCGCCTAACGCCGATTCCAGCTCGCGCCGGTTGGGCTTGAAGATCGTGGCTCCCCGGTACGCGAAGAAGTTGCGGAACTTCGGATCGACCACGATCGGGATCGCCCGGGCCTGCGCCCGCGCGATGGCGTGCGCGATGACCTGCGCCACCAGCACACCCTTGTTGTAGTCCTCGAGCACCAGGGCGTCGGCGGTGGCGAGGACGTCGTCCAGCGCGGCGACCACGCGCGCCACGTCCGCCGGCGCGAGGTCGCCATCCTCCTCCTCGTCGAACCGCACGACCTGCTGCGAACGCGCGACCAGCCGCGTCTTCGTCGTGGTCGGTCGCCCCACGGCGATCAGCGCCGCGTCATCGGATCCGATCGCTCGCAGCATGCGGCGCAATCGCTCCGCGCCCGCGTCGTCTCCCGTGACCGCCACCAGCGTTCCCAGCGCACCGGCCGCCGCGACGTTCTGCGCCACGTTGGCCGCCCCCCCGAGCGCATACCGGCGTTCGCGCACGCGGACGACCGGGACCGGCGCCTCGGGGGAAATGCGCTCCACGTCGCCCTGCAGGTACACGTCCAGCATTGCGTCGCCGACCACGGCGACGCGGCGCGACCGCATCCCGTCGAGGAGGGCGCCGAGCCGCTCGCGCGACAGGTGCGACGCCGGAGAAGGGGGAGACATGGCGGAGCAAGCTAGGCGCTGGCGTCCCGTACGGTCAACGGAAGTGATCGTCCGCGCGCCACTGATGGGGCTCACCGCCGAGTATCTTCCCTCACCCCCTGGTCCTCCGGTCGGCCTCCCTCTTCTCCCGCGGTGGTGCATGCAGACCTATCAACTCGACGTCATCGTGAGCCGAGGAAGTCTGGTCGAGTCGCGTCATCGCGTTCACGCCGCGGTCTGGGACGCGTCCGCAGGGCTGATCGGAAGCACCCGCGATCCGTTCCTCGTCACGCCTTGGCGTTCCTGCGCGAAGCCGTTCCAGGTCATGCCATTCCTCGAGACCGGCGGCTTCGATGAATTGGTCTGGGGCGACGATGAGCTGGCGCTCGCCTGCGCCTCGCACGGAGGAGAACCCGAGCACGTCGCCCTCGCCCAGCGCATGCTGGCGTCGATCGGGATGGAAGAGGGGGATCTCGTCTGCGGCCCGCACGAACCGCTGTCGCGCCGCGGATCGAAGATTGTCCGCGAAGGGGGATACGCGCCGACTCGGCTCCACAACAACTGCTCCGGCAAGCACGCCGCGATGTTGGCGCGCACGCACGTCTCCGGCTGGTCCGCGCACGGATACGAACTCCCAGGCCACGCGGTCCAGGTGGCCGCCCTCGAGTCGGTGGCCCGCTGGACCGGGGTACCCGCCGACCAGATTGAGCTCGGAGTCGACGGCTGCGGGGTGGTGGTGTTCGGACTTCCGCTGGCCAACATGGCACGCGCGTACGCGATGCTCGCAGCGAGCGCGACCCGCGGTGACGAGATTCCCTCCCGTATTGCCCGGGCCGTTCGGACCCGCCCACTCATGTTCGGCGGGACGGATCGCTTCGACAGCGTGCTGATCGAGGAGACATCGGGACGCGTAATCGCGAAGATCGGGGCTGAAGGCGTACATTCGGCCGCGCTCCTCGAATCGGGACTTGGCGTCGTCGTGAAGGTCGAGGACGGCGCCGCGCGCGCCCAGTTCCCGGCGCTCCTGAAGGTGCTTCAGATCCATGGCGCACTTCCCGATCCACTGCCGGCTCGGCTGCAGGACTACGCGCGCCCGAAGGTCAGGAACACGCGCGGGGAGGTCGTCGGAGAAGTACGGGTCGTCGACGGATGATGCGCCCCACGAATACGCGACGGCAATTCCGTGTGCACGACCGTCGTGCACGCTCGTGGCCATGATGCAACCCGTCGATCCGGTCGGCAGGGAAATGGTACAGGCGCCGGGCGCTTCCTCGGCTAATGTCCCTGGAGACGAGGTCCAGTTGGTGGCGCTCGTCCGTGTGGCGGCCGCCGTTGCGGCCGCCGGGGAGGTCGAGGTGCGGCTCGCGCTTGCGGTCGCGGCCGACGCGCTGCCGCCTGAGTGGGTGGAGGAAGTGATCCTGCAATCGTACCTCTTTGCCGGCTTTCCGCGCGCGCTCAACGCCGCGCGCGAGTGGCGTCGACTTTCGGGACGTGCGGCGCCGTCGACCGACGAAAGTGAACAGTACGAAAACGCCGAGTCCTGGCGATCGGCAGGGGAGCAGACGTGCGCGGTCGTGTACGGTGCATCGTACGAGCGCCTGCGCCGCAACATCCGGGCGCTGCATCCGGCACTCGACGCCTGGATGATCGTGGAAGGATATGGCAAGGTGCTCTCGCGGCCGCAGCTCGACCTGCGGCGCCGGGAGTTGTGTATTGTCGCGGCATGTGCCGCGGCGGGACAGGACCGTCAGCTGCATTCGCACCTGCGCGGCGCGCTCAATGCGGGCGCCTCGTCAGGGGAAGTCGGTGCCGTTCTCGCGGCAGTCACGGACTTCATGGCGCCGGAGAATCCCGAGCGCTATCGCCTCCTCCTCGCGCGTGTGGTACATCCCGATGTTCATTGATCTCGTCATCGTCCGTGCGGAAGCGGGTACCGGTGGGTCAGGTGTCTCGTCATTCCGGCGCGAAAAATTCTATCCCATGGGCGGGCCCGACGGCGGCGACGGGGGACGCGGCGGGGACGTCGTCGTTCGCGCGGATGCCAACCTCGCGACCCTGCTCGACTACACCTATCGCGACCAGTGGACCGCCGACCGTGGACAGCACGGCTCGGGGAACAACAAGACCGGGCGGTCGGCGGACAACCTGGTCCTGCCAGTGCCCCCCGGTACGATCGTGCGCGTGCACGGCGAGGAGGCACTGCTGGGGGAGGTCCTCAATCATGGGGATGAACTGGTCGTGGCGAAGGGCGGAAGAGGCGGGAAGGGAAATGCCTTCTTTGCCACCGCGACCCACCAGTCACCGCGCGAGTGGCAGCCCGGTGAAGAAGGCGAGATTCGCACCCTGGAACTCGAGCTCAAGCTCATCGCCGACGTCGGGTTCGTCGGACAACCGAACGCTGGCAAGTCCACCCTGCTTTCGGTGATATCGGCGGCCCGCCCGAAAATCGCCGACTACCCATTCACGACCCTGAAGCCGAACCTGGGCGTGGTGGCGTTGAGCGACCACCGGACGTTCGTGGTGGCGGACATCCCCGGCATCATCGAGGGAGCGCACGAGGGGAAGGGACTCGGCCTCCAGTTCCTTCGGCATATCGAGCGTACCCGCCTGCTGGCCTTCCTCATCCCGATCGATACGATGGACTGGCAGGCGGAGTATGATCAGCTGCGCCACGAAATCGACCAATACTCGCCGGAGCTGGCGACGAAACCCTTCTGCGTGGTCTTTACGAAGCTCGACTTGTTAGGCGAAGATTATATCCCCGAGATCGAGGCGGCCGGCGCGTTCGGGCGCTTCTGCATCAGCGCTGCGGCCCGCACCGGGCTCGACGAGCTGCAGGCGGCGTGGTGGTCCAAGCTGCTCGAGATGCGAAAGGCGGCGGTGGTGACCGAGCGGACGTCGAACGCCGCGTCCGAGGGACTCGACGAGGCGGCGACGTTACGAGTCGCAATGGGTGACGACGATCGACGCTGACGACGCGCTCATCGGCCTAGCGCTGGCCTGCGTTCCCGGAGTGGGGCCGGTGTCCGTGCGACGTCTGACGACCGAGCACGCGACGGTGCACGACGCCTTCGCCGCAGCGGCGGTCGACGCCGCGACGCAGGATCGGGCGCTCGCCCTCGCGCGTCGGGTACGCGAGCGCTGCGCCGACCGCGGTATCGACGTCCTGACGCCGAATGAAGCCCGCTATCCGTCCACCCTGCTCGATCTCGAAGATCCGCCCGCGATTCTGTATTCGCTTGGGCGACTCGAGCTGGTCGAAGTACCGTCGGTCGCGCTGGTAGGAGCGCGGCGTGCTACACCCTACGGCCTTCTCGTGGCACGGGACTTTGCACGGCAGCTCGCCCATGCCGGGGTCTCCATCGTGAGCGGCCTCGCGATGGGTGTGGATGCTGCCGCACACGCGTCGGCCCTCGACGCACACGGTGCCACGGTCGCCGTGCAGGGGACGGGCGTTGACGTCGCCTATCCGCGCTCCAACTCAGGGTTGCACGCACGCCTCGCGCGAGAGGGACTCGTGCTGTCCGAGCTACCTCCCGGGCGCCCGGCGCACCCAGGTGCCTTTCCACGTCGCAATCGCTTGATCGCTGCCCTGGCCGACGTCGTGGTCGTCGTCGAGGCCGGATGCAAATCGGGCGCGCTGATCACCGCGCAGTTGGGTGGCGCGCTCGGGCGTCTCGTCGCCGCCGTCCCCGGGCCGATCGACCGTGAGACATCGGTCGGAGCCAATCACCTGCTGCGGGACGGTGCTCACGTCGTCGCGTCGGTGGAGGATGTGCTCGCACTCCTGGCCCTCACTCCGCGCGGCCGCATGCGGGGTCCCTCCGGCGAAGCGCGCGCGTTCCACGATCGTGCGGCAGCGGGCGCCGATCGCGCCGCGCCCACTTCCTTTCCCCAGGATTCCGCCGAGGGGCGTGTGCTCGCCGTGCTCTCCTTCGGGCCGCAAGGTCCGGACGAGTTGGTCCGTGCCTGCGGTATTTCGCCGCGTGAAGTCGGGGTGGCAATCGCCAATCTCGTCTTGCTTGCCGAGGTCGACGTTGACACGTCGGGGCTCGCACGACGTCGTGCCGGATCGTTGCTCACGACGCCGTGAGCACGACGCCGTTTCGCCCGGATGGCCGGAGGGCCCACTCGTCGCCGCCGATGC
>JBDTUA010000259.1:0-7878 GCA_040007995.1 Gemmatimonadota bacterium | reverse complement strand
AACACGATGACCAACACGATGACCAACACGATGACGAGCACGATGACCAGCACGACGACGCGCGACGCATCCCTTCCTGACGTTGCCACCGAAAACGTCCGCTCCTTCCGAGTCAGCGTGCCCGAGTCGGCGCTCATGGACCTCCGGCGGCGCCTCGTCGACACACGATGGCCCGACTAGGAGACCGTGGGCGACGCATCGCAGGGTGCGCAGCTCGCCCAGCTTCAGGAGCTCGTGAAGTACTGGGGCAGCGACTACGACTGGCGGAAGGCGGAGGCGAAGCTCAATGCATTCCCGCAGTTCGTCACGACCATCGACGGCGTGGACATCCACTTCATCCACGTCAAATCGCGCCATCCGAACGCAATGCCGATGCTCATCGCGCATGGGTGGCCAGGATCGGTCTTCGAGCAGATCAAGCTCATCGGGCCGCTCACCGATCCGACGCAGTACGGCGGTCGCGCCGAGGATGCGTTCGACGTCGTGATCCCGTCGCTGCCGGGCTATGGCTTCTCCTCCCGACCGACGAACGCGGGGTGGGGACTTGAGCGCATCGGCAGCGCGTTCGATCTCCTGATGCGGCGGATCGGGTACACCCGCTACGTCGCGCAAGGCGGCGACTGGGGCTCGGGCATCGTGCAGGCGATGGGGCGGCAGGAGTCGGCGGGACTGCTTGGCATCCACACCAACCTGCCTGCAGCGATCCCGGATGAGGCAGGTCCGGCGCTCGGCGGCGGGCCGATGCCGGCAGGGGCCTCGGCGGAGGAACGCGCGACGATCGAGTCGCTGAGCAAGTTCTTGATGAACGGGAACCTGACCTACGTGGCAATGCTGGGGGCACGGCCGCAGAGTGTCGGTTACGGGATGACGGACTCACCCGCGGGTCTCGCCGGTTTCATGCTCATGCATCCGGGGTTTGAGCACTGGTCGTATGGAAAAGATCCAAAACAGTCCCCGACGCGTGACGAGGTACTCGATGACTTCACACTCTACTGGCTGACGAATAGCGCGACCTCGGCGGTGAGGATTTACTGGGAGAACCGTCGCCTGAACCTCACGAGCGCCAGCTCGCAGAAGACCGACCAGATCAAGGTGCCGGTGGCAGTCACGGTCTTCCCGGACGAGGTCTACCAGCCACCGAAGAGCTGGGCGCAGCGCGCGTTCCCAAAACTGATCTACAACAACGCGGCGGACCGTGGAGGACACTTCGCCGCCTGGGAGCATCCCGATCTGTTCGCGACGGAGCTGCGGGCGGCGTTCAAGTCGTTGCGGTGATTCGTCGTCAGGCGCGGACGGCGCGCGCGAGCTGCGCGCCGTCCGCTCTCTGCTCCGCGACGGCCGTCGCGGTCAGCCGTGGCGAAGTCGCATCGCAAAGTGAACGAGGTCGGAAAGGGAGCCGGCGTTCATCTTCCGCATCACCTTGCCGCGGTGTGCCTTCACCGTAACCTCGCTAATGCCGAGCGTGCTGCCGGCCTCCTTGTTCAGCCGGCCGGCAACTACAAGGGCCATGACCTCGCGTTCCCGAAGACTGAGTGAAGCGTAACAGTCCTTGACCTCACGCATCGAAGCTGCGGCCGCCATTGCCGCGCGACTTCGCTCGAGGGCGTTGCCGATCGCCCGTAACAGCGAATCAGCGTCGAAGGGCTTCGTGAAGAAGTCCACGGCGCCGGCCTTCATCGCTCGCACGGCGAGCGGCACGACGCCGTGGCCTGAGATGAAAATGATCGGCAGGTCGACGCGGTCGGCGACCAGCCGCTGGAGGTCGCAGCCGCCAAGCTCCGGCAGCACGACGTCGAGCACCAGGCAGCTCGGCGCAATCGTCCGAGGGCGTATGAGGAACTCGCGGCCCGACTCAAACGTCTCCGCTCGCCACCCGGACGACTCGATAAGCAGCCGTAGTGACTCGCGCACGGAGGTGCCATCGTCCACGGCGACTACCGTTGGTCTGCTGTCCGACATGACTTCCCCTCGCTGGCAGGTAGAGCGGTACACTCCTTCCAACGGCGGATCTGCGCCATCACATCTTCCTGTTAGTTGCAGCTATGCTTCCCGGCGCCAGTTTGAGGGATGACACCGCGATGCCTGACAACAGGGACCCAATGACGGCGCGCACCCCAGGGCTCATTATCGGGGTTGTGGACGATGACCCGAGCATCCTGCGATCGCTCGAGTGGCTTCTCGAGTCCGCGGACTATTCCGTTCGTGCGTTCGCCGCGGGCGCGGACCTGCTGGAGAGTGGTTGTCTCACCGAGATTGCCTGCCTGATTTCCGACATCGACATGGCGGGCATGGACGGCTTCGAGCTCCTTCGCCTGGTTCACGACGCGCGCCCGGACTTACCGACCATCCTCGTCACTGGCTATCCGGAGACGCTGAAGCGATTGTCTCTTCAGGGTCGGAGCGTTTCGCGAGTCTTCACGAAGCCTTTCGATGGACAGGAGCTGCTCACCGCAGTGCGCGACACATTGCGGAGGTCCGACCATGCTGAAACCTGATTCGCTCGCTCCCGAGGAAGGGAGCTTCGTCCTATCCGACCTCCCGCCGACGCCCGCCCACAAGCGACTCGCGCTTGGCATTGTGCTCGTGCTGATCGCGGCCCTCTACCTCGTTCTCGGGCCGCTCGGCGGCATGCAGCTGGGGGCAATCCAATCGTTCGTCGCGGTCTACACCACCGCGATGTTCGTGACCGACTCGCTCACGGCGATCCTCCTCTTCGCGCAGTTCTCCATCCTTCGCGCTCGCGCGATCCTGGTGATCGCGAGTGGATATCTCTTCACCGCATTCCTGATCGTCCCGTACGTACTCGCATTTCCGGGAGTGCTCGCGCCGAGCGGCGTGATCGGTGGCGTTCAGACGTCGGCGCACTTGTATCTGATCTGGCACTCCGGATTCCCGCTGTTCGTGCTGGGCTACGCGCTGACGAAGGACGCGCCTCCGACCCGACGGGTCGCGCGCGGGAAGGTGGGTATAGCGATACTCGTGAGCATCGCGTTGACGGCGACGGGCGCAACGCTGGCAACGGTCGTCTCACTGCGGGACGGAGCGCCGTTGCCGCGCATCATGCTCGATCAGTCGCGATTCGTCACCAACTGGCCGTGGGTCGTCGGCGCGCCGATCGCCGCGCTCTGCGCAGTCGCGCTCGTCGCGCTCTGGCACCGGCGACGTTCGATTCTCGATCTCTTCCTGATGGTCGTGCTGTGCGCGTTCCTCATCGAGATCCCGCCACACGCTTCCCATTTCCGGCGCGATTCAGCACGGGCTGGTATGCGGTTCGTGTGACCAGCCTGATGTCGAGCAGCATCGTCCTCGTCGTCCTGCTGTACGAAATCACGGCGCTCTACGGCGCACTTCTCGCAGCCATGCTGCGCCAGCGAGGCGAACGAGAGGCGCGACTGATGACCGGCGACGCGGTGGCCGCGTCGATCGCGCACGAGGTGAGGCAGCCGCTGACCGCGATGGTCACGACTGCCGACGCGGGTCTTCGCTTTCTCGAGCGCGCCACACCGAACCTCGACAAGGCCAGGGAGGCGTTCAGGAACATTGCCGCGGACGGCCATCGCGCCGGAGCCGTGATTGCCAACCTGCGCGCGAACTTCAAGTCCGACGTCCGGGAGCGAACCGCCTTCGACCTGAACGACCTTATTCAGGAGTCGCTCGTCCTCGGATTCGGCGACCTACAGCTGCACAATGTGCTGGTCGAGGCTGAGTCGAACAGGCAGCTGCCGGAGATCCGCGGGAACCGCGTGCAGCTTCAGCAGGTGCTTCTCAATCTGATCATGAACGCCATCGACTCGATGGTCGCAAGCGATGGGCCGAGGATCCTGACAATCAGATCCCGGAGTCGGGATGCCGACCGTGTGGTCGTGTCCGTCGCCGACACCGGCGCGGGGATCAGCGCCGAGAATTCGGACCGGATATTCAATCCCCTCGTCACGACCAAGGACGGCGGCATGGGAATGGGACCTTCAATCTGTCGCGCGATCATCGAGGCGCATGAGGGAGAGCTCTGGTTCGCCGCGAACAGTCCGCGCGGCGCCATCTTCCAGTTCACCGTGCAGGCCGAGCGTACGGCGTCAATCGCCGGCTGATCATCCGCGCGACGTTCGAGAGCCGACCACCGGCACGTCGAGCGTGGCGGCCATCCTGACGAGATCGGCGAGCGATCCGGCTCCCATCTTCTTCATGAGACTCCCGCGGTGAATCTGGACCGTGACCTCGCTGATGCCAAGCTCTGACGCCGCCTGCTTGTTGAGCAGGCGGCTTGCGATGAGCGGCAGCACGTCGCGCTCGCGCGGCGTCAGCGACCGCATGCGTCGCTGGAGATCGTCCAGCTCACCTCTCCGACGCGCAGCGTCGCGATTCTGCGCGAGGGCAGCGTGGATCGCCCTCATCAGGTCGGCTTCCCTGAACGGCTTGGTCAAAAAGTCCACCGCGCCGGCCTTCGGCTATCCGTCGTTGTAACTCGAGTCCGTTGATGTCCGGGAGTTCGACGTCCAGGATCAGGCACGCCGGGATGTTCGTCTACGGATACGTGACATACTCGGCCGCCGAGCCGAAGGCGACCGCGTTCATGTCGAAGCTCGAGAGGAGCGCGAGGAGCGATTCACGGATTCTGTCGTCGTCGTCGACGACGAAGACGATGTGGTCTGGCGCCATGGAGTTCGGCTATCCGGTCGGTGACCTGGACGTGCATGCGCTGACCCGGATATGCGCGTCGGACCGAGGCGCGGCAAGGAGCGCGAGGCGTGGCGTGGCCTGCGTGTCGAGACGTTAGCGCGTGAGGCGGACCTGCCACCCCGGTGCGCCACCTCCGGCACAACCAAGAAGCGCTCGCCAGTCACCCCGCACGCTACCTGGGGGGCGGAGGCGCCTACCTCGCGAGAGGTGATTTCGTCGCGAAATACCTCGAGTTTGACCGGACTGCTTGTTTTTGCCGACGCCGAAGGCGATCTGTCGCTGAATCCCAGAAGCCAGGAGGCTCTCGCATGAAGGCAAAGACACTCGCCGCACGCGGAAAGCGTGTCGCCGGCAAGACGCTCGACAAGGTAGAGGCGAGCGTGATGAAAGCGGTCGGTCGCAAGGTCGTGCGCACGAAGCTGAGCACCGCCCGGAAGGTCGCCGCGAAGGTCGGACGCGCCGCGGTAAAGGCGGGACTCATCGCCGGCGCCAGCGCCGCCGCGGCCATGATCATCGAGCGCAAGCGGCGGAAGGCTCGTTAGGTCGCGCCTCCGCTATTGGTCATGCCAGTGTCCGTGCTCCGCTGACCAGACCTTGCCGGGGGGGCGTTCCCTACTTCGCGCTGCGTACAGAAATGCCGCGACGGCGATCACGGTCAACGCAACGAGCAAGCGGCGGTTTCGCACTCGCTGATTGCGCCGACGCTCCGCGTCCTCCCGCTGCTGCTCCGAGCGCTCCTTTCGATCTTCTCGCTTCGAGGACATCGGTCCTGGCCGCTCGTCTGTAATGAGTGGGAGCGCGGACCAATCCGCGCCGTCGTTGTCGTACCGCGAACGAACATACTCGCGGATGCGCTCGAAGTGTCAGAGGGCCCGGCCCTGGCCTGCGAGCTACGACTTCATGCGAACGAGAGATTCCTCGTAACGATCTACGTCGCCCTCTATGAGAGCAGCGGCCCCGCCTTACGTGGGACCATGCGGGCCGCGCCAGCCACGTAGCACTGACGTGGGTTGCCCACCTGGCGATGACTTGAACCGAAAGGCTTTCCTGTCCAGTTTGGTCTGCTCGACCTTCTCGATGAAAGGAAGCAGATGGCGCCGACCACGGACCCTGGTGCAGCCTTAACTCCGTCCACTCCTCCCGCGGCGATCCTCGTCGTTGCCGCCAATGATCGAGAGCGGGACGCGGTTGTCGGCCACATTCGCCGGCGGTACCAGGCGGACTACGAGGTCTGCGCCGAAGACTCGACCGCTTCGGCGCTCCTACGGTTGAAGAGCCTTCGCGCCGAGGGCCGCGATCTGGCAATCATCCTTGCCGACTGGCAGTTGTCGGACGGCACGGGCATCGAGCTCCTGTCTCGGACCAAGGTCTCACGTCCTGGCGCGATGCGGGTCCTGCTGAGGAGCAGGCGCGGCTCGTACGGCGCCGATCCTGCGTCGGCCGATGAGTACGCGCGCGCAACCGCCTTGGGCGAAGTCCACCGGATCGTTTTGGGACCGGGAGGCGAGACGGACGAGCAATTCAACCTCGCCATCCAGGAGCTGCTGTACGAGTGGGACCGACGGAACCGCCCGGGTTTCAAGGCTATCCGGATCGTCGGCGATCGCTGGTCGGAGGCCTCCCATGCGTTCCGCGATCATCTCGAGCGCGGCGCGATCCCGTTCGGTTTCTACGAGCCTGATTCACCTGAAGGCCGGGCACTTCTTGAACAGGCCGGGACGAGCGGTCCCCTGCCGATCGCGATCCTCCACGACGGACGGGTGTTCGTGCAGCCCAGAGCCATCGAGATCGTCGAAGCGCTTGGCATGAACGCAGCCGAGCCAGCGTCGTCGACGGTTGACGTCGTCGTGGTCGGCGCGGGACCTGCGGGACTCTCCGCTGCGGTCTACGCAACGTCCGAAGGGATGACGGCGGTGGTCGTTGAGGCCGAAGTGTTCGGCGGTCAGGCCGGAACGACTTCATTGATCCGCAACTACCTTGGCTTCCCGAACGGCGTCAGTGGCTCCGATCTGGCGCAACGCGCCTATGAGCAGGCGCGGTCCTTCGGCGCGCGGTTTCTTATCGCCAGGAGAGCGATTGCCCTCCGCTCCGACGGCGACGTTCGCATCCTCACCCTGCAAGAGACTCTCCGGGCCGATCAGCACCGCACCTCGCCGCGCGTGCCGGCCACACTCGACGTGCGCTGCCGGGCTGTCGTGTTGGCCACGGGAGTCTCCTACCGGCGCATCGGGATCGAGAGCGTCGATGCTCTCGTCGGACGCGGCGTATTCTACGGCGCCACAACTACAGAGGCACCCGCGATGCGAGGCGCGGAGGTCTTCGTCGTCGGCGGCGCGAACTCAGCCGGGCAAGCCGCGCTTCACATCAGCCGGTTCGCAACGAAGGTCACCATTCTCGTTCGGGGCTCATCGCTGGCCAAGGGGATGTCTGACTACCTGATTCGTGATATCGAGGCTTCGTCGAATGTCGCCGTGCGCTTGAACTGCGAGATCGTGGGAGCGCATGGCGATCAGCGTCTGCGTTCCCTCGTGTTGCGAGACCGGATCCTTGGGCTGATCGAGGAGGTGCCGGCGATGGCGGTATTCATTCTCATCGGCGCGGCACCACAGACGGACTGGCTACCTCCCGAGCTTGAGCGAGACGACCGCGGATTCATTCTGACCGGGTCACGCGCGTCGTCGACCAGCCCCCGCGCAACGCAGTTCGCATTCGGAACGAGCGTTCCGGGTGTCTTCGCGGTGGGTGACGTCCGAGCCAGCGCCACCCAGCGCGTCGCATCAGCTGTCGGAGAAGGTTCGGTCGCGATCAGCGATGTGCATGCGTATCTGGCACGACTGCACGACTAACCGCGGCCGGCGGCCGCCGTGTGCGTGGAGTCGTCACGTTGCGGAAATGCGAGCGGACTGACGAGCGTGTTCAGGAACGCCTCGATCTGCCGCAGCTCCGCCTTCGAGAGCCGCAGCTTCTTCAGCTCGCTCTTTCCCGCTGGCGCGCCGGGCGCACGGTTGTAGTGGTCGAGCACATCACCGATCGTGCCCAGCTGACCGCCGTGCATGAACGGCGCACGACCGACGGCGTTGCGGAGTGACGGTGTCTTGAACGACCGCAGAAGCTCGCTGCCTTCGGTGACGGCGAAGCGCAGCTCGGAGCACTCCTCGGGCTTGGCGTCGCTGTACTTGCTGAGGCAGTTGAACTCGCCCG
>JBDTUA010000258.1:0-7882 GCA_040007995.1 Gemmatimonadota bacterium | reverse complement strand
TGACGTGCTCGAGCCAATCGACGGCCTTGCCGTCGAGCGATTCCTGGACGGCGATGTGGGTGAGCGCCGTGGTCGGTGAAGCGCCGTGCCAGTGCTTCTCCCCTTGCTCGAACCAGACCACGTCCCCGGGGCGAAGCTCCTCAACCGGTCCGCCGTCGCGCTGCGCGCGCCCGTGACCCGCGGTGACGATGAGCGTCTGCCCGAGCGGATGGGTGTGCCACGCCGTGCGCGCGCCGGGTTCGAAGGTGACAGCGTTGGCCGCGGCACGCGCCGGCGCGCTGACGCCATACAAGGGATCGATTCGAACGGTGCCGGTGAACCAGTCGGCTGGTCCCGTGGCCGACGGCTGCGAACCGCTGCGCTTTATCAACATCGGCGTGCTCCGTGGAGGTGCAATGCGGGTGCGGGAAGGGGTGCCGCGCGCGCCGCAGATTGTCGACAAGTGCTCGCGGAGTCGACCGCTATCGAACCGTCAGAGCGGCCCCTCGCCGTCAATCTCGGCGCTGACGGCCGCTCCGCTCTTCCGACGCAGGAAGGCGGGGGGCTTGAAGGCGGCGCGCTCTTCTTCCGTGAGGCGCAACGTCACGCGGGCGCCCACCGCGACGCCCTTGGCGTGCTCCACGTCCTGTAGCGCGCGGATGCGTGCATCGGCAGCGGCATTCTGCAGGTGGCGCTGTGTTTCCCATCCCTTCGAGATGCCGCTGGGAAGGCCCAGCAACTGGTCGAACTCGTCGGGAGCGACGCCGAGCGCCTCGCGGGTCCGGCGGATTTCCTGGTGGGTGAGGAGACCGTGCGTTTCGCGGATCGCCGACATCGTGGCGAAGTAGTCGCCTTCCACCTGCTCCGGCGCCCGCCGTTGCGCGTCACACTTGCTGCAACGCAGCACGCGTCGCGGCACCGTCACGGTGAGACCGACCATCGACTCGGTCTTGGTGATCATGGTGGCGGTGAAGACGCCGCCACATCCCTGATGCCGATCGGCATAGGGGACAAGCGCGGGAATGGAGGCGGTGGCGTTCGCCGCGAGCGCGTGCGGATCGGTCATCGCAAGTGGGAAGGATGTGACGTCTGATCGACTCGACGCGGATGTGCTCGTCGTCGAGATGCGGTGTGAGCTTCGATTCGCAAACTAATGCGAGACGACGCGAGTGTCCCGCTCTGGATATGCGTGCGTCACAGCCGCGAGTTCTCCACATGGCGTGCATCGACTGAAGTTCATCGATTTTCCCGGCAGAGGCGCCGCGCGCTCATGGGGCAATACGCACCGATTCCCGGCCGCGTACTGGCTAGACAGGCTTCACGCGCCGCGAAACGGCGTCAACTGGATGAAAGGTGATCTCGACGCTTTATTGGAGGGTAACGCGGGTGCGATGATGCACGCGACCGCACGCGTGCCGCGTCACGCCGGTGGTCGACCCCAGGAGACGAACGCGATGAGCAGCGACGCATTACTCAATCCCGTCATCCGCCCCGCGACGAGCGCCGACCTTCCACGCCTCGGGCGACTCGGCGCGCTGCTGGTGGAAACGCACCACGCGTTCGACTCACGGCGATTCCTTGCCGCCCGCGACCGGACCCCAGCGGACTACGCCGGCTTTCTCGTGCGACAGCTCGGCGATCCGCGCGTCGTCATACTCGTGGCCGATGATCACGGCGACGTCATCGGGTATTCCTACGGCGCCATTGAAGGCTATGACTACATGGCACTGCGCGGACCGGCGGGAGTGCTGTACGACATCGTCGTCGAGAGCGGATATCGCGGGCGCGGAGTGGGACGCTTGCTGCTGGAAACAACCTTGGCCGAACTCGAGTCACGCGGTGCACCACGCGTCGTGCTGACGAGAGCGGAACGGAACGAGGTGGCGCAGCGGTTGTTCGAGCGCGCGGGCTTTCGCCGCACGATGATCGAGATGACGCGGGAGTCGGGTGACGCGTCGACGTGAACGCGGCGGAGGGCGAGGCAGGGCCGACTATGTCTTGTATCGTTGACGCCCCTCGCAACGACCGGCACATTCGCGACGCGACCGTCGGTCGCACCTGACCAGGTCGATCGCCTCGAGCGGCGACCGCCGACCCGGAGCGCGCGATGACGACTGGATCTCCGCCCCGCCCCACCCACGTCGTGGCCGCCCTGGTCGCTGCCGCGACTGTCGGTCTCCTGTCCTTCTCGACACTCGCCGCACAGGCGACCGGACAGGCACCAGCTCGTTGGAGCGTGGAGACGCCGACGGGAACGTCGCACCGGTTCGCCTTCGAGGCACACGCCGGGACGCTGTTGAGCCTCGCCGTCGCTCCTGACGGACGGTCGCTCGCCTTCGACCTGCTCGGCCACATCTACGAAATGCCGGTGGAGGGAGGCAGAGCCAAGCGCCTGACGAGTGGGCGGTCGTGGAATCTCTTCCCGCGTTACAGCCCCGACGGCCAGTCGATTGTCTTCTCCTCCGATCGCGCCGGGAGCTACGACGTCTGGGTGATGGATCGTCAGGGGGGCGCGCTGGAGCGCATCTCGGCGGCTCGTATCGCCATGAGCGAGAACTACTATCGCCCGTCCTGGTCGTCTGATGGTCGCCGCGTCTACGCGATCGCCGAGGGCGACGGCATGCCGAACCAGCTCGTCGCCTTCGACCGGCTCGGAGGCCGTCAGCTGCTCGTCGAGGGGAACGACGTGCTGGGAGGGGCGGTCGCAGAGCCTCGCGGGTCCGGCGTCTTGTTCGAGCGGAGCACGGCGCCCATCTACGCCTTCGCCTTCAATCCGTATGTTGTCCCGCCGAGCGGGACACGCATCGATCGGTACGACGAGTCGACCGGCGAGCTCACCACCCGTGTCGCGCGCCCGGGTGGCGCATTCGCCGTCGCCCTGTCGCCGGACGGGAGACAGATGGCGTATGTACATCGCGCGATCGACGAGACCGTCCTGATGGTACGCGAGCTGACGACGGGGCGAGAGCGTGTCCTCCTTCGCGGACTCGATCGCGACCGTCAGCAGAGCGCCTCGACGCTGGGCCCGTCGCCGACGATCGCCTGGCACCCCGACGGGACGCGCCTCTTCGTGACTGTGGGCGGCGCGATCACCGCGGTCGATGTCGCGAGTGGAAGTGCCACCCCGCTGGCGTTCACTGCTCCAGTCGAGCGTGATCTGTCGGAGACGATCCGCTTCAAGACTGAAGAACCGACCGAGCGCGCGACGACCCGTGCGCACCGCTGGGGGAGCCGCATCCCGCAGGGGATTCTCTATGAAGCGTTAGGCGACCTCTGGCTGGTCGGTGCGGCCGGCGCCCCGCGCAATCTCACCAACTCGAGCGCGTTGGAGACCAGCCCGGTGTACGATGCCCGGAGCGGCGCGCTGTACTTCGCGAGGTGGACCGACGACAGCCTCGGCGCCGTGTGCCGCAAGGCGTCGCTCGACGCGTCACCGACCTGCCTGACGACTGTCCCGGCGCAGTACGGAAGCATCGCTGTGTCGCCGGATGGCGCGCGCCTCGCCTATGTGCGCGGCGCGGCGGGGCTCGCCGGTGGGCTGTGGCTGTCGAACGAGACGCAGTTCGACCTGCTCGTGCGCGAGGCTGACGGCACCGAACATCGCGTAACCGGGATCTCGGGTCACGCCCTCGAGTACGCGAACATCGCCGGCAAGATCCCCCCGACCGTGATGTTTGCGGCTGACGGTGCGTCGCTCCTGTTCACCGAGTTCGAGGGCGAGGACCTCGTCCTCAAGCGCATCGGGCGCGACGGAAGCGGCGAGGTCGTCCTCTTCCGCTTCCCTAACGCAGTGGCCGCGGTTCCCTCCCCCGATCTGCGCTGGATCGCCGTGCGCGAATACCAGCGTAGCTTCATCGTGCCGTGGACGTACGCCGGACAGCCGGTCGCCATCTCGCCCGCCGACGGCACCGGGGGAGCGGTGCGGGTCGACCCGGAGGACGGCGGCTACCTCACCTGGTCGACCGATGGCGCGACGCTGGGCTGGACGCGGGGCGGTGGATTCTACGAGAAGCCGGTCGCCCAGCTGCTCACCGAGTCGCGAGCCCCCAAGGCGCGTGTGGCAGGAGAATCGTGGAGCGGAGCGCGCGTCCCGGGATCGACCGCGCGCCGCACCGCACTCGGCATCAGCTACGAGATCGACCGACCACAAGGCGCGGTGGCGCTCACCGGCGTTCGCGTGATCACGATGAACGCCCGGCGCGAGGTGCTGGAGAACGCGACCATCGTGATCACCGGCGGGCGTATCACTGCGTTAGGCACCGCCGTCGCCGTGCCGGCCGGGGCGAAGGTCTTCGACCTCGCCGGCCAGACGGTGATCCCCGGACTCATCGACGCGCATGCGCACCCGCACATCGAGCACTCGACGCTGCACGTGATCGAGCAGCAGCCCACGTACATGAGCGCCCCGCTCGCCTACGGCGTGACGACGATGGTTGAGGTGTACGGGAACGAGTATCGCGACGGCTGGCTCTCCGACATGCTGCGCGCCGGCACGATGACCGGCCCGCGCTTCTTCACGACCGGTTCGGCGATCTTCGGCACGCGCCACGGCTTCCGCCGCCTCATGTACCGCCCGTTCGAGACGCTGGATGAAGCGCGAGAGCAGCTGCGCTGGAACAAGGATCACGGAGCGATCGCGGTGAAAGACTACGCGCAGAGCATCCGCGTGCGCCGTTCGCTGACCATCGCGGCCGCCCGCGACCTGGGGCTCAACGTGCTGTCGGAATCATCCAGCGATCCGCAGATGAACTTCACGCAACTGCTCGACGGCGTGACGGGGATCGAGCACTCCATGGGGCTCTCGCCGTTCCACGATGACGTCGTGCAGTTCTGGGGCGGTACCAAGGCCGGGATGACGCCGACCCTGCTCGTCGGTTACAACGTCGCCATGGGGGAAGGGTGGTACCACCAGGCGAGCAAACTGTGGGAAGATCCCAAGCTCACGCGCTTCATCACCCCCGAGCAGCTCATGCGCGTGCGGAGCCCGGTGAAGTTGTGGCCGGAGGACATGGCGGTCCTGACGATGGGGGCCGAGTTGCGGAAGCTCTATCGCAACGGCACCTCGTTGCAGCTGGGAGCGCACGGGCAGATGTTCGGTCTCGATGCGCACTGGGAGCTCGACCTGCTGTCGCGGAGCGGCTTCACCCCCGCCGAGGTGCTCGAGATCGCGACCATCCGCGGGGCGACGCAGCACGGGCTTGACGCCCAGCTGGGCTCACTCGAGCTGGGGAAGCTTGCCGACCTCGTGGTGCTGGAGGCCAATCCGCTGGAGGACATCGCCAACGTGGGAAAGATCCGCTACGTGGTGAAGAACGGGATGTTTTACGCAGGGGCGGACGCGGCGCGGGTGTGGCCCGAGGCGAAGGCGGCGCCGCGTCCGTACTTCGTGGGACGCGGGTGAGCGCGGGTGAGCGTGAGTGAGCGTGAGTGAGGGCGGGTGAGGGCGGGTGAGCGGCTGGATCGCGCGGAGAGTAGTTCGCTGCTTGGCAGCAAGCAGTCGTGGAACGCGTGGCGCACCGCAACCTCCTGCTCCACACGCCGTAGTGCCCGACAGTTCTTTCTCTCGGACCCGGTGAGACCCCATGCAGCTCGTTTCGCTGTTCCTCCTGCTCGGCGCCGCACAGGCGCCCGCCCGTGACTCCCTCGACTTCATCGTCTGGAACCACGGACGCCGTGCCGGTGAGATGCAGCTCGTCACCACCGGCGACTCGGTGCGAGTGCACTACCTGCACGTCGACCGGCAGCGCGGACCGCGCATAGAGGGCTACTATCGCCTGAGCGGCGGTCGGCCAGTGTGGGGTGAGGTGCGCAGTGGCGGGGCACAGGCCGCCGCCGCCGATATCTCGGGGAAGCCGGTCGTGCTCTCGTCCGACTTCTTCGAGTTGCGGGACGGGGTGGTGCGCGCCTGGTCCGACGACGACACGACCACCACCGCCCTTCCGCCGGACGCGTTCTATCTGGCCGGCACCGCCACTCCATTCGACGACGCGGCGCTCGCCGCGTATCTGCTCCGCCAGCCGCAACAGCGCGCGCCGACCGTCCCGAAGGGGATGGCGCGCGTCGAGGTCGCGATCGATACATCATTTGTCGTTGCCGGCCAGCCGACGCGATTGCGGCTGGCGGTCGTCGATGGCGCCGGGATGAGCCCCACGCTCGTCTGGCTCGACGAGCGCGGGCAGCTCTTCGCCTCGAACGCCGGCTGGTTCATCGCCGTGCGGCGCGGCGCCGAGGGGGTGCTGCCGGAGTTGCGCGCGCATGAGCTGCAGTATCTCGAGGCGCGCGACGCCGCGCTCGCCGCGCAGTTCGCGCCGAAACCGTCGACGTCGCTCGTCATCCGTAACGGCGACCTGTTCGACAGCGAGACGGGGATGATGCGCCCACGCACGACGATCGTCATCGCGAACGATCGCATCGTCGCGGTCGGACCTGCCGACTCAGTCAAGACGCCGAACGGGGCGACGGTCATCGATGCCGGCGGAAAGACGATCATCCCGGGGCTGTGGGACATGCACACGCATGCGTTCCAGGGGAGTGCCGATGGCATATTGCAGCTGGCGAGCGGGATCACGACGGTGCGCGACATGGCCTCGGACATCGACGTCGCCACCTCGCGGCGCGCGCGCGCCGATCGCGCAACGCTGCTCAGCCCGCGCCTGGTACTGGCCGGTTTCATCGAGGGCCCGGGGAAGTGGGCCGGCCCCTCCGAGGTCCTTGTGCGTACGGAGGACGAGGCGCGTGCCTGGGTCGCGCGTTACGACTCGCTCGGCTACAAGCAGATCAAGCTCTACAACCTCGTGCATCCCGATCTCGTCCCGGCGATCGCGAGCGAGGCGCATGCGCGCGGGATGCGACTCAGCGGACACGTCGCGCGTGGACTCAGCGTCGTCGCCGCCGTGCGCGTGGGCTACGACGAGGTGCAGCACGCGGCCTTCCTCTTCTCGACCTTCTTCCAGGATTCGTTGTACGTCCCACGCATGCGGGCCTACTCCGAGGTCGCCAGCATCGTCGCCCCGACCTTCAACGTCGATGCGCCCGAGGTCACGGCGCTCATCGCTTTCCTGCGCGACCATGGCACGGTGGTGGATGGGACCTTCAACATCTGGCAGGATCGCTCGCGGGCGCTCCCCGACGGGACCGATCCCGTCTTCGGTCCGACGATAGACTGGCTGCCGCCGCTGGAGCAGCGCGGCTTGCGCGCCGGGGGAGGGGGATCGTCGGAGGCGACCGCGCGGGCACAGTCGGCATCGGCCGCGTACCGTCGCATGCTCAAGCGCCTCTTCGATGCCGGGGTGACGCTGGTGGCCGGGACTGACAACGTCGCCGGGCTGTCGTATCACGGCGAGCTGGAGATCTACGAGCGAGCCGGGATCCCCGCGCCGAACGTGTTGCAGATCGCGACGATCACGTCGGCGCGTGTGATGAAGCAGGACAACGACTACGGCAGCGTATCGGTGGGCAAGGTCGCCGACCTCGCCATCGTCGCCGGGCGCCCCGCCGAGCACATCACCGACCTGCGGAAGACCGAGCTGGTGATGCGGGCGGGGCGGGTGTATCGGAGCCGGGAGTTGCTGGGGGTGCTAGGGGTGGTACCGCGTTAGGCGCTGTCAGCAGAGGTCACGGCCCGGCGGTCATTCCCGGGCATTCGACCTAATGTTTACTTGCGCCCTGCACCACCCGCATCGTCACCGAGAGTTGCCCCACGTGTCGCATCGCATGCTCGGCGCCGTGCATGAGGCACCCGACGACGGTCGACGGAAGCTTCGACCGCCCTACGCCGCGGAAGTCGCCGAGCGTGGCGACATCGATCGTCTTGAGTTCTGCGACCGCTTCGTCCACGCGCGCGTGCAGGGCGGCGAGCGCCTGCGCGACGTCGGCCGGATCGAGCGGCTCGCGTTCCCGCTTG
>JBDTUA010000257.1:0-7897 GCA_040007995.1 Gemmatimonadota bacterium | reverse complement strand
GGAGGTAGGCGCCGCCAAGCAGTTCCTGCGCCCGCGCCTGGACCAGCTGCATCCGCCGAGCGCGATGCGCGGAATGGACCGCGCCGTGGACCGCCTCGCAGCGGCGATCCGTGCCGGTGAAACGATCCTCGTGCATGGCGATTACGACGTGGACGGGATCTGCTCGACCACGATCATGGTGCGCGTGATCCAGCACCTTGGCGGACGCGCGATCCCATTTCTCCCGCATCGGTTGCAGGACGGCTACGATCTGGGCGACGCGGGTGTGCGGGCGGCACACGAGGCGGGGGCACGCGTCGTTCTCACCTGCGACTGCGGAACGAGCGCGCACGAGGCGATCGCCACTCTCGTCCGCGCCGGAATCGACGTGATCGTCTCGGACCACCACCTGCCGAGCCGCCCGGTCCCGGACTGCCTCGCCGTCCTCAATCCGCGACAGGACGGGTGCGAGTATCCCGACAAGGACCTCTGCGCGGCCGGGGTGGCGTTCAAGCTGGCTACCGCGCTGCTCGCGGCGTTAGGCGGGGCGGAGAACGTCGCCTTGCATCTCCTCGACCTCGTCGCCCTGGCGACCATCGCCGACGTTGCGCCGCTCCGTGGCGAAAACCGTGTCCTGGTCCGCTTCGGGCTCAAGCTCATGGCCGAGACGCGCCACGTGGGGCTGCGCGCCCTCCTGGAGGCGTCGGGGCTGGACGGGAAGGCGCTCACGGCCGGACGCGTCGGCTTCATCCTCGCCCCGCGCCTCAATGCCGCGGGGCGGGTCGGGCACGCGATGCGCGGCGTGGAGCTCCTCCTCGCCACGGACCAGGGCGCGGCCAATCGCATCGCGCGCGAGCTGGAGGAGATGAATCGCGCGCGCCAGGAGCTCGACCGGGCCACGCTCGGGGCGGCGCGCGCCATGGCCGATCGCCTCGACCTCGACGAGACGTGGGGGGTCGTCCTCGGTGCCGAGGGGTGGCATCCCGGCGTCATCGGAATCGTCGCGTCGCGCCTCGTCGAGGACCTCGCGCGCCCCGTGCTGATGGTCGCGCTCGACCAGGGGATGGGGAAGGGATCGGGGCGCTCGATCGGCGCCTTCGACCTTCACAGCGGACTGACCGCCTGCAAGGACCTGTTAGTGCGGTACGGCGGACACCGCGCCGCCGCCGGGATCACGATCGCGGCCGACCAGCTGGCGCCCTTCGCGGCCCGCTTCAACGCGGTCGCGCGCGAGCGCCTCACCGACGACGACCTGGTCCCGCGGGTGCGCATCGACGTCGAGCTCCCGCTGGCGGCAATCACCGACGACCTCGAGACGCTGCTGCGCCACTTCGAACCGTTCGGGGTCGGCAATCCCGCCCCGGTGATGACGGCGCGCGGCGTCCGCCTGGCCGCCGCCCCGCGGGTGGTCGGGCAAGGCGGCCTCAAGTTGCAGCTGGCGCGCGACGGCGGCGCGCTCGAGGCGATCGGCTGGGGCATGGGGGACCGCGCGAGTGAGCTCTCGTCCAGCGTCCCGCTCGACGTCGCCTTCCGCCTCGAACGCGACAGCTACCGCGGCGAGTCCCGGCTCGTCGCGCGACTGGTCGACCTGCGCGCCTAACGGTGCGGATCATTGCCGGACGCTGGCGCGGGCGCGTGATCTCGGCGCCCCCCGGCGAGGACGTGCGACCCACCGCCGATCGCGTGCGCGAGGCCTGGATGAGCCGACTGCACGCGGAGCTTCCCGGTGCCCGCGTCCTCGACCTCTTTGCCGGATGCGGGGCGCTGGGGCTCGAGGCGCTGTCGCGCGGCGCGGCCTTCTGCGACTTTGTCGAATCCGCCGCGCCCTCCGTCCGGGCCATTCGCGCCAACGGCGAGGGACTGGCCGCGCTCCCGCACCTGGCCATCCACCGCACCGAGGCGCTCCGCTTCGTGGAGCAGCTCGCCCCGCGAACGTACGACATCGCCCTCGCTGACCCCCCGTATCGACGCGGGCTCGCCCCCGCGCTGGTCCGCGCCTGGCAAGCCTCCCCGTTCGCGCACGTGCTCACCGTCGAACATCACGTCGACGAGGCGCTCCCCGAGGGCGGGACGTCGCGACGCTACGGGACGAGTGTCGTCACGATGTACCGCGATGTCCCCCCTGTGCCTGATGGCGGCGGTACTTCCTCGGGTTAGTATTCCCCGCGCCCCGTCGTCCCTCGCCCTCCCGCGCATGCCCCGCGTCGCCATCTACGCCGGTTCCTTCGACCCCATCACCCGGGGACACGAAGACCTCATCCGCCGCAGCCTGAGCTTTGTCGACAGCCTCATCGTCGCCATCGCCGTCAACGTGTCCAAGCAGCCGCTCTTCACCTTCGAGGAACGAGCCGCCTTCGTCCGCGCCGCCGTGGGCGACAACCCTCGCATCGAAGTGCACCAGTTCCAGGGGCTGCTGGTCAACTTCGCGCGCGAAAAGGGGGCACGACTCTTCATCCGCGGCTTGCGCGCGGTCAGCGACTTCGAGTACGAGTACCAGATGGCGCTGATGAACCGCCACCTCTCCTCGGAACTGGAAACGGTGTTCATGGTGCCGTCGCTCGACACGACGTACATCAGCGCCTCGCTGGTGCGCGAGGTGGCGCGCTTCGGGGGGAAGCTCGAGGGGCTCGTGCACCCGAGCGTCGCCGAGGCGCTGCGCCAGAAGTTCGAGCAGCGTTAGGCATGTCGTCCGACGCGGGATTCGTCGGCGCCTTGCGCCGCCGCGCCTCCGTCCTCGGCGCGCGCATCGCCTTTCCCGAATCGGCCGACCCGCGCATCCAGGACGCGATCGTCGCGATTCACCGCGAAGGGATCGTCGTACCGGTCGTTATTCTCGATCCCGCCGCCAATGCGCGACCCTTCGAGCGCCTCGGGCTCGAAGTCATCGATCCGGCAAGCGATGCGCGAACCGCGCGCGTCGCAGCGTCGCTCGTGGCGCGCCGACGCGGGCGCCCGCTCGACGATGGCGAGGCCGAACGGCTCGCTGCCACTCCGCTCCTCTTTGCGGACGACCTTGTCCGGCACGGCGATGTGGACGGCTGTGTGGCTGGGTGCGTGACGACGACCGCCGAGGTCCTGCGCGCCGCGCTGTGGCTCGTCGGCCCTGCCGACGGTGTACGTACTGTCTCCAGCGCCTTCTACATGGACGTCGCCCCCTTTCGCGGCGACGCGCGCGAGGTTCTCACCTTCACGGACTGCGCGGTGATCCCGTTACCGACGCCGACGCAGCTGGCGGACATCGCGATCGCCGCCGCTCGCGACCGGTCGCGCATCGTGGGCGACATACCGATCGTCGCCTTGCTCTCCTTCAGCACCTTGGGGAGCGCCACGTCGCCGTCGGTTGAACGGGTGCGCGAGGCGCTCGCGCTCGTCCGAGAGCGCGCGCCGACGCTGCTCGTCGACGGAGAACTGCAGGGCGACGCGGCGCTCATCGCCGAGGTCGCCGCGCTAAAGGCCAGCACGGGGAAGGTCGCGGGAGCGGCCAACGTGCTCGTCTTTCCGTCACTCGACGCAGGCAACATCGCGTACAAGCTCGTCGAGCGTCTGGCGGGCGCGACGGCGATCGGTCCGATCCTGCAGGGTTTGGCCCATCCCTGCAACGACCTGTCGCGCGGGGCGACAGCTGACGACATTATCAACGTTGCCGCGATCACCGCCTTACAGGCGCGTGGTACCCTCAGCGATCGCGGCGGACCTCTGGGAGAACTCGAATGAGCTTCGCAATCAAGAAGCAGGGTGAAGTCTGCATCGTGGACGTTGAAGGGCAGCTGATCGTCGGCAACCGTCAGGAGTTGAAGCAGAAAGTGCTCGACGAACTCGAACGTGGCGAGCGTAAATTTCTCGTGGACTTCAGCCAGACCGGCTATATCGACAGCTCGGGCTTGGGCGTCCTCGTTTCGCTGTCCAAGAAGATCAGGGAAGCGGGTGGGGCGTTGCGCCTGGCCAACCTCAACGACGACCTCAAGACCTTATTCGAGCTCACCAAGCTCGACACGCTGTTCCAGATTGCGAGCAACCGGGACGAAGCACTGCGCAGCCTGTAAGCGCGCGCACCCCCGGCTGCCCATGCCCTCGACTGGTTCCTCGACTAGTTCCTCGACTGGTTCCTCGACTGGTTCCTCGACTGGTTCCTTGGCGCGCCCGCGTGTGACGTTGGCCGCATCGCGCGCGTTCTTCAGGTGATGAGCGAGCCGACGGACGGCGTTCCAGCCGACGTGCCTCTCAACGGCAGCGGCTTTCCGATGGATGTACGAATCCCCTCGGACCTGCGGTACATCGAGCGGGTCGTGCGGATGGTGACGCGCAGCTGCGCCGAACTCGCGTTCTCCCCGCGCGCCTGCAACCTGCAGGTGCCAGTCGCGCTCACCGAAGCACTTTCCAACGCCATCATCTACGGCAATGGCGAGGACGTGACGAAGCGCGTGCGGATCCGGGCGCACATCGTCGAGCAGGCGCTCATCCTCGAGGTGGTCGATCAGGGGGCAGGATTCGAGTTCGATTCCTGCCTGCACGATCCGTCCGATCCCGGCCAGCTGGAACGCGAAGACGGACGCGGGCTCTTCCTGATGACGCGCCTGATGGATCGCGTCGAGCGATTCTCCGACGGTGGCAACGTCGTCCGCCTGACGCTGCGGCAGCAATGAAGGAGCTCGTCGCGATCCTCGAGCGCTTTCAGGCGCTGACTGGTATCCCCGCCGTTGTCTGGACGCGAGCCTCGGAGCAGGCGCCGATCATTCCCGAGTTCGGGCATTGGCTCGGGCCCGTCCCACGGATTCTTGACATGCTCGTTCCCGGCAGTCCTCCTGCCGAAATCGAGACCGGCGACGGGGTGCTCCTCGCGGGGGGTGTTCCCGGTCCGCGCCGGGCGTGGATCACGGTCGGCCCGTGCCGCGACACCCGAGTCGCGCCGGCCGCGTCGCTGCAGTTCTTGCTGCCGATCGTTGCCCACTTCTTCCAGTCGGCGCTGGAGGTGGAGCACGCTGCGTACGAACTCGCCGAGCGGTACGAGGAGATCAACCTCCTCTACACCACCAGCGAGATCCTCGGGCGCACGGTGTCGTTGGAGGAGGCGGCGTTCCGCATCCTGGCCGAGATCTGCGAGACGGTCGGGGCACGACGGGCCGCCATCCTGGTGCACGACCGGGTGACGGACACGCTGCAGGTCGTGACCGCGCTCGGCTTCGAGGCGGCCGACGCCCCCCCGATCGGGACCCACGATCCGGCCAGCGTCTCGGCGCGGGTCTTCCGCGACCAACGCGCCCTGATTCTCGAGGAAGGGGAATTCCCGTGCGAGGCGGAATCGCTCTACCGCAAGGGCGCGCTCCTCTCCGTCCCGATCCTCTGGACCAATCCCAGTCCGCTCGGTGCGATCCCGTTAGGCGTGGTGAACCTCTCGCAGCGCCGGAGCGGGGAACCGTTCAGCGCCGGCGACGAAAAGCTCGTCACCGCCATCGCCACCCAGATCGGGACCGCGATCCAGAACGCGCGGCTCGTCCGCAGCTCGCTCGCCCAGCAGCGGCTGCAGCAGGAGATGCAGCTGGCCAACGACCTGCAGATGAAGCTCCTCCCGGACACGCGCCTCTTCGAGCCGGAGGCCCAGGTCTCGGCGCGCGTCGTCCCGGCCGACAGCGTGGGAGGGGACTTCTATCACCTCTTCCGCCTTGGGGGCGGACGCACCGGGGTGATGATCGGCGACGTCTCGAGCCACGGCTATCGCGCGGCGCTCATCATGGCGCTGGCGATGAGCGCGTCGGCGATCCACGCCCAGACCTCGGTGGATCCCGCGGAGGTGCTCAATGCGCTCCTCGCGACGTTGCGTGAGGAACTCGAGAGCACCGAGATGTTCGTCACCATTTTCTACGCCGTGCTCGACCCGAGACGCGGGACGCTGCGCTACGCCAACGCCGGCCACCCCCACGCCTTCCTCATCTCCGGAGACGGAACGACCGAGCGACTCGCCGCGCTCGACGTACCGTTAGGCATGGGCGGAGAGCATCCGTCGGCCGTCGAGCGCCCGTGGCATGCGGGTGCCGACCGGCTCCTGCTTTTCACCGACGGAATCTCAGACGCCCGGAACCGGCTGGATGCCCGCCTCGGGGAGCAGGTCGTCCTCGACATCGTGCGCGATGCGCCGGACGACCATCCGCGCGACGTGGTGGAGAAAGTCTTCGATGCCCTGCGCGCCCACGTCGGCGACGCCATTCGGCGGGACGACCTCACGCTACTCGTAGCTCGTAGTTAGGAACACGATGAACGAACGTCCGCCGCGCGATGGACTCCCGCCCGCGCGCAAGCGGCTGGGACAGCACTTCCTCACCGACAAACGCATCCTCGAACGCATCGTCGACGCCGTCGCCCCCGGCGCCGGGGAGACGATCGTGGAAATCGGTCCCGGCCGCGGCGCCCTGACCGACCTGCTCGCCGCGCGCGCGGAGCGACTCGTCGCGGTGGAGATCGACGCGCTGCTGATTCCGCACCTGCGTGCGCGCTACGTCGGCGCCCCGCACGTGACGATCGTCGAGGGCGACGTGCTCGAGACGTCGCTCCCCGCCCTCGTCGACGGACCGTGGGCGCTCGTCGGCAACGTGCCGTACTACATCACCACCCCGATCATCTTCCAGGCGCTGCAGGCGCCTCGCCCGGAGCGCATGGTCTTCCTGGTGCAGAAAGAGGTCGCCGAGCGCGTGTCCGCTGCGCCGGGTGACGATGCGTATGGCGCGCTCTCGGCGAACGTGCAGGCGCTCGCGCGCGCCGAACTCGTGGCGCGTGTGCCGGCTGGCGCCTTCCACCCGCGCCCGAAGGTCGACTCGGCCATCCTCCGCATCACCCCGCGCCCAGACCCCGTGGTCGGTCCCGCGGAGGAGCGGCCCTTCTCGCGACTGGTGCAGGGGGCCTTTGGACAGCGCCGCAAGCAGATGCGCCGCGTGCTGCGCTCGTTGTACGGGATCGGGGCACCCGAGGCCGAGTCGGCGCTGGCGACCTGTGGAATCGACGTGGCAGCGCGTCCCGAGACGCTGGGCCCGGCCGAATTCGCGCAGCTGCTGCGCGCCCTCGGCGGAGGACCTCGTTAGGCGAGCGGTCTCGCGCGGCGAGACGCCGCCACCCTCGCCTGCCGCCGACGGCGGCCATCAGGACATCTCGCCGTTTCGGTCGCGGTTCGTCAGCGCGTAACTCAGTCCCTCGAGCTCCATCGCCATGTTCACGTGGCGCACCGTCACGTCGGCGGGGAGTTGCAGCTGCACCGGCGCGAAGTTGAGGATCGCCTTGAGCCCGGCGGCGACGAGGCGCTCCGCGACCGTCTGGGCCTCCTCCCCCGGCACGGTCAGCACGGCGATGTCGGGCTGCTCGGCCCGCACATCCGCCTCCACGTCGCGAATGTCGCGCACCACCAGGTCGTCCCACTTGCTCCCGACCTTGCGCGCATCGGCGTCGTAGACGGCGATGATGTTGAAGCCGCGTTGCCGGAATCCGTGGTACTGCGCCAGCGCCGTCCCGATCTTCCCGGCGCCGATGATTACGACGCGCCATTCCTTGTCGAGCCCGAGAATGTCGCGCAACGACGTCGTCAGTTCGGCCGCCGGATAGCCCAGGCCCCGCTTGCCGAACGACCCGAAGAACGAGAGATCCTTGCGCACCTGCGCCGACGTCGTCCCACCGCGCCGCGCCAGTTCCTCGCTGGAGATGGTCTGGACGCCGCGTGTCACCGAATCCTCGAGGAATCGGAGGTACACGGAGAGTCGTCGGACCGTGCTGTCGGCTATGCGCTTCACGGGAGGATCATGGCTTGTGAATTCCTTCACAAACTATACCAGGATGCAGGGGCCGACTAGTCGCTCGCCGCGTCCGCTCCGACCGCACGCCCCTCCCCGCGACGGTGCCAGACGGTCGCTGCCACTCGGCCGCTGCCACTCGGCCGCTG
>JBDTUA010000256.1:0-7906 GCA_040007995.1 Gemmatimonadota bacterium | reverse complement strand
GAGTTCGCCAGCGCCTTCTCGTCGCACGGAAGCCGCATCGCCGTACGGAGCTGAAGGTCCATGCGTGTGTCGACGCGCGTGTAGTGCCCGGTCGCTGCGCAGTCCTGCTTGCGCGTCTCTTCGGCGCGAGCGCGGCGCACGGAGTCCGCGCGCATCAGGATGCCCATGCGCTCCTTGCGCTGCGCGTCGGTGAGTTCGCTCCAGCGCGTGGTATCGCCGTTGAACAGTGAATCGCGCAGCTCACGTCGCGTCATCCGCTCGGGCAACGTCGGCATCGAGTCGGTCCCGTTGACGCTCGCGTACTTGAATCCTTCCTCCATCTTGAACGGGATGCGCATGAAGGACGCCCGCGCCCACCCCTCGGCGTACTGTGCGCGTGGGAGCCAGAATCGTCCGCCATAGAGTCCGTACTCGATCGTGACGGCCTCGAGGGAGGCCTGCATCGGGGACATCATCCCCTTCACCCACCCGGGAACGTCGTCGTCGGGATTGGCCTTCTGTCCGCGCGCGATCGCCTCCTCGGCTTCGCGCTTGGTTTCCTCGTCGACGATCGACCAGATGTCGAGCGGGACGGCCAGACGATAGACCGCGCGCACCAGCTGCCCCGATTCGACGTCGAACCAGAACGAGCCGACCGAGAGCTTCCACTCCGGGCGTCTCGGCTCGATGCGCAATTCGCGCAGGCGGATCACCTTGCCGTCGGAGAGGGTGATATTGAGCGAGTCGCCGGTGGCGTAGCGATAGTACGCCTCCGCGCCTAACGCGATGGGATGCACCAGTTCGTTCTCGTCCACCTCGGCACGGACCTTCCCCGAACCGATCCAGAGCGCCTCACGCCCGGGGTAATACGGGATTGGAGTCGCGTCGTTGAGGTCGGCGTCGCCGTCGTCGATCTTCATCGACGGGAAGACGCTGCGGGATCCGTTGAGGTCGATGTGCACCCCGCCGTCGCGCGACCAACGCACCCGCGACGCGGTCTCGGAGCGAAAGAGCAGACGATCGCGCCCGAACGCGCGGAATCCCATCCCCACGGAAAGTCGCTGGTAGGCCTTGGCGTCGTAGTTCAGGAGCGACGAGTCCTGGCGCAGCCGCGCGTCGCGCGCGCGCAACAGGAGCGTACGGGCGCCCGGGTCGCGAAAGGCACTCGCCTCGAGCTCGGGGGTGAGCGGGATGCGGCGGACCGGCCGGCGCTCACGATCATGCTGGCGCTCGATCATCTCGTACCGGATCGAGTCGCGGACCATCTGCCGCTTCACGCTGTCCGCCCGCTCCTTGTCGGAACTCTCCCCGATCCGCACCGTGACTTGTTGGAGGGCGAGTGCGAGGGAGAGGACAGCGAGCATGCTTCGGACTCCGGAGATGGGACAGCGATGGGAGGTTCTACGACCGGTCGCCGCGAAGGTTTCGAAGAGGGACGGGGGACGGGAGACAGGAGACGGGAGACGGGAGACGGGAGACGGGAGGAACAGCGCGTCCGAACTTCCGCAACCGCGCACTGCTTCTCCCCCCGTCCCCCGTCTCCCGTCTCCCGTCCGACCCGCTACACTCCTCCCCATGTCGTCCGCCCCCACTTTCGCCCTCGACGTGCGTGCACTGGTCAAGCGTTACGGCGACGTGGTCGCGGTCAACGGGCTCGACCTGCAGGTGGCCGCGGGGGAGTGCTTCGGCCTGCTCGGACCCAACGGGGCCGGCAAGACGACGACGATCGAGATCTGCGAGGGACTGCTCGACCCCGACGGGGGCGAGGTGATCGTCCTCGGCAAGCGCTGGAGCACCGACGAGTCCGCGCTGCGGCAGCAGCTGGGGGTGCAGCTGCAAGAGACTCAGTTCGCCGACAAGCTCACGGTCGCCGAGACGGTCCGGCTCTTCCGATCCTTTTACCGGGACGGCCCCTCGGTTGACGAGATCATCGCCCGCGTCCAACTCGACGAGAAACGATCGGCGCGGGTGAACGCGCTCTCGGGCGGGCAGAAGCAGCGGCTTTCGGTCGCCTGTGCCCTCGCCGGAAATCCCGCCCTGGTCTTCCTCGATGAACCGACCACCGGGCTCGACCCGCAGTCGCGGCGCCAGCTGTGGGAGCTGGTCGAGCAGCTGCGACTCGGCGGAACGACGATCATGCTCACCACGCACTACATGGATGAAGCGGAACGGCTGTGTGACCGCATCGCGATCGTCGACCAGGGCCAGGTGATCGCGCTCGGAACGCCACGCAGTCTCATCCGGTCGTTAGGCGCTGAGCAGGTCGTCGAGTGCGCGGTCAGCGACGGGGAGCGGCTGGCGGCAGATGAGGTTGCGGCGCTTCCGGGGGTGCTGCGGGCACGGTGCGATGGGGGGCAGCATACGCTGCAGGTGACGGCCGCGCACGAGACGATCCCCGCGCTGCTCGCGCTCATCGCCCGGCGCGGCTTCACGCTCACCGAACTGCGCACCCACTCCCCCACGCTCGAGGACGTCTTCGTGTCACTCACCGGACGTCACTTGCGGGACACCTGACATGGCAACGTCGCCGTCGCCGCGAGAGGACAGCCGCCCCGTCCGTAGCACCGTGTCGCCGCCCTCGGCTGCATCGGCACCACTCTCACCGATGTTGCAGCTGACGCTCGTCCGCTTCCGCGAGTTCTACCGGGAACCCGAAGCCGTCTTCTGGACCTTCGTTTTCCCGCTCCTGCTCGCCACCGGACTCGGGATCGCCTTTCGCTCGCGACCCGCCGACGTTTCCAGGGTGGCGGTGCTCGCCGGCGCGCCGATGGCCGACTCGATCCGGTCGGCGCTCGCACGCGATGCGCTCCTTGCCGTCGAGGTGCTCGACGACACGGCAGCGGCGACGGCGCTGCGCATCGGACGGATCGCCCTCCTGGTCGTCCCGGGTGAGGGCGCCACCGCCGAGTACCGCTTCGACGCCGCGCGCCCCGAGGCGCGCACCGCGCGGCTGGTGGTCGATCACGCCTTGCAGCAGGCGGCGGGGCGCACCGACCCGGTGGCGGTACACGAGTCGCTGGTGAGCGAGCGCGGCTCGCGCTACATCGACTTCGTCCTCCCGGGGCTGATCGCCATGAACCTGATGGGCGGCGGGATCTGGGGGATCGGATTCGGCATCGTGGACGCGCGGCGCAAGAAGCTGCTCAAGCGCTTCATCGCCACGCCCATGTCGCGCGCGCAGTACCTGCTGTCGTATCTCCTCATGCGCCTCGCGATGATGGTGGTCGAGGTGCTGGTTGTCCTGGCGTTCGGCGTCCTCGTCTTCGACGTCCCGATGCGTGGATCGCTCGGAGCCTTCGCGCTGGTGTGCGTCATCGGGACGCTGATGTTCGGGGCGATCGGGCTGCTCATCGCGTCGCGGGCTCGCACGCTCGAAGGGGCCTCGGGACTCATGAACGTCGTCATGCTCCCGATGTGGGTTGCCTCCGGGGTCTTCTTCGCTGCCACCAACTTCCCCAACGCGGTGCAACCGGTTGTGCAGGCCCTTCCACTCACGGCGGTCGTGGATGCCATGCGGATGAACATGCTGCAAGGCAGTGGCGTGGCCGCGATGTCGGGTGAACTCGGCATCATGGCCGCCTGGCTGGGGCTCTCCTTCGTGCTCGCCCTCCGGCTCTTCCGCTGGCGATGACAGACGCCCCCCGCTCTCGCGTGACGCTCGCGTTCGCCGCCGTCTATCTCGCCTGGGGTTCCACCTACCTTTTCATCAAGTTCGCGGTCGCCTCGCTGCCGCCGTTAGGCATGGCCGGCTTCCGCTTTCTGCTGGCCGGCGTCATCCTCTACGTGTGGGCCCGCGGGCGTGGCGCTGCCGCGCCGAGCAAGTCGCAGTGGCGTTCGGCGGCGATCGTGGGGACGATGTTGATGGCGTCCAACGCCGCCGTCGCCTGGTCCGAACTGCGCATCCCGTCTGGCGTGGCCTCGCTCCTGGTGGCGATCACCCCGTGTTGGATGGTCCTCTTCGACTGGATGGGGCATCGCGAGCGTCGCCCGAACGCGGGGATCCTGGTCGGCCTGCTGGCGGGGCTGTGCGGAATGGCGATCCTCATCGGGCCGGGGAGCCTGATGGGCGGGGGCGGCATCGATGTCGCCGGCGCGTTGGCGGTGATCGTCGGCACGTCGATCTGGGCCGCTGGATCGCTCTACGCCCGCCAAGCCGCGCGCCCTACGTCGCCGCAACTCCTGAGCGGAATGCAGATGCTGTGTGGTGGCGCCGTGCTCACCGTCCTGTCGGCGATCACGGGGCAGTGGCGCGGCTTCTCGTTCGCCGCCACTCCTGCCATCGCGTGGTGGTCCTTCCTCTATCTGCTGACCTTCGGCTCGCTCCTCGCGTACTCGGCGTACATGTACCTGCTCACCGTTTCAACCCCCGCCCGCGTGTCGACGTACGCGTACGTGAACCCGGTCGTCGCCGTCTTCCTCGGCTGGGCGTTCGCCGGCGAGGCGCTCACCCCGCGCGTGATCGTGGCCTCCGGGGTGATTGTCGGGGCGGTCGCGCTGATCGTGACGTTTGGTGCGTCGGGGCCGCCAGCCCAGGCGCTGCTCAAGACAGATGAGTACCCTATCGCCTCCACCGACACCGTCTGACACTCGGCGGCGGCGCACAACGTAGATTGCACGCCCATCCGTGCGGCATCTCCCGGCGTGTCCGGCAGCTGCGCGTGCAGCGTGCATACCGTAAGGACATGATACAGATTCTGATCATCGAGGACGAAGCAGCAGTTCGCGACGTGATGTCGCGCGCGCTACGCATGCGCGGATACGAAGTGCACCTGGCGAAGGATGGCGCCGAGGGCCTGGCGCTCTGGGATGCCGTGCATCCCGACGCCGTCGTGACCGACCTGCACATGCCGAACGTGGACGGCATCGAAACGATCATGGCGCTCCGGAGCCGCGATCCGAACGTGCGGATCGTCGCCGTCTCAGGAGGAGATTCACGCGCCTCGTTCCTGGCGCTCGACTCGGCCGGCGACCTGGGGGCGACTCGTGTCCTCCCGAAACCGTTCCGTCCCGACGAGCTGGCCGAAGCGGTGCGGTCGGTGCTCGACGGCGGCGGCGCCACCTAACACGAGACAGTCGGCGCGCATCCTTGGCACCGCACCGCTCGTGCCGCACCGCTCGTGGCGCCAGCTCAGCGGGCGCCCTCGCGCGCCTCGGCGGCGGCGGTTTTTTCCCTTGTCCGCTTCCGCAACCACCAATAGGCGGTGAGCCCGAGCAGGAGGAGCGCCAGCCCGACGACGCCTTCGTATCGCCGCACCTCGCCGAGCAGGAGGACGGCGCCCTCACCGAACGCCCAGCCCAGTCCGGAGAGCACCGCCGCCCAAGCGAGCGACGCGATCGCCGTCCCGGTCAGGAAGATCCAGGGCGGGACGTGTGCGGCACCGCAGGCGAGCGGGAGAGCGATGCGCCCCCCGAAGGCGACGCGGGCAAGCAGCGTGCTGCGCCACGGGCTCCAACGCATCGCGCGCAGGAGTCGCTTCACGATCGGGGGCGACTTTCGAAGCTTGAGCCGGACCCACGCCGCGCGCCACCGTCCCACGAAGTAGAGGATCGCCGAGAGGAAGAAGACGCCGGCCGCGGTCGCCAGGATCACCCCCGTGAGCTGCAAGTGCCCTTGCTCCGCCGCGAGCCCGCCGAGCAACGGGGCGAGCTCCTCGGTGAAGACTGCCGAGACGCCTAACGTCAGGTAGCCCCACCCCTCGCCGAGGCTGGCGAGCGACAGGATCTCGGCGAGCGGGGCGACGAGGCTCGGCACCGGCCGGTCCGTTAGGGGAGGCCGGCCGGCGGGTACGTCAGCGGGATGTCGGTGAAGACCTGCCCCCCTACTTCGATGCGCTGCACGCGCGCCTTGAAATTTCCGCGCCCCACCAGCTGCGGGACGAAGCCCAGGAAGACCGACGTCTTGTCGAACGACTCGTTGGTCTTGGGGTTCGACGTGGCGGCGAGCACCGTGTTCACCTCGGTGACGCCCTCCACCAGATCGAGCATTGTCAGGTCGATACGACCCTGCGTGAACCGCACCGGCTCCTTCGCCGCCCCATCGAGTACGTGCACCAGCACGAGCCCGTGTGTCGTGTCGACATTGAACTCGAGCTGCGCGACCCCCTCCACCTCGATCGGCATGCCGCCGTGAGGGGCGGCCAGGGCGCCGGAAGCGACGTTCGACGCGGCAGGCGTGGCGGCGCTATCGGTGGATCGCGCGGATTCTGTTCTGCCGCATGCGAGCTGCGTGGCAACCGCAAGCATGAACGCGAGCGTGCCGAAGGGCCGCAGTGAGTTGTAGGAAGTGGTGGTGCGGGCGGGAGGTGTGGAACTCGTACGCATGTGCGATTCCTTGTGCGTCGGTGCGTGCGTCGGACAATTGAGTGGATCACAAGCAGGCCGGGGGGAGCCCGACGCGTGGCTCCGAGCGATGGAGCGGTTGGACGAACGCTGGAAGAATAACCCGCAACGCATGCGCAGGTCCGCCCCTGACGCTGTGACCAGCGCCCTCTGCCTCGTGCACCTCGGGCTCCGCCCCCCCCCACTGCGGAAAACGCCTCCGACCGCACCGCGGCCGGAGGCACTCCCGTCTCCCGTCTCCCGTCTCCCGTCCCCTAGTCTCCCGCCGCCGGCGACAACGTCTCCGGCACCCGATGCTCCGCCGTCTTCTGCGCGACGCCTAGTCCCAGGCGACGTGCCAATCCGGTGCGCATCTGATCCAGGATCTCGTAGAAGGTGGGAATGGCGACGAGGGTCAACATCGTCGAGGTGATGACACCGCCGATGACCGCGATCCCGAGCGGCGCCCGGAACTGCGACCCCTCGCCGCGTCCCAGCGCCACCGGGAGCATCCCGGCAATGAGGGCGAACGTCGTCATCAGGATCGGACGGAGCCGGATGGCGCCGGCCTCGATCAGTGCTTCGCGCAGTGGCATCCCCTGCTTCTCGCGCGCCCACTTGGCGAAGTCGATGAGCAGGATCGCGTTCTTTGCCACGATCCCCATCAGCAGGATGACGCCGATGAGCGACATCAGGTTGATGGTGTTGTTCGTGAGCGCGAGGCTGAGCATCACCCCGATGAGCGAGAGCGGCAACGACATCATGATCGCGAACGGGTCCAGGAACGACCCGAACTGCATGACGAGGATCAGGTACATCAGCATGAGCGCCGTTCCCAAGGCGAGGAAGATCTGCCCGAAGACCTCGTTCTGCTGCTGCGCCTCGGCGCCGAGCGTGACGCGGATGTCGGAACCCAGGTTCAGCGAGCGGATTGCCGCCTGCGCGTCGTTAGTGACCTCACCGACTGACCGTCCGGCGACGTTGAACTCGACGTTCACCACGCGGTCGCGATCGAGGTGATTGATCACCGCCGGCCCGATCCCGTTCTCGATCTTCGCGACCTGTCCCAGCGGCAGGGTCGTGGGAGCCCCGCCGTTCGGTCCCTGCACGACCAGCGGCAGCTGGCGGAGATCCTGCGCCCGGCGCCGCGCCTCCGGCGCGAGGCGCACGACGACGTCGCGCATCTCGCCACTTGGATCCTGCCAGTCGCCGGCGTCGATGCCGGCGAAGGCCGGCCGGAGTGCCTGTGCCACCTGCCCGACGGTGATGCCTAACGATCCCGCGAGTCCGCGATTCAGCTCGACGTTGAGCTCGGGCTTCTGACCCTTCGACGACAGTCCCACATCCACGGCGTTCTGGACGGAGCGCACCGCGGCGAGCGCCCGTTCGGATGCCGCCGCCAGCTTGTCGCCGTCGGTCGAGCGGAGCTCGATCTGGACCTGCTTGCGCCCGCCGCCCCAGTCGGTGGCGAAGACCGCGATGTCGGCCCCACCGATCTGCAGCAGCTCGTCGCGCAGCGAATTGGTGAAGCTCTCCACCCCAACGCTGCGCGCGTCCTTGGGCACCATTTTGACGTAGATGTTCGCGACGTCGACCGCCGAACTTCCCT
>JBDTUA010000255.1:0-7909 GCA_040007995.1 Gemmatimonadota bacterium | reverse complement strand
TTTCGGGGCGTAGCGTAGCCCGGTAGCGCGCCTGCTTCGGGAGCAGGAGGTCGCTGGTTCAAATCCAGTCGCCCCGACTTGTAATTGGTTACCATACAAAGACTTAGGCGGTGCTTTCCTCGCGGAAACACCGCCTGTGTCGTTTCGGCGCGTCTGGCGGGAACGGCGTCCGGCGCCGTGCCCCCGGAGCACTACCCCAGTGTGTTGCGATGGCCGCGGCACGAGCGAGCGACGCCGCGTGGGAGTCCGCGCGGATCCCGCTACCCCGCGCGCGACGCCGACGCCAGCGGTGTCGCGCGACCGGGCGCGAGCATGGCCAGGATAAGGTCGCCGATGTCGCGCAGGGCGCAGACCTCATGCGCGGCCCCCAACTCGATCGCAGCACGCGGCATGCCGAAGACGACGGAGCTCTGTTCGTCCTGCGCCACCGTCCACCCACCCGCCTCACGCATCGCCAGGAGTCCGCGCGCGCCATCTTCCCCCATTCCGGTGAGGATCACGCCGATCGCTGTGCGTCCAGCGGCCTTGGCGACGGAGTTGAAGAGGACGTCGACCGACGGGCGCTGGTAGTGTACCAGCGGACCATCCTTCACCCGGGCGATCCACCGTGCGCCGCTGCGTTGCACCAGGAGATGCCGGTTGCCCGGCGCGACAAGGGCGAGTCCCGGAGTGATGATCTCGCCGTCGCGGGCCTCGCGCACGGTGATCGCGCACTGCTGGTCCAAGCGCTGGGCAAACGATGCGGTGAAGCCGGCCGGCATGTGCTGCGCAATGACGATTCCCGGCGCATCGGCGGGAAAGCGGCGCAGGACCGCCTCGATCGCCCCCGTGCCACCGGTGGAGGCGCCGATCGCGACAATGCGATCGGTCATGTGCAGGAGGCCGAGGTGCTGACGTGGCGCTGGTGCCGTTGCCACCGGCGGCGAGTCGCGCTTGCGAAGGGTGGCGCGCGCCGCCGCGCGCACCGCTGCGACCAGGTGTCGTTCCACGTCAGGCACCGAGTACTGCGTCCCGGGCTTGGGGACCACGTTCACCGCGCCGAGCGATAGCGCACGCACCGCCGCTTCGGACTGTTTGGGGGCGAGCGACGAGACGATGATCACCGGGATCGGATAGTGCTGCATCAGCCGCTCGAGAAACGCGAGGCCATCCATGCGCGGCATCTCGACGTCGAGCGTCAGGACGTCCGGGCGCAGCTCGATGATCTTGTCGCGGGCGACATACGGGTCCATCGCCGTTCCCACCACCTCAATGTCGGCGAAGCGCGACAGTCCCACGCTGAGCGCCTTGCGCACGACGGCGGAATCATCGACGATGAGGACGCGGATGGGCATGGGGGTTCCGGCGCGAGTGGAGGTGTGGCGCCGACCGGTCAGGGAGTCGGTCGCATCACCAGCGCGACGTCCGCGCGCCCACCTTCGATGTCGAACCGGACGTGGGCGGCGACCGGCCCGAGGGCATCAACGGCGGCGGTCCAGCTCTCGAAGCGCTGGGGGACGCCGAGCGTGAAGACCGCTGCGGTGCCGGCGATGCGAGGCAGGACGTTGCCGCAGATGACGTTGGCCGCCTCGCCCAGCGCATCCTGCTGTTCGCCGGCGGAGGCGCCGTCGTCGAGCCCAAGCATGTTGGCCGCCAATGCGGGGAGGATCCCTCCCGCCAGTTGCAACACCACGCCCCCGCACAACAGCCCGCAGAAGGCGACGGAGACGACGCCGTCCACCTGTAACGGATCAATGGCATCCGGGGCGGCATCGTCAGGCCCCGACTCGGCAAAGAAGTACGCCAGTTGTTCGAACGTCTGGATCGACGCCTCGACGAGCGGTGCCGCCAGCGTCTCAGGCATCCGCCACCCCGAGGACGCGCAGGACCGTTGCGCGCACCTGTTCCGGCGTGAAAGGCTTGTGGATGAACGAGACGCCGCGGGCCTTGAGTGCACCGATGCGCGTCTCGGACCCCTCGGTCGACACAACGATGAGCGCCACGCCGGCGAGTCGGCCGTCGGCGCGCACCTGATCGATCAACTGCTCGCCGTTCATGACGGGCATGTTGATGTCGATGAGCGCGAGGTCGACGTCATGATCGGCCAGCCTGCTGAGTGCCTCCGCGCCGTCACCCGCCTGGTACACGTTGGTGAGCGGGAGACCGCTCAGCCGCAGCGTGCGGATAAGCATCGAGCGCATGACGGCGCTGTCGTCGACCACCAAGACATTCAGGGCCATACGAGTTGTTTCCGGTCGTTGGTCAAAGCGTCGCTTCCCGGCCGTTGGTCTTTACCAACACCTCGCCGGATCCCACCTGCAAGAAGACGGTGCGCGAGAGTCGCTGTCCGCCCACATCCTCAGCGCGCAGGATCACGCCATTCTTCCACAGCAGCTTCTTCAGGGTCAACACGTTGCGCTTGCCGACCTGAAACGTGTCGGGTTCCTGGAAGTCGCCTGTCGAGGCCCCCCCCACCACCTTCACGATCAATCGCTCCTTCTGCGCGCCGGCCCGATAGGCCGCCCGGAAGAGCTCGGGGACCCCTGTATCGACGAACATGCAGGGATTGCGTTGCGCTTTCTGCGGATCGATGTCCGACGACGGCAGCATGACATGCAGCAAGCCGCTCACGCCGGCGACGGGATCGTGCACGCAGACGCCGAGACAGCTCCCCAATGCGTAGGTGACGAGACGCTCGGCTGCGACGTCGGAGACGACCATTTCTGCGACGCCGATCACCCGATCGACGGCGGTGACGGGAAGGGTCATCCTGTCGCCGCGCGGTAGGTGGCCGGTTGCACGTAGCCGAGGTCGTGCCGAAGCCCGCTCAGGCTCTCCGAGTGGCCCACCATCAGGTGTCCGCCGGGCGCGAGCATGGCGGTGAGACGCGTCACGAGGCGTTCCTGGGTGGGCTTGTCGAAGTAGATCATGACGTTGCGGCAGAAGATCACGTCGAAGGGACCCTTCATCGGCCAATCGCCCATGAGGTTGAGTCGGGCGAACTGGACGAGCGCGCTCGTCGGCATGGCGACCCTTACGCGATTGGCGACGCCGGCCACCGGTTCGAGGTGCGCACGGCGCACGTCCGGCGCGACGTCTTGTACCAGGTCGACGTCGTACTCCGCGGTGCGGGCGCGCTGTAGCACGCGTGCCGAGATGTCGGTGGCGAGGATGCGTACGAGTGTCGCCGCCGGACCGAGCGATTCACGCGCGACCATGGCGATCGTGTACGGCTCCTCGCCTGTCGAGCACCCCGCACTCCAGATGCGGATCGGGGCGCCGGTGCGCGCGAGGTCGGGGAGAATGACGCGTTGCAGCAGGCGGAAATGTTCGATTTCGCGGAAGAAGGCCGTCTTGTTGGTCGTGAGCACGTCGACCATCTCGGCCAGTTCCGCGCGGCTGGTGTCGCGTTCGACGAGGTCGAGGTATTCCTGCACCGTGCTGATACCGAGGGCGCGCAGGCGCTTCGCGAGGCGAGAGCGCACGAGGCTTTCCTTCCCTGCGGGTAGCTGGATCCCCGAGATGCGCGTGACGAGATCGCCAACGTACCGGAACTGCGCGTTGGAGAGCACGAGGCTACCGAGGCCGATAGTCGAGGGCGCCGTCATGTGGTCGTCGCTCAGCCCTCGACGCCGGCCACGGCTTGCACGGAGTCGAACTCGGACGCCGTCAGTACGCGGTCGATGTCGAGCAGGAGACGCACCTTGCCATCCGACTTGGCCAGGCCGAGCAGGTATTCGGTGCTTACGTCGACACCGAAGGATGGCGTGGGCTCGATGTCCGCCTCGGCGATGGAGAGCACCTCCGACACCTTGTCCACCACCACGCCCAGCTGGGTTCCGTGCACCTGAACGACGATGACACACGAATCCTCGGCCCCTTCGCGGGACATGCCGAAACGCTGCCGGAGGTCGATGATCGGGATCACCTTGCCACGCAGGTTGATGAGGCCGCGAACAAACAACGGCGTGCGCGGGACACGGGTGATCGGGAGCATACCGATAATCTCATGCACCTTCAGGATCTCGAGGCCGTATTCCTCGTTGGCAAGGAAGAACGTCAGGTACTTGCCGGCCTGCGCACGGCGCGTGGCGGAGGGGGTGACAGCAGCGGGTGGCATCATGGATTCCCTCACGGTCAGGCGACCGCGCGTGCGGGCGAGTGGTGTGGATCGCCGGCGTCGACGTGGCGCGCGAGCGAGAGCAGTTCGTTGACATCGAGGATGAGACCCACGCGGCCGTCGCCGAGAATGGCGCCACCGGAGATTCCCTGGACGCGCCCGAGTCCATCACCTAACGTCTTGGCGACGACGTGGTACTGCCCGAGCAGTTCATCGACCAGGAGCGCGGTGCGTTGCGCACCGTCGCCGACGACCATCAGCAGCGCCTCGGTCGGATCCTCCTTCGCGTCGCTCACCCCAAAGAGTTGGTGCAACCGCACCAGCGGCAGGACCTCGTCGCGAAGCATGACGATCTCACCCTTGCCCGCGACGGTCGACAGCGTGCTGCGCGGGGGGCGGAACGAAAGATGGATGTTGAGCGTCGGGACGATGTAGCGTTCGGCGCCGACGCGGACCAGCATGCCATCGGTGATGGCGAGCGTCAGCGGGAGTCGCACGAGAAAGGTCGTCCCTTCCCCAGCCCGCGACTGGATCTCGACCCGCCCGCGCAGCGCCTCGATGTTGCGGCGGACCACGTCCATCCCCACCCCGCGCCCCGACACGTCGGTGACCTTCTCGGCGGTGGAGAAGCCGGGGGCGAAGATCAGGTCATACACCTCCGAGTCGACCATCCCCTCGGCGGACGCGATCAGTCCCTGCTGGATCGCCTTGCGTACGATCTTGTCGCGATCGAGGCCGCGTCCATCGTCGCGCAGTTCTACCACGACGTTGCCGGAGGCGTGATATGCCGAGAGCCTGACGGTCCCGTGCTCGGGTTTGCCGGCGGCGCGTCGGTCTGCCGGGAGTTCGATCCCGTGGTCGACCGAGTTGCGCACCATGTGGACGAGGGGGTCGCCGAGGAATTCGACCATGTTGCGATCGATCTCCGTCTCTTCGCCCACCGCCACGAACTCCACACGCTTGCCACTGCGGCTCCCCAGGTCACGCACGAGGCGCGCGACCTTCTGGAATGGTGCCTTGAGGGGGACCATGCGCATCGCCATCGAGAGGTCTTGTAGCTCACGGACGATCTTCTCGGTATGGGCGACCTTGCGATTGAGCTCGAGGTGTCCTCCCTGCCGCACGAGCGGGTCCTGCGAGATCATCGACTCGGCGATGACCAGTTCGCCGACCATCTCGATCAGGCGATCGAGCGCGTCGGTGCGCACGCGCACGGTGGATTCGCCGGCGCGATCCGTGCTGCGACGTCGCTGGGTGCCGAGGTCCTGCCCTCCGAGCGCCGTCTCACCCGCGTCGATTGCAGGAAGCGTCACGGCACCGACGCTCACCCCGGAGATGCCGGCCGCTTCCGGCTCGCGCACCACCGCCAATAGGCGGTCGTATGCCGCCGGGAGGAAGTCGCCGCGTCCGTCGACCGCATTCTGGATCGCATCGAGGATCGAGCGGATCATGTCGAGCGATCGGAGCGCGAGATCGGCGTAGCCCCCCGTGCAGCGGATCTCCCTGTCGCGGGCGCGGCTCAGTATCGACTCGGAATGGTGCGCGAACTCCGTGAGGTAATCGAGCGCGAGGAAGGCCGACGTCCCCTTGACGGTGTGGAATGCGCGGAAGACGGTATTGATCGCCTCGACGTCGTCGGGATCGTTCTCCAGCGCGAGCAGCCCGGCTTCGGCCATTTCGAGCAGTTCACGGCTCTCGGCGATGAAGTCGCCGAGGAGCGAGAGGTCGCTGTCGGGCGGGAGGAGTGCAGCGGGTGCAGCGGGTGCCGCTGCCTGCGCGGGCGCATCGTCCAGCACGTGCGCGAGGCGCTCCCGCAGTTCGAGCCGGTTCTGCGCGGCCACAACCACCGACTGCAACTCCAGCGTGGCGCGCGCTCGTTCGTCGACCAGAGTGGAGTTCCACCGGACCAGCGCGTCGCCCATGAGCGCACAGACGCCCTCTGGGAGCGAGGGATCGGCGGAGAGCACCCTCAGCAGCTCGAGGATGTCGCGGTGATCCTCGCTCGTCGCCTCGGAGGCGATCAGGCGTGCGGCGAGGTCATTGAGCGAGTACGACGGCACGAAGCGTTCCGGAGATGGAAGGGAGGAGCCCGTCCGTTCGGGAGGAGCAGCGCGAGGGCGCTAGCTGGGAGTGTCGGCGAGTGTCGGCGTGATCTTGATGGCGGGCACGTGAGACCTTTCACACGCAGCGCGCGCCACCGTCCGGAGGGACGGTGGCGCGCGGAGTAGCACTCATGCGTTAGGTGCCGGACTTGGTCGCGACGATGGCGTCGGCGACTGCCTGTCGCTCGGCGCGATTCTGCGTCGAGGCGTTCGGGTCGAAGGTGACGGGGTGATTCGAGTCGACCGGAGACAGGAGGATGACGGACGGCGCCGAGGAAAACGCGGCGGGATCGAAGACGCGGGCGATGTTCGTCAGGCGCGTCTCCATCTCGGTGAGGACGGCCGAAGCGTAGTTGAGCTGCTGGCTGGTGATGTCCTGGAACTGCATGTGGCCCATCAGGGCGAACAGTTCATCGCGCAGCGTGTTGCGAACGCTGCTGGCGCGGTCATCCGGCTCGCCGTGCGTGTTGGCGTACGCGTCGAGGTCGTCCACCATCGTGTTGGCGCGATCGAGTCCGTTCAGGATGTCGGTCGCCGCGGTCTCGGTGGCGTCGGAGACCTCGCGCAGCTTGTCGTGGGTATGGTGGATCCGATCGACGGAGGCGCGCTCGAGCAGGTGACGGCTCTGGCGCAGCGAGTCGAGCACGCCGACGATGTCGGCGTAGCCGCGCGCCAGCGCGTCTGAAAGCCCGACCGATCCGAGGGCGGGATCGGGGGTGAGGGCGGACATCAGGCGTTGTTCGAGGGAGCGCGGTGTCTCGTCACCGCCCAATTCCCCCATGTCCTGGATCGCCGAATCCACGAGCCGCAGCGTCGCCTCGGAATCGTACAGGAGCTCGCTGTGCTGTTTGTGGTTCATGGTCATGCCGCGGCAGCCGCGCCGCTGATCACCGCGTCGATCTTCTCCTTCAAGACCTGCGGGGTGAACGGCTTCACGATGTAGTTGTTCACGCCGGCCTGGATGGCGGCGATGATGTCTTCCTTCACGCTGCGCGTGGAGACCATGAGGATCGGCACGGACTTGCCGTCGGCGTGGGCCCGCAGCGCGCGTGCGAGATCGAGTCCCGACATGTTGGGCATGTTCCAGTCGGTGATGACAAACTGGATACTGCCATCGAATTTCTCGACGGCGTCACGCCCGTCGCTCGCCTCGACGCATTCACTGTAGCCGATACGCTGGAGCGAATTGACGAGGATGCGGCGCATGGTAGCCGAATCATCGACGACGAGGATCTTCATGTCCGGCTCTCCTTCATGCACATGGACTAAACGTCACCACGATCGATGATCCGACGCGCGACTTCACCGACCACGGCATCGGCGTGATAGGCGCCGCTGATGACCCGGAGTCGCACTTCGGCCAGCCGATCCCTGGTTCCGGACGAGGTGGGTTCGAGCCGGGCCGACTTGGCGCGCCCGGCGTCGGAGATCTCGACGCGGTCGTACTTCTCAACCTGTGACGGGGTTCGCTTCCCATCGCGCTCCCGCGGATCGATCGGCTGGATCGACACCTCACGCGAACGATCGGGACGCAAGGGTCCCCCAGTACCACCTTCGATCTTCATCGGCATCCTCCTAGCCTAGGATATGGTATCGGCAGTGTCGTGGAGGAACTTAATCTCCAGGCGGAGGTCATCACCGGTGGCGACTCACAGCCGAACGCCGAGCGGCTCGACGCGATCATCGCCCTCGCCGGCGAGCTGCTCGA
>JBDTUA010000254.1:0-7935 GCA_040007995.1 Gemmatimonadota bacterium | reverse complement strand
CTTCTTTGACGTTGTGCAACTCGCGGGCCGCGGGAGCGTAGCGACCGCAGGACTCGCTATTCGAGGACGAGGATCGTGAAATAGGTGTCGGCTGGGGCGCCGTTACCGCGATTCCAGCAGCGGACGGTCGCCTCGAGCGCCGTTCCGTCGGCGCTGTTTCCCCACTCCTGCACTTGGCAGGTGAAGAGTCCGCCGCCATACGGCGAGACCTGCACCGTCTCAGGATGCGATCCGCTCTTTGCGAGCCCCGGGAAGGTGACCCGATACGTGCCGGTCGCCAGGTGTCCGATGCGGACGGGATGGCCGCTCGACGTGTGCTGGTAGAGCAGGCTGGGGACGTAACTGCCGCCTAACGACGTGGCCGGCTCGTTCGCCCACGCGAACCCGAACCGCTTACCCGGGCGCCCACTCTCGAGCATGAGGAGCGAGAAACGCGCGTCACTCAGCGCGCCGCTCGGCGCGTAGCAGATCACGCTCGCCCACACGCCGCGATTCCACGACGACACCTTGCAGAGGTCGTCGGCGCCGCCGTACGTCGAGACGAAGTAGTTCTGGGGCGTGTCATCGACTCCGCCGTTGAGCTGCACGACGTAGCTCCCGGCTGTCGATCGCGCGATGCCGACGCCCGACGAGAACGAGGAGAACGTGCGGGAACGTACTGACGCGAACGACGCGCTCGCATCGCCCGCCACCGTGAACCCGAAGCGCGTGGGAAGTGACCGCGAGCCGACCACCACGACCGAGAAGCGGGCGTCGACCCGCGCGCCGGAAAACGTGTAGCACGATACGGAGACGTCGAGGTCCCGACCGGTCGCCGAGTTGTCCCAGCCATTCAGGTGGCAGCGCTCGCCGTTCGACCCCGTCGGCGTAACGAGGACCGTCTCCCGGAACGACGTGTCGACCTTGGCCAGCCGCTCGAAAGTGACGACGTATTCTCCCGTCCCACCGCGCGTGACTGCGATGCTTCCTCCCGTCGCGTTGTACTGGTACCCCGACGCAGGGTGATACGCGGTGCCCGGCGACGGTTCGTCGACCCACGCATATGCGAAGCGGCGTTCCTCGGCGGTGAGGATGACGGGGACGGCCGTCGCGGCGCTTCCCTGGCCGGCCGACGCCGTGACCGTGACCATGCCGTGCCCTCGGCCTACGAGGCGTCCGCCTGCGTCCACCGCTGCGAGCGACGTGTCGGAGACATTCCAGTGAACCAGCGCGCCGTCGACCACGCGTCCAGCGGCGTCGCGCGCCACGGCGACCAGTCTGGCCGTGTCGCCGGCGAGGAGGGGAGCGACGACCGCATCGACGGCAACCGAGGTCACGCGCTCGTTGACGTCGACAGGGGCGGTCGCGTTCCCGCTGTCGCCGCTACATGCCGGCGCCATCAACAGCGCGGCCACCAACGCCATGCGGCGGATTCCGCGTGTGTGACCCTCCGCCTGACTGCTCGACATGCGTTCCCCCTGAAGGACACGAGTTCACCGATCGGAGGAAAGTGTCGGCAGTAGCCGGGTGAGAACTGAAACGGGCCGGCGGACCTTTCGGTCGGCCGGCCCGCCACGAGCTGTGCGAGCGCCAAGGCGCTAGTAGCGCGCCAACTCGCGATAGGCGCGCGCGAAGTCGTCGATTTGAGGGAGTATCGCGTCTTCCAGCTGCGGCGCATAGCCCACGAAGGTGTCAGTGCTCGCCACCCGCTTGACGGGGGCATCCAGCCAGGCAAAGCAATCGTCGGCGATGCGGGCCACCAACTCGGCGCCGTACCCCCAGGACATCGAATCCTCGTAGGCCACGACCACGCGGCTCGTCTTCTTGACCGACGCGTACACCGTTTCCTGGTCCCAGGGCGAAAGCGTGCGCAGGTCGATCACCTCGACGGAGATCCCCTCGTCAGCGATCTGGTTGGCGGCCGCGAAGGCGCGCTGCACCGTGGCGCCGTATGTGACGACCGTGACGTCGCTCCCCTCACGGACAACCTTTGCCTTGCCGAATGGAATCATGAAGTTCGGCCCGGGGTTCGCCGCCTTGTTGTACGTCTGGCGATAGAGGTGCTTATGCTCGAGGAAGATGACCGGATCGTCGCAGCGGATCGCCGTGCGCAGCAATCCGCTCGCGTCGAGCGCCGTCGCCGGACAAACGACGCGGAGGCCTGGATTCTGCGTAAAGAGCGAGGCCCCGGTCTGCGAATGATAGATGGCGCCGCGAATGTAACCACCGTACGTCGTACGAATGACGACCGGCGCAGCGAAGGCATTGTTCGAGCGCCAGCGCATCGTCGCCAGCTCGTTGCGGATCTGCATGAACGCCGGCCAGATGTAGTCGAAGAACTGGATCTCGACCACGGGCTTGAAGCCGCGCGCTGCCATTCCGATCGCCCGGCCGACGATGTTCGCCTCGGCGAGCGGGGTGTTGTAGACGCGCGTCGACCCGAATTCCTTCTGCAGGCCGTGCGTCGCCTTGAAAACTCCTCCCTTCCCCTTGACCTTCCCCGCATGCTCCTCGCGGGAGACGTCCGCCACATCCTCGCCGAAGACCACGATGCGAGGATCGCGGCGCATCTCGTCGCGCATGCAGGAGTTGAGCAGGTCGACCATCGTTGTCTCGTTGCCGGAGAATTTGGGGTCGTCCTCCGTGTCGAACGATTCACTTGTCGGGTCGACGTCGGGCGAGTACACGCCGAAGTACACCGTGCTCGCATCGGGCTGCGGCTGGCCTAACGCGTCATCGGTTGCGGCCAGGACCTGGGCATCGACCGACACGCGGATTTCGTCGAGCTCCTCAACCGACGCATGTCCCTCTGCGAGCAGCCAGGCCGGGAAGGTGGTGAGCGGATCGCGCGCCGCATCGGCCGCGCGCTCCTCGGGCGGACGATAGAGGACCTCGTCGTCTGAGAGCGAGTGCGAATACGGGCGGATGACGTGCGCATGGACGAATGCCGGTCCCTTGCGTTCCCGCACGTGCTGCACGGCGCGCTGCATCACCTCATAGCTGGCGATGAAGTCGCAGCCATCCACTTCCTGAATGAACAACCCAGGAAAGGACGCCACGAGCTTTGAAATCGATCCGCCCGCCGTGTTCACCTCGACCGGGACCGAGATCGCGTACTGATTGTCCTGAATGACGTAGAGAATCGGCAGCTGGAGGTTGCTGGCGGTGTTCAGGCTTTCCCAGAACTCGCCCTCGCTCGTCGTCCCGTCGCCCGACGCGACGTAGACGATTTCGTCGTCCCGGAACCCGTCGGTGATCCCGAGCGTGGCGGCACGTTGGATTGCCTCCGCGCACCCCACGGCCTGGAGGAACTGCGTTCCGGTCGGTGACGACGCACTCACGATGTTGAGCGCCTTGTGGCCCCAGTGCGACGGCATCTGCCGCCCGCCCGAGTTCGGGTCGATGGCCGCGCCCACCGCTTCGTACAGCATCTCCTCGGGCGTCATGCCGAGCGCGAGGCACAGCGCCCGGTCGCGATAGTAGGTGTAGAACCAATCGTAGGCGGGGCGAAGGAGGAGTCCCGTCGCGGCGAGGACGGCTTCGTGCCCGGCGCCGGAGATCTGGAAGAAGATCTTATTCTGCCGTTTGAGCTGGATCTCCTTGTCGTCTATGCGTCGCGAGAGGAGCATGACCCGATAGGCCTGCTGCAGCTGCTCGCGCGAAAGGCCGGCGGCGGCTGCCCGCTCCGATCCGGTCGTGGCCTTGGTCGTGGCCCTGGAGGTCGTCGCCCTGGTCGTCGTAGCCATGGAAGTCGCGTGGGAAAATGGGTGCGGCGAATGGGATAAGATAAATCGGGCACCAGTCGTCTGAAGACCGACGCGAGGCTCAAGCGCGAATGTCGAGGCGATTCGTCCGGGCGACGATCCACGCCGCTGAATCGCCGAGTTACGGTGAGGTCACGTGCGCCGGTGCGACGCTGGGACAATATAGGGTAGTAAACGATACCACAGTCGCTCCAATGCTCGCAGGAGCAATTCTTCCACGCGACGGTCGATCGCCCAAGCGTCGATCTACGCACGCACTCGTAGCCGTTGCTGACGTCCTCCGCGCGTCCGTGTCAGGCTGGATGCGCATGAGTCCACCGCCCTGCGGGGCTCGCATCTCCTTCAATGTCTGGCTCGCCGTGGCCCTCGCACCCACGCTGCACCGCGCCTTCGCGAAGGGGGTAGCACGACGTACCTAACTGGGGCATTGCGGCGTCGCACATGTGGGACGAGCTCCCGACGTGTAGCACCAGTGCCTCGTACCGCCCACTGCTCGCCGATCGAGATCAGGATGCGTCTCCCGTAACACTCTGCGTCTTTCCCGTGGCACCTGTTCTGCTCTCGTTCTACAGGTTCCCTTCGAGGAGTGGGTCCGGATGTCAGCTACTGCTAATCCCTGCATTTTCTGCGACCTCATCAATGGGGCAGGAGAAGTCTCGATCTGCTATGAGGATTCGAGCGCCATCGCGTTCATGGACGTTCAGCCCGTGAACTTGGGGCACGTTCTTGTCGTGCCGCGCGTGCATTACGAGTCACTTAGCGATACGCCGCCGGAGTTGGCGATGCACCTCTTCGACGTGGCCCTGCGACTGTCGCCCGTGGTTCGTCGACTCAACGGTGCGGACGACATGAACCTTGTCGTGAACTCGGGATCGAACGCCGGCCAGAACGTCTTTCATCACCATGTGCACTTGATCCCGCGTACGGCGGGCGACGGCTTCGAGATTCCGCTGCCATTCCCCGGCTCATCGATGCCCGATCGCACGCTGCTCGATGCGATGGCCGTGCGCATCATTGCGGAACTGCGCGATCCCGTCCGGCAGCAGATCGCACGTCGACTCTCTTCGGCTGGTGCGTAGGCACGTCGCCCGCTCGTGAACGGACGGCAGAGGCACCGACGCGTCCCATCGTCGCGGCGCGAGGTGCGACGATGAAGGCCCGCATGCTGCGGTCCGCGCGCGGCGCGCGCCGATGCCGTCCCGATGGGGGGTTGCGCGTAGCCTCGTTATGCGCCCATAGTATCGCCGCGGGGCAAACGCCCCCACATCACGGGAGGTCCATGCGAAGACTTCGCCCACACGCACTGCGCGAACCGTCGACGCCGCGAGTCCGCTCGCGGCGGGTCGCCTGCCCTCTCTCACCGACACGACACCCCGCCCCGGCAAGTCCCGGGCGGGGTGTCGTCCTTTCCGGCGAGGTGCAATGTCTCGACGTGGGAATCTCCGGATCATCCGATCGCGCACGCCCCGTGGCCGCCGTATATCCGACACCCGGGGACATCCACCGCACTGTCGCGACGCCAAGCGGGCCCTGAAGCACGCCGCCCTGCGCGATTGCAGCCGTCGCTGCGTGTACTGCGCCGAGCAACTCATCCTGGAGAACGCCACCCTCGATCACGTGTATCCGCTTGCACGGGGCGGGGGGCATGCGGTGGGCAACATCGTCACGGCGTGCGGGCGTTGCAACCGACTGAAAGGAGACATGCTGCCGCAGGAGTTCTTTACTCGTTGTCCGTGGGCGGGTGCGAACTTCGTGCGTTTCGCCCGGACCGTGCATCGCGCGCTCAAGCGAGGTGCCCGGCGCGCCGTCAGCCTCGCCTACGCTGCATAACGAGAGACCGCGCCGCGCGCGCCGATCATGGCTCGCGTGGCGCGGTGTCTTGCCCGGTCCCGTCGGGAACGTCGCGACGAGGTCGCGGCGCCGCTGTCGATGCTAGCTCCTGCGCTTCAGTGAGATCTGCCCGATGATCGCCGAGCGCTCGGGGCAGCCGTCCTCCACGGGCGTCAGTCGAACCGTGCGTCCTTCGTCCGTGAAGGCGACCGTGTACTTCGCGACACCGGGGCAGGTGAGGTCGCCCTCGAGGTCGGTCCAAAGCAGCTGATTCCCCTGGTACGACGTCTTCGAGCGCGTCATCATCGCGCCGGACTGCTCGGTCACCATAAGCGAATCCCCCTCGAAGCGAATCGTGAAGACCGAGACATCGATTCCTCCGGCAAACGTCGGATCGGGCACGATGAGGTACGTCCCCGGCGGGATCTTTCGCGGCACGGACGACTGCGCGGACGCCACCGTCGGGAGCGCGAGGACCAGAGCGGCAAAGAGGGCACGGCGAAGCAGCGTGGGCATGGGGGGATGTGGCGAGGGTGGCAGGACTTCACGTGACGCCGTCACACGCGGCGCGCACACCATATGGTACCACCACCCAACGAAAACGTGGCGTATGTGTTTCTTCAACTAACCATTTAGTTGACACGACGTCTCTTCCCCCTCACTTTCTACGAAAGAACTAGTAGGAGTCGACGTGGGCGAAATTCTGTTTACTGGCAGGGAACTCGACGTAATGGCGGTCCTCTGGTGGCACGGGGCCAGCACGGTCGCCGAGGTACGCGTGCGTCTGGGCGATGCCCTCGCGTATACGACCGTGCTCACCGTGCTGCGCACGCTGGAGACCAAGGGGCACGTCACCCACGCGACCGAAGGCAAGGCGCACCGGTACTCGCCGTGCGTGGCCCGTGACGAGGCCGGACGCTCGGCACTGGGGCGCATCGTCGAGAAGATCTTCGGCGGATCGCGCGAGCTCCTGCTCACGCAACTCGTCGACGGTCGCTCGATCGACGACGCCGAACTCAAGCGGCTGCGCAAGGTCCTGAACGAACGCCTCAAGGACTCAGGAAGGACGCGATGACCGCGGCGTGTATGCGGTACTCGGTGTTGGTAGGTGGCCGTGTCGCCGTCGCCGCCAGCGCCCTTGCGCAGCTGCTCGCGATTCGGGGAGTACCGCGCCGCGCTCCATGGATCGCCGCCCTGTTCACAGCGACGCTCGTCCCGGTTGCCGTCGCCACGCGTCCCCCGACCGTTGCCTCGTCATTGCCTCGCGCCGTGATGGCGTCAACGACGGCGAACATCTCGCAGATCTGGCGCGAGCATGCCGGGTGGCCGCTGGACCGATCGCTGCTGGCGACGTGGCTGGTCGCCACCATGCTGATGGCGGCGCTTGTCGCCTCCGCTGCCTGGCGGCTGCATCGGGTGGCGAAAGACGCGCGCCGCACCATGCTCGACGGCGAGTTGGTGGGGCTGACGGAGTGCACCGGCCCGGGCGCACGATACTTCGGAGTTCCGCGCAGCTTCATCCCTTCATGGTTGGAGTCGCTCGACCCGTACCGCCGCACGCTGCTGCTACGACACGAACGGGAACACGTGCGCAGCGGCGACCCGCAGCTCCTGCTCTGCGGCGTGGCTGCAGTCTCTCTCATGCCGTGGAATCCAGCGCTGTGATACATCGCGCGTTGCCTCCTCTCGGCGCTGGAGCTCGATTGCGATGCGCGCGTGCTCTCGCACGATGGCGACGTGCACGCGTACGGTGAGCTGCTCCTGACGGTGGCGGAGAACCGTCGTGTACCGTGCCTTGCGCCCTACCTCCCCTTTGCCTCTCCTCGCACCACCCTCGAACGGAGGATTCGCACCATGACGTCGCCAGCTGACACGCCCGGCACGTGGCGACAGTGTACGTTAGGCTTGACGTTGCCGGTCGCGGTTGGCTTCGCGTGTGAGACCCGGCGCCCCGAGCCGTTCGTCCCGGTGGCATCGTACGTTTCCGCGGAGGAGCGAGCCGCGGCGGGGCGGCCGGTTGTCGCGCCGTACGACGACTTTGACCGTCACGCGCTGGAACTCGAGTTGCACGAAACCGTGCCTGCGCGAGCGCTGGAGCGCAACGCGAGCGACCCGCTGCTCCTGATCTACGACGCGAATGGAACGCTTGTGCACGACGATCGGGTGCCTTCCGGGCGCTCCGGCGCAGCGCTCGGCGCGGACACGCTTCCGTACCCCGCATCCACGATTGCCCCCGTCGACATCAGCAAGGCGTTGGGCCAGCTGCCGCCCCAGGCTCGCGCGGGAATCATTCGTGTCCGCCCGAAACCGATCGCGACGACCTCGCCAGATGCGGTGAGCGACGAGCAGCCAGTGCTCCGGC
>JBDTUA010000253.1:0-7963 GCA_040007995.1 Gemmatimonadota bacterium | reverse complement strand
ACTCGGCAAGGCGCGCGAGCGCCGCGCATAACGAGGCCGGCGCCGTCTCGCCCTGCACCGCCGCGGGAATGAGGACCAGCTCCACCAACGGATTGCGCCGCCGCACGACCGAGATGATGTCGTGCAGTGCCGCTCCGTCGCGACTGGTGATCACCGCAACCCGACGCGGCAGGAAAGGGAGCGCGCGTTTGCGCGCCGGATCCAGCAGCCCGTCACGCTCGAGGCGCGCGCGCGACTGCTCGAATGCCTTGCGCCAGAGTCCGTCGCCGACCGCGTCCATCGACTTGACGGTGAACTGCAGGTCGCCGCGCGCGGCGTACACCGACACCTGCCCGAGCGCGACCACCGTCATCCCCTCGTCGGGCGCGGCGGGGATCCGACGCGTGTCGCGCGACCAGACCACGCAGCGCAACGATGCCTCCTGGTCGCGCAGCGAGAAGTACCAGTGCCCGTTGCGATGCTGCTTGAAGTCGGAGACCTCGCCACGGACCCAGAGCGGAGGAAATGCGCCCTCGAGCACATCCTTCACCGTCTGCGTGACGGTGGCGACGGAGACGGCGGACGCGGGACTCTCACCCGGCGAGAGGACCCGGGAATCCAGCTTCCCGGCCGCGGGAACGTCGTCGCCTAACGACCCGGGATCCTCGCCAGCCGCAAAGAGGTCAGGGGGCGCGCTCGCCGCAGCGGGGCGCGGGGGTGACGCGGCACCGCGTGCGCGCCGTACCGGACTCACGCCCCGGCCTGACGGGCCGCCCGCACCGTGTTCTTGAGCAGCATGGCGATGGTCATCGGTCCCACGCCGCCGGGCACGGGGGTGATGTACGAGGCGACAGACGACGCGCTCTCGAAGTGCACGTCGCCCGCCAGGCGATAGCCACGCGCCGCCGTGGCATCGGGGACGCGGGAGATCCCGACGTCAATCACGACGGCCCCGGGACGGATCATGTCGCCGGTGATGGACTCGGGGCGACCCAGGGCCGCGATCACGATGTCGGCGCGTCGCGTGTGGGCGGCGAGGTCGCGCGTGCGCGAATGGCAGACGGTCACGGTACAGTCGCCCCCCTCACCCTGCTGCATGAGCAGCGCCGCCATCGGCTTGCCGACAATGTTGCTGCGCCCGACGATGACCACATCCTTCCCGCTCGTGGAAATGCCGTAGCGCACGAGCAGCTCCTGTACCCCGGCCGGGGTGCACGGGGCGAAGCCGTCCTTCTCGCCGATCAGCAGCTTGCCGACGTTCACCGGATGAAAGCCGTCGACATCCTTCGCCGGCGCGATGCGGCGCACGACCGTGTTCCCGTCCATGTGCTTGGGAAGGGGACTCTGCACGAGGATGCCATGCACAGTCGGATCGGCGTTCAGTCGGTCGACCAGCGCCTCGAGCTCTGCCTGCGGCGTATCGGCTGGAAGGCGGATCGTCTCGCCCTTCATCCCCGCTTCGAGGCTCGCCTTCTCCTTGGCCTTCACGTAGGTCTGGCTCGCCGGATCCTCGCCGACGATCACCACCGTCAGGCCCGGTGTGATACCGCGAGTCTTGAGTTCAGCGACGTCGCGCGCGACGTCGTCCCGCACCGCGCGCGCGACCGCCGTCCCGTCGATCCGCTGTCCGGTGACGCCGGCGCTATCGGGCGACATCGGTCGCCCTCGATTCACGAATGATCACGACCTTGATTTGTCCCGGGTATTGGAGCTCCGCCTCGATACGGCGGGCGATCTCGTCGGCCAGCGCAGACATGCGCACGTCGTCCACCCCTTCGGGTGTCACCAGCACGCGCAGTTCACGCCCCGCCTGGATCGCGAAGACCTTCTCGACGCCCTTGTAGCTGGACGCAATCTTCTCGAGCCCTTCGAGGCGCTTGACGTACGTCTCGAACGCCTCGCGGCGCGCGCCGGGACGCGAACCGGAGATCGCATCGGCAGCCTGCACGAGCACGGAGATCTCACTCTCGTGCGGGACGTCGTCGTGGTGCGCCGCGATCGCGTTGATGATCAGCGGATGCTCCCCGTACTTCGTCGCGACCTCGACGCCGAGCTGGACGTGCGTCCCTTCGTGCTCATGCGTGAGCACCTTCCCGATGTCGTGCAGGAGGGCCCCCCGCTTCGCCATCGAGACGTCGAGCCCGAGTTCGGCGGCCATGATCCCGGCGAGGTGCGCGACCTCCTTCGAGTGGTCGAGGATGTTCTGGCCGTAACTCGTGCGCCACTTCATGCGGCCGATCAGCTTGATGAGCTCGGGATGCAGGCCGTGCGTCCCCGTCTCGTACGCGGCCTGCTCGCCAAGCTCGACGATCTGGGTTTCGATCTCCTTCCGCGACTTGGCGACGACTTCCTCGATGCGCCCCGGGTGGATGCGTCCGTCGGTCACGAGCTTCTCGAGTGACAGGCGGGCGACCTCGCGCCGGATCGGATCGAAGCAGGAGACGACGACCGTGTCCGGCGTGTCGTCGATGACGACGTCGACGCCGGTCGCCAGCTCGAAGGCGCGGATGTTCCGCCCTTCGCGCCCGATGATCCGTCCCTTCATTTCGTCGTTGGGCAGCGCGACCGAGTAGACCGAGATTTCGGAGGTGTGCTCCGACGCGATGCGCTGCACGGCGAGCGCGACGATCTTCTTCGCCTCGCGTTCGGCGTTCTTCTTCGCGCTCTCGCGGATCTCGCGCAGTCGATTGGCCGCGTCCGCTTCGGCCTCGCGCTCCAGTCGGGTGATGAGCTCCGCCTTCGCCTCGGACGCCGACATTCCGGCGAGCGTCTCGAGCCGGTTGCGTGCATCGGCAATCAACTTCTCGAGCTCCTGCTCGCGTCCCTCGACCGACTTCTCCTTGCGACCGAGATCACTGGCGCGTCGTCCCAGTTCCCGATCTCGCTGGTCGAGCACATCGACCTTTTTCTCCAGCTGGTTCTCGCGATCGTCGACGCGGCGTTCCTCGCGCTCCACTTCCTCGCGCCGATGTCGCGCCTCGACTTCCCATGCTTCGCGCAGTTTGATCAGCTCTTCCTTCCCCGACAGCACCGCGCTCTTGCGCACCGACTCGGCCTCGCGCTCGGCATCACCCACGATGCGCTTGGTCAGTTCCTCGGCGCTCGACTTCGCGATCCGCTGGGTGTCGAGTTCCCGCTGTTGTCCTGTTCGTCGTCCGAAGATGAAAGCCGCTGCGGCGGCGACAACGCCGAGCACGCCAAGTGCTGCGACGATAAGGGTCGTGTTCATGTCCATCTATGCTCCACCGCGGCGGCACCGCGACGTCGAGGGAAAACCGCAGCTGCCGACGCATGGAGCTCCGCAGACGGCATCACCGATCTGGCGCCGACGAAGGGCGCGGGATGGGGGACGCTAAGTCGTGCAGGCGCTTCAACCTACGTCGCAGCGGGTTACAGACGTCAAGCTACCGGTCGGTGAGACGGTTGGCAATCAGCTGTCCGAGCTGGGCCAGAACGCTTCGCACAGCTAGGCTCGCCATCGATCGCCCTCGAACGCCCTCGATCGCCCTCGATCGCCCTCGATCGACCTGAATCGACCTGAATCGACCCGAACCGACCTAAATTGCGGCGACCTCGCCACTGTCGCCGCGCTTGGCCGGGGGGAGCCACCGTCGGATCTCGCCCGAGAGCGCGTCCATCGCCTCGTCGACCGATTCCGCAGCGGCCCGGGCTCGAAAGAGCTCGTCAGTGATCTGCAGCGCCGCAAGTATCGCCGCCTTGTGGCTCTCCACCACGGACGCCGAATGCAGCACGCGCTTGATGGACTGGTCGACGTACTGCGCCACGGCTCGCGTATGGTCGGGGGACGCATCGGAGCGAATCGTGTACTCCTCGCCCACGATGACGACCTTTACCACGTGCTTCTTGTCGCTCATGTTCGCGCGCCGGGCGTTGCGGTGGAGACGGTACTGAGCGAGGGGCTGCTCGAGCTGCTGGGCGGCGCCGCAGGAATCGGACGCCCCTGCTGCTGCCGCAGGAAATGCACGCGGCTCAGCAGCTGCTGCGTTCGTTCAGCGGCGAAGGCGACGCGTGCGCGCAGGTCGGCATTTTCGGTCTCGAGCATGCGCAACCGCTCCAGGCTGGGAGCGTCCCCACCCTCATGCAGCGCCGTCTCGAGGACGCGAACGCGCGACTCGGCCGCCAGCGCGCGCCGGCGAAAGCCCGAGAGCTCCTCCCCGAGGTGTCGGACCAGCAGGTCGAGCTGACGGAACGCGGTGGTCTCAGGCTGTTCTGGTTCGGACACCGAGCTCGGTTTCCAGGGTGCGGAGGATCTTCTGCCGACGACCGTCGACTTCCTTATCTCGAAGAGTGCGCGTGGCGTCGCGGAAGGTCAATCGCCAGCCGACGCTTCGATGCCCTTCGGGAACCCCGGCGCCGGCGAACTCGTCGAAGAGCTCCACCCGTTCGAGGAGGTCGCCCCCGCTCTTCCGCAGGAGCTGTTCGACCTGCCCGGCGGTCACGCCGTCCGGCAGGAGGAGCGCCAGATCGAACTCGGCGGCCGGCATGCTCGGGAGCGGCCGATACGTCACGTGTCCCTTGGCCGGCGCACGCGTGGAGAGCCCGGCGCGGTAGTCGTGCGTTCCGGGGACGGCGACCGGGGCGCTGGGGAGGCGTCCGAGCGTGACCTCGACGCCGAAGGCGTCGCTCGCCCAGACAGGCTTGTCGAGCGTGAGCCGCTCGACCGTGCCGACGTCGCCCCCCTTGGCCGTAATACGCCAGAGGATCGGGGCGCCGTCGACCGCCTCGAGGGTGATACGCAGCCCGGGATACACCAGCTCGGCGATCCGCTCGCCTAACGCCTTCGCGTCCCATTCATCGAAGACATCGCGGGAGGTGTCGGTGAAGTGGGGCGGGCGGCGGTTGCCCATGATGAGGGCACCGATGCGAACCTTCTCCGTCGGGAGCTGGCCGGGCTTCGGGGCGAAGACCGAGCCGACCTCGAAGAGGCGGACATCGCCCTGTCGCCGAGCGAGGTTGTACTCGGCGCGACGTGCCAGTGTCTCGAGCAGCGAAAGGCGCAGGTGCGGTTCGTCCTCGGCGAGCGGGTTCTGGACGCGGGCGTGCGTCGCGTCGTTGCCGGCGACGAACGGAAGCGGGTGCACCTCGAACATGCCCAGTCCGACCAGCCCGTCGCGCACCCGGCGTCCCGTCACGTGCAACGGGTGATCGGGAACCGTTCCGGGGCGGAACGGCCGCACGACGTCGGACAGGAGGTCGTATCCGCGCAGGCGGGCCACCTCTTCGACGAGGTCGGCGTCGCGCGACACGTCGTGGCGCCACGAAGGCGCGACGACCGACAGCGTCTCGTCGTCGTCACCACGCGCGGTGACGGCGAATCCAACGGAGGAAAGCAGGCGCGACACCTCGGCGGCCGGGACGCAGTCGCCGAGCAGCTGCTCGATGCGGCGCGGGGTGACGGACACTGCGGCGGCGGCGGCGGGTGCCGTCCCCACCGCGATCGCCTGGCCGTCGACGGCGCCGCCGGCGACCAGCGTGAGGAGCTGCGCCGCGATCGACAGGGCGTGCGGCGTGATCATCGGGTCGATGCCGCGTTCGAAACGGTAGGAGGCATCGGAGTTCATGCCGAGGGCACGGCGCGTCGCGCGCACGTTGCGCGGGGTGAAGTACGCCACCTCGAGCAGGAGATCGGTCGTTGACGCCGAGACCTCGCTCTCCTTCCCTCCCATGACGCCGGCGATGGCCACCGCACGCTCGGCGTCGGCGATCACGGTCATGCGGTCGTCGAGCGTGCGCGAGCTGCCGTCGAGGGTGACGAGCACCTCGCCGGGACGGGCGCGTCGCACGACGATCGTCGATTGCGCGAGCTGTGCGAGGTCGAAGGCGTGCATCGGCTGCCCGTAGCCATGCAGCATGTAGTTGGTCACGTCCACCACGTTCGAAATCGAGCGCAGTCCGAGCGACGCCAGACGCTGCACGAGCCAGTCGGGACTCGGCCCGACCGTGACGCCGCGAATCACCACCGCCATGTACCGCGGGCAGCCGTCGGCATCATCGAGTTGGACGTAGGCGCCGCCGCTCCCGGCACGATAGGCATCGGCCACCACGGCGCCGCCGGCGGAGGGCACGCGTCCCTGCACCCCGTCGCCGAAGCGCAGCGCCCCGCTCTCCGGGTCGCGGGTGAACACTTCGTCGGGATCGCGCACCGCCACCCCTTCGAGTGCGGCAACCTCGCGCGCCATGCCGTAGTGGGAGAGCAGGTCGGGGCGATTGGCGAGGACATCGATGTCGTACTGCACGTCGCCGACGGCGACGGCCTCGAGGAAAGGCGTGCCGGGAGGGGCGTCGATCTCGAGGGCGAGGATACCGTCATGATCCTCGCCGATCCCGAGTTCGCGCGCCGAGCAGAGCATCCCGTTGGAGACCTCGCCGCGGATCTTGCGGCGCTCGATGAGGATCCCGCCCTTGTTTCCCGTCGGCATCACGGTGCCGACGCGGGCGAAGGGATAGAGCGCGCCTTCGATCACGTTCGGAGCGCCGCACACGACGTCGAGCAGCGTCCCGCTGCCGTCGTCCACCTTGGTCACCCAGAGATGATCGGAATTCGGGTGGCGCCCGGCCTGGACGACGCGGGCAACGATGATCGTTGCCAGGTCGGCGCGCAGCTGCTCCATCCCGTCCACCGTGGCGACGTGGGCGGTGATGAGCGCGCGTAGCGCGTCGGGAGTGCGGGAGTGCGGAACAAAGGTCCGCAGCCATTCGTGCGAGATCAGCATCGGGATCCTGTCAGGCGAACTGCTCGAGGAAGCGGACGTCGGAATCGTAGAGCAGGCGGATGTCGGTGAGGCCGAAGCGCGACATGGCGATGCGAGCGGGGCCCATGCCGAAGGCCCAGCCGGAGTATTTCCCGCTGTCGAGTCCCGCCGATTCGAGCACCGCCGGGTGGACGAGTCCGCACCCCATGATCTCGATCCAGCGCGGCCCGCGACCGTCGCCGACGTCGAAGAAGACCTCCATCTGTCCCGACGGCTCGGTGAACGGGAAGTAGGAGGGGACCAGGCGGGTCGGGGTCCGTTCGCCGTAGAAGGCGCGGGCGAAGTGCGCCAGCGACGCCTTGAGGTCGGCGAAGGTGATCCCCTCATCGACCGCGAGCCCCTCGAGCTGGGCAAAGGCGGGGGCGTGCGTGGCGTCGAAGAAGTCGCGTCGGAAGACGTTGCCCGGGGCGAGGACGCGGACGGGCGGCGCATACGACTGCAGCGTGCGCACCTGCACCGGCGAGGTATGGGTGCGCAGCACGCCGCCATCCGTCAGGTACAAGGTGTCGTGCATGTCCATCGCCGGGTGGTTGTCCGGGAAGTTGAGGGCCGTGAAGTTGTACCACGGCGACTCGGCTTCGGGCCCGAGGGCGACGGTGAAGCCCAACTCGCGGAAGATGTCGCAAATCTCGTCGATGACGAGGGAGACCGGGTGCACGGCGCCGCGCCACTGCGCGCGACCGGGCATGGTGAGGTCACGCGCGGCGACCGGGACTGCCAGATCCCTCCGTGGCGCGTGTTCCTCCAGCAGGTCATCTGCGAGTCGCTTGGCGGCATTGAACGCGCGTCCGACGTCGGCACGATCCTGAGGGGGGAGTCCGGCCAACGACTCCGAAACGGCGCTCAGGATTCCGCTCGTTCGTCCCCAGAACCGATTGCGCACTTCCTCGTAGCGAAGGGGATCATGACCTGTTGTCGCGATGAGCTGGCGAAACTCAGCGCTCAACCACTCGATCCGTTCCAGGAGTTCCTGCTTATCGCTCATGATGTCCACGGTGTTGGCTTGATGTACGACTGCAGCACTAGGCCAAGGTAGAACATGCTCACCTACGACGAACGGCGGCAGCGGACCGAGGGGTCGCGCTGCCGCCGCTGGAATCGATCGGACCGGCGGGAGCAGGACGCCCCGCGCGATCTCGCCGCAGGCAGCCGTTAGGCTGCCGCCAGCGCTGCGCGCACCTTCTCGGCGAGCGCGGTAAAGGCGGCCTCGT
>JBDTUA010000252.1:0-7967 GCA_040007995.1 Gemmatimonadota bacterium | reverse complement strand
TGCACCTGAACGAGCTGCAGGTCTCGATCGCCCAGAGCCTCGAGAAGCTCAACCGCTTCGAACGCAAATATGGCCCCGACTCCCCGCGGCTCAACATCGTGGAGGTCGGACTCAACTACGTGGCGCAGTGGGTCCCGCTCTTCAAGCCTAACGCCGAGGGGTGGCCGTCGCGATTCGAGGTGGTCACGTCGTACGTGCCGTTGTACCTGACGGTCGTCGACAGCAGGGCCCGCCCGGTGACGGTGGCGGAGCTGGGTCTCCGCGGGTACCTCTGGCGCCGTGGCTGGGGCGGGAGCGAAGGCGGGGCGCTGCGCCCCGGCTATATCTCGTTTGGTGTCGCTCTTGCCGGCGATCGCGACGGCGCCTTCGTCTCACCGCTCAAGGGGACACGGCGCGTCGGCGGCTATTTCGGGTGGGGGGAGACGAAGCTCGCGATACTCGGTGGGAAGGAGCGGCGGCTCCTGCTCACTCGGCAGTTCCAGATGGTGCCCTGGGTGTTCTGAGGACTGGGCGGTGCGTGCTTCGTGTCGACGCCAGGCGATCCGCATCAACGAGCCGAGCTTCGGTACCAGTACCGATCGTATCCCTCAACAACCCATCTTCCCCCCCGCCACTGCTACCGAAAGTTCGCGATGCCCTCCTCTGCGTACTCTGCGTACTCCGCGGTTCAAAAGCAGTTCACCGCAGAGTACGCAGAGTACGCAGAGGCATCGGTGCGCACACTCCTCCATGGGGCGCCGCCTAACGCGTCGGCTCGGACCCATCCCTCAGGAGGAACCGGCGCTCCCGAGCACCGGTGAACCCCGCGCCGCCCAGTCCCCTCACCCCGTCCACCGCACCGTCAGCGCCACGCCGAGGAATGCCTCCAGCCTCGGCACCTCCCGCGCCACCGCCGCGCGCTCCCGCGTCGTCAACGCCACCGCTGGTGCCAGGTTGAGCGTCGTCGCCTTCGCCGCGGTGCCACGCCGCCAGTTGCCGACGATCTGACCGTCGACGACGATCAGGTTTCCCAGCAGCTGCTGAAGCGTCAGCGACACCCCAGCGGTCCGTAGCCGAGCCAGCAGCGGGGCTCGATGCTTGAAGCCGATGTAATACTCGTCGTAGTTAGGGATCAGCCGAGCAACGACCCCGCGTGCGGGTGTGGGCAGCTCATGGGGGAACCACCACTGCTTTCCGTCGAGCTGCGCCGACGTGAAGAGGTCGCCCTGCTCCGCGAGCGCGGTACGGGCATCGGTGAGCGTGAGCCCCGACCAGACAGCGAAGTCATTCGCGGTCGCGGGTCCATGCGTGAGGTAGTAGCGACGCGCCAGCTCGCGCACGCTGTCTTCGCGTGATGGCCGCGGAGCGCCCGCGGGCGCGCGCTCGTCGAGCAGCGCATACGTGAGTTTCGTCCCGATCTTGGGACCGCTGCAGACCAGTACATCGCATTCGGCGATCATCATCAGGTGCGAGAAGCGCTGCACGTCAGGGCAGGGGACGCGGGCACGCTTGAGTGCGAGCCGCACCCCTTCACGATCGAGGTATTGCCCCCCTTCCAGCGCCCGCTGCAGCGCCCCCATCGCTCGCGACAGCGTGCGTGCGTCGAGCCCGTGCCGGACGTGCACGGAGCGGGAGCTGGCGAGGATCCGCGGTCCCGTCAGCCGCAACATCCACCGGATGTCGGCCGGAGTCACGAAGTGCCAGGTGGGACGGAGGACATGGGTCCGCAGGATCTCGCCGCGATCGAAGGCGCCCTCGATCTCGGCGCGCGTCGTTCCGGGGATCAATCGCAGCCACAACGCCCACGTCGCTCCGGGATAATCCTGCGCCTGTACGGCGCCCAGCCGGCGCATGACCTCGACCGGATCGCCGCACGGCGACCCGGTGAGCATCTGGTGGCGAAGGCGCCACCGGGCGAGCGTGGCGTGGGTCAGGGAGGAGCGCGAAGGCATGACGCAATCGGGTGTCGTCGCAGCGAAGATGCGCGACTACTTCACCTCACCCAGCGCCTTGAGGATCATCTCGTTCGTCGGCCGGATCTTGTAGTTCACCTCGGTGAACTTCCAGCGCACCGTCCCCTTCTTGTCGATCACGTACACCGTGGGGTGAGGGATCCCGTTGGGGTTCCCCTCGTTGCGCAGACCATACCGGTCGATGACCCGATGCCCTGGATCCGAGAGAAAGGTGAAGTCGGGCACCGGAGGGCCGTACTCCTTCACCACCCGATCGAGCATGAGCTGGATCTTCGCACGATCGTCGATCGAGAGGGCGATCATCTCGATGTCCGCGCGCTGGGCGGGGGTCAACAGGGCTCTCAGCTCACCGAGCTGACGGGTGCAGTAGGGTCACCAATGCCCCCGATAAAACGCGAGCAGCACGGTTTTCTTCCCGCGGAACTGCGAGAGCGTGACGTTGGACCCCGCGAATGCCTCGAGCGTGAAGTCGGGGGCGAGCATGCCGGCGTGCACGCGCCCGGTATCGGCCGCCGCAAGCCCGGCGCCGTCGACGGGGCCGAGTTGCTGGGCACCGAGCGGAGTCGCTGCCAGCACGGCCAGGGCCGAGAGCGCGCGCAGCAGCGCGCGTGACGTGGGCATCATCATCATGGAGCGAATACTCCATGTCGTTCCACTGAGGCGCAAGGACATCTCATCACGCAGGTGTTTGCGACCACCCGCGCCAAACGACATTATCGAATGCTCCCCTCCTGCGCCGTCCTCACGCGTCGGTTCCACCGTCCTCACCCCGCCATGTCCCTTCTTCAGTCCCGCGCAGCACGTCGCGTCGCGTGTTGCGCCGCCCTCGGTCTCATGCCAGTCGTTGCAGTATCTGCATCGGCCCAGCAGTCCACTCCGGTCCCGTCTGACACCGCGACCGCACTCCCGATCACGCCGGAGCGCACGCTGCGCTTCACCACCGATGAAGGGACCTGGCTCTCCATCGACGTCTCCCCCGACGGGCAGCGTATCGTCTTCGACCTGCTCGGCGACCTCTACACCATCCCGATCGCCGGGGGACAGGCCACGCGCCTGACGAGCGGCATGGCGTGGGATGCGATGCCCCGCTGGTCGCCCGACGGACAACAGCTCGCCTTCATCTCGGACCGCGACGGCGGCGACAATATCTGGCTGATGCGCGCCGATGGTTCCGGCGCGCACAAGATCACCAAGGAAGTCGACAATGCACTCTCGTCTCCCGCATGGAGTCCCGACGGGCAGTACATCGTCGTGCGTCGATTCGGCCCGTACCCGAGCGCCGAGAATTACCTGACCAACATCCCGCTCTGGATGTACCACGTGAATGGCGGCACGGGGATGCAGCTCTATCCCGCGGTCGCTACCCGCAAGACGAGCAACACCGGCGCCGCCTTTTCGCCGGACGGACATACCGTCTACTTCTCCTCGCATGGTGGCGGCTACACCGGCGAGAACCTCAGCGCGTACCAGGTGATCGCCTTCGACCGGCAGACCGGGACCGAGACAGCGCTCACTGCCGGCGCAGGGGGTGGGCTGCGCCCGGTCGTTTCGCGCGACGGACGCTGGCTGGTCTACGCGACGCGTGCCGGAACGAAAACCGCACTTCGCATTCGCGACCTCACGACGCAGGAGGATCGCTGGCTCGTCGGTGAGACACAGCGCGACGACTCCGAGGGCTACGCGCCCAATGACGTTTTCCCGGGCTACGCCTTCACCCCGGATTCGCGCGCCGTCGTCTTCTACGGTGGCGGCAAGATCAAGCGCGTCGACGTCGCCACGCGCGCGGTCGCGGTCATCCCCTTCTCGGCGAACGTGGAGCTGGGGATGGGGAAGCACCAGGAGGTGTCGCGATCGGTGAGTGACGGACCGATGGCGGTGACGCAGCTGCTCAGTACCACCGAGGCCCCCAACGGTCGGCAGCTGGCCTTCTCCGCGCTCGGTCGCCTGTGGGTCGCCCAGCGCGATGGTGCCACGATCGGGACACCGCGCCGGCTCACGCGCGGCGCGACACACGAATACTTCCCGGCCTATTCGCCCGACGGCCAGTGGATCGCCTACGTCACGTGGTCCGACTCGGCGGGTGGAGCGCTGTGGAAGACGCGCGCCGACGGCAGCGGGGCGCCGGTGCAGCTGACGAGGGAGGCCGCGTGGGTCACGTCGCCCCTCTGGACTCCTGAAGGCGACCGCATCGTCGTCGCCTGGGCACCGCGACAGGTCGGGCTTGGGGGAGGCCCGGTCGCATCGTTAGGCGAGCTGCGCTGGGTCCCGGCGGCAGGCGGCGTGGCAACCCGGATCACCTCGGCGTCGTCGGAACCGGCGGGGGTGACCGCGGCGACCGCGGGGCCGACACGCGTGTATTTCACCGAGAACGTCCCCAACCCCACCCCCGGCTTCAACGCCACGGAGTCGGCGGCGCTCGTCTCGGTACGCCTCGACGGTACCGACAAGCGCACGCACGCCAAGCTGACCACCAACCAGGCGCTTGGCATCTCGGTCAGCGTTGCTCCTGACGGACGACACCTGCTCGTCCTCGATCGCGACGACCTGTACCTCGTCCCCCTCACCGACGCCGGAAAGGACGGGCTGACGATCAACTTCGCCACGCCCTCGGTCCCCCTGCGTCGCCTCACCACCGAGGGGGCCAACTATGCGGGGTGGGGCGACGGCGGACGGACCATCACCTGGAGCTTCGCCAACCACTACTCCCGCGCCGCCACCGACCGCGTGATGGCCACCGCCGACTCGACCGGCTGGGGCCTCGCGCACGCCGAGATCGCCCTCACCGTCCCGCGGGCCACTCCGCAGGGGAGCGTCCTCCTCCGCGGCGCCCGCATCGTCACCATGAAGGGCGATGAGGTGATCGAACGCGGCGATATCCTCGTCACCAACAACCGGATTGCGCAGGTCGGGGCGAACATCGCTGCGCCGTCAGGTGCACGGGTGATCGACGTGACCGGGAAGACGATCATCCCCGGGCTCGTCGACGTGCACGCCCACCCCAAGACGGGGCGCGAGATGGCCCCCGACCAGGAATGGTCGATCGCCTCCAACCTCGCCTATGGCGTCACGACCACGCGAAACCCGAGCGGGACGCGCTGGAACGTCGCGTGGGGCGAGTTGATCGACGCCGGCGAGATGATCGGCTCCCGCATCTACGCCACCGGCTTCCCGCTGACCAGCAACAACACCCCGATCAAGTCCTACGACGACGCACTCCGCGTCGTGCGCCGCTACAAGGCCCAGGGCGTCAACTCGCTCAAGCAGTACCTGCAACCGCGTCGCATCCAGCGGCAGTGGATCCTGCAGGCCGCGATCGCCGAGGGGATGAACGTCACCAACGAAGGCGCCGCGGACCTCAAGGCCGACATCAACATGGCCATCGACGGCTTCACCGCCCTCGAGCACTCCATAGGCCAGGTGCCGATCTACAAGGACGTGGTGACGGTACTCGCCGATTCGCGCATCACCTGGACGCCGACGCTCGTGGTCGCGTACGGCGCCCCCAGCGGCGACACCTTCTGGCGTGCGCGCATAGATCTCGACAAGGATCCGAAGACGTCGTTTTTCACCCCGAGCGAACTGCTCACCCGCCAGGCGCGTCGCCGCCCGATGATCATCGAGGAAGACTACAACTTCCCAGCGATTGCACGCGGCGTGCGCGACGTCGTGCGCGCCGGTGGACGGGCGGGACTCGGTTCGCACGGGCAACAGGACGGCATCGGGGCGCACTGGGAACTCTGGATGCTCCAGAGCGGCGACATGACGCCGATGGAAGTGCTGCGCATCGCCACGATCTACGGCGCCGAATCGATCGGGTACGGCCACGACATCGGCTCGCTCGAGGAAGGGAAGCTCGCTGACCTCGTGATCCTCAACAGCAACCCGCTCGAGTCGATCCGGAATTCCATCGACATCCAGTACGTGATGAAGAACGGCGAACTCTTCGAGGGGGCGACGCTCGACCGGGTCTGGCCCTCCCCGCGCAAGTTCCCGACTCCGTACTGGGTCCAGGAGCGTGCCGCGCTCGAGGCGCTGCGCCGATAACGAATACACGAGCGGTGTCTCCCGGAAGCGCCGAGCGCGACCGCGAGGCACCACTCCTGCATTGCAAGAGAGGACAGGAGTGGCTTCACGCGGTCGCCCGAGGGGCGTCAGCCCTGAACGCGGTCAAAAGAACGGCACGACCTGTCCGCCGTGGGGGACGGTGACTGTCCCCTCGGCGAGACCGTACAAGCCTTCACCGGTGCGAGTTGACCCTCGGGTTCGCCGTGTTCTCCGGCTCTGCGTAGGTCTCCGGGTAGTTTTCTGGGTAGTTCTCTGAGGAGCGAAGTATGCCGATAAGTGGACGACAATCAGCCGTCGTGGCGTTGAGCCTGGCGATGACGCTGGCGGGCACCAATCTTGGCGCGCAGGCTACTAAGGGCGCCCCGCTTCCCAAACCCGCCCGTCCCCCGGCTCAGCAACAGCAGATCCGCTACGACGACACCGAACTCGATCGCGTAGTGTCGCCCGTCGCCCTCTATCCCGATCCGCTCCTCGCGCAGCTTTTTACCGCCTCCACCTTCACGGCGCAGATACCGGTCGCCGCGCAGTGGAGCGCCGATCACAAGGAACTGACCGGGCAGCGACTCGCCGACGCGGTAACGGCCGAGAACGTGTCGTGGGATCCGAGCGTGCAGGCGATGCTCGCCTTTCCCACCGTCCTCGAGATGATGGCGGGTGACCTTCCCTGGACCGAGGAGCTTGGCGACGCCTTCCGCACCCAGCCGGGCGACGTCATGGACGCCGTGCAGCGCATGCGCACCAAGGCCAACGAGTACGGCTACCTCCGCACCAACGACGACGTGCAGGTGAACACGGGGACGACGATCGAGATCCTCCCCGCGACGCCGGCCTACATCGTAGTCCCGTACTATGATCCGCTCGTCGTCTACTATCCGCCGCGCCCGCGCTTCGTGCTCTCGTCGGCGATCTACTTCGGCTACGGCGTACGACTGGGTCTCTGGTTCGAGCCGTGGGGATGGGGGCCGGGAGGCTTCCAGTGGGCGAGCCGGCGCGTGGTCTATGGATATCCGGGGTGGGGACGTCCATGGAATGGCTACGGCGGCGTCGGTCGCACCGTCTTCTACTCGTCGCGTCGCTCGAGCGCGTCGGGACCGGGGCGGTATGGATCCGGTGGCAACTGGTCGCGTGACCGCGATGGCCGCAGCGGTGGAAACCAGGGATATGGACGAAACGGCGCCGGCTCAGAGCGGCGTTCCGACAACGTCGACTGGCAGCGAGGACGCACGAGCGGCGATGCGAACGGTCGTCAGGACGACAACCGCTCCTCGGACAACGGTACGTGGTCGCGCGACAGAACCCGCGGCAACACCGGCAGCGTCTCAGGCGGCGGACGCTCGAATACGGATGATCGCACGTGGTCGCGCGATCGCGGCAACGGCCGCAGCGACGGTCGAAATGACACCAGAAACGACGGCCGCAACGACGGCCGCACGGATGCGCGCGGGAGTCGCGGTAGCTCGCAGTCGCGAGACGCGGGCGTGGTGCGTGGCGGGACACCGTCCGGCGGCGGAGGGGTGCAGCGCTCGGGTGGTTCGAGCGCCGGATCGTCCTCGCGTGGCGCCGCCCAAACGGCGGGGAGCCGCGGTAATGGCGCGACGCGGGAGAGTGGGGCCACGCGTGGAGGGAGCGGTCGGAGCAAGCGCCCTTAATTGGCGGAGCTGTCCGTCACCTGCAACGCCAATGTCCCGGCGCTGGCGATCATCGACTTCAGGTCATGATCCCCAGCGCCGGGCGCTGCGTTCAGGGGAAGCCAGCGAGGAGCAGGCCGACGCCGTCACTCGCGTCACCCGCGTCACCCGCGTCACCCGCGTCACCCGCGTCACTCGTGTGACTCGCTTCACGCGCTGTTCTGCATCTTCCCGAACGCCCAGATCAGCAGCATTGCGCCGAGCGCAGAAGCGATCAGTCCGGCGCCTTGTCCGGCCGGATACCAGCCGACCATGCGCCCGA
>JBDTUA010000251.1:0-7986 GCA_040007995.1 Gemmatimonadota bacterium | reverse complement strand
CAATGCGCGCGAGATCAGCGGGACGCTCGATCGCTCGCCGCAGGGGATCATGTGGGCGCCGGACGGCAGCGGGCTCTATTTCAACGTGGAGAATGAGGGGTCTCGCAATCTCTATTTTGCCTCGCTGACCGGGCAGGTGCGGCCGGTCACCAAGGGGACGCAGGTCCTCACGGTGAGCGACATCGGGAAGACGGGGGTCGCCCTCGGGACGCTGAGTACCTCGCTCAAGCCCAACGACGTCGTGACCTTTCCGCTCACGCGCCCGGAGCCGCGCCAGCTTACGTCCATCAACGACGACGTGCTGCTCGGGAAGCAGCTCGCCACCACCGAGGAGATCTGGTACAAGTCTTCCGACGGGACGCGCATCCAGGGATGGATCGTGAAGCCGGCCGACTTCGACGCGAGCAAGAAGTACCCGCTCATGCTCGAGATCCACGGTGGCCCGCACTCGATGTACAACGTGGGATTCTCGTTCGCCCGTCAGGAGCACGTTGGAAACGGCTACGTGCTGCTCTACACGAATCCGCGCGGCTCCACCGGCTATGGCAGCGCCTTCGGCAATGCCATCAAGAACGCCTACCCCGGGAAGGACTTCGATGACCTGATGACGGGCGTGGACAGCGTGATCAACCGCGGGTACGTCGACGCGAAGCGCATGTACGTCTTCGGCTGCTCGGGGGGTGGCGTGCTCACCGCGTGGATCGTCGGTCACACCGATCGCTTCGCCGCCGCCAGCTCCAACTGTCCGGTGACGAACTGGATGAGCTTCGTGGGCACGACCGACTCCCCGGGGTGGTACCGCAACTTCGCCAAGCCGTTCTGGGAAGACCCGAGCGAGTACCTGCGTCGCTCGCCGATCATGTTCGTCGGTAACGTGACGACGCCCACCATGCTGATGACCGGCGTGCAGGACCTGCGGACGCCAATGCCGCAGACTGAGGAGTTCTACGAGGCGCTGAAGTTCCGGAAGGTGCCAACGGCGATGATCCGCTTCAACAACGAGTGGCACGGGACGTCGTCGACGCCGTCGAACTTCATGCGCACGCAGTTGTACATGCGAAGCTGGTTCGAGCGCTGGCCGCAGCGGGTGGCGGTGCAGTGAGCTTCCGGACGCTCGATGCGACGCACATCATCGGGACGATCGAGCGCCTGAACCATCGGATCGAGGAACGCTTTCCCGGCGCCGGGCTCACCGGCGTCGGACGCGACCTCTTCGGCCTCGCCCGCGATTGCGCGCGCGAGGCCGAATCGCTGGAAGCTCCTAACTGGCCGGTGCGACTCGGCGTCGTTTCGGCCGTCATCTTCATGGCGGCCGTCGTCGTGGCGGCCGTGACCGGTGTCGTGCAACGCCTCGCCTCCGAGGCGGTCGCCTCCGGACTCTCGGATTTCGTGCAGGGCGTCGAGGCCGGCGTCAACGACCTCATCTTCCTCGGGATCGCCGTCTACTTCCTGGCGTCGATCGAGGGACGGCTCAAGCGGCGGACGGCGCTGCGCCGCATCCACCAGCTGCGCAGCATTGCCCACATCGTCGACATGCACCAACTGACGAAGGATCCGGACTACCTCATGCTCCCGCGGCAGGACACTGTGTCGTCGCCGGCTCGGACGATGAGCCGCGCGGAGCTGGGGCGCTACCTCGACTACTGCAGCGAACTGTTGTCGCTGACGGGGAAGATCGGCGCGCTCTTCGTGCAGCACATGGACGACGCCGTGGTGCTGCAGGCGGTGAACGAGATCGAGGACCTGACCAACGGCCTGTCGCGGAAGATCTGGCAGAAGATCACGCTGCTCGAGCGCGTCGCGCCGTCGTGAGGCCGAGCGAGGCGCGGAGCGCTAGCCCGCCCGCATTCCCGCCGTTGCACCGGCGAGGAACTCCTGCGTCCAGCGCGCCAGCGTCGACTCGGCAATCCCGAGCTCCCCGCCGACCGCCGCGGGCGCCTCACCACGAAGCAGGCGAAGGACGACATCGCTCTTGAAGGTGGCGGAGTATGCGGGGGTGGCGCGTTGGATCGCTTGCGTCCCCGTCGCGGTGATGCGACCGGGGGTGTTGGCGGACTGGCGGGCCTCGATCCCCTTCACCGCCCCCTCGCAGAGCTTGCGCACGTAGGCAAGTGTGCCACGATCGGGGACGCGCGAGTTCCAGGGACGATCGCAGTACACGCAACCGACGAGGCGCGTCCCCACCACGACCGGGAAGACGCCGAACGACGAGGCGCCTAAAGACTGTGCGAATCGCAGCTCCTGCGCCGTGAAGTCGCGCTCCACCGGGACGCAGACACTCTGCCGCCGCAGCATCGCCACCGCGACGGGCCCCTCACGCGGGCTCAGCTCGAAGGTGAACGTCTCCAGCAGCTGTTCCACCCCGGTGCCGAGCCCATAGCGGGCCTTCACCCCCGAGCGATCCGGGGTCATCATGCAGAATACCACGCGGTCGAACGGCCCTCCGCGAAAGATCGCCTCGAGCACCATGAGGATCACGCGATTCAGGTCCTCGCCCGATGTGGGGAGCGCGATGCGCAGGACCTCCGCCGCCAGCTCCTCACGTACGCGCGCCAGCTCCGTCAGCGCATCAATGGCCGCGACCTGCTCGGGCGTTGCCTCCGCCGAGGCGAGTTCCTGGATATGTTCGACCGGTGGTCCCCACGTCCCCAACTGCGCCATCGCCGCCTTCTGCAGGCGTCGCAGCTTCAGATCATCGATCGTGACCTTCGCGCTGGTGAAGATCTCCTTGGTCTCGGCTAGCGACGCCTCGAGGATCCCGGCGACTTCCTCGCGCGTCAGGCTCAGGCGCTTCGAATAGCGCGCCATCACCTCGGCTACACCGTCGCGCTTCGGGTCGAATTCGCGACGATATACCGCAGCGGTCAGTTCGTGGGAAAAGGCGCTGATCATTCCCATTTCCGACGAAGCCACGGCCCCATCAGCACGAATGCCGGTGATGACGCTCTCCGGCATCCCCCAGTGCTTGGCCATCGCCTCGCCTAGCTCCTCGAAGCGAAAGGCGAGGACCTCGAAGGCCGCGATCGCCTCTCCCTTGTTCTTGATCTCGAGGTGCTGGAGGATCTTGGCGTATTCGCGCGGGAAGTAGCCGGCGATCAACACCTCGCCGAGGTTGCGAAACATCCCGCAGAGGTGCGCTTCCTCCGGGTCCTGAAGGTTGCGACGCATCGCCAGCTCGCGCGCATGGTTGGCGGTCAGGATCGAGAGGAGCATCAGCTCCTTCAGCCCCGGCGAACGCTTCCGATAATGCTCGAAGACAAGGATGGAAGCCGCCAGGTGCCGAACGGTGCGGGCTCCCAGGAGGAGCATCGCGTGCGTGGCACTCTGGATCGTCTTGTCGGAGCGCTTGTAATAGGCGCTGTTGGCGGTGCGCAGGACCTTCAGCGTCAGCGCGTAGTCGCGCAGGACGATGTTCGCGAGGCGCTGGATCGACGCGTCGTCCTCGGGCATGTGCTTCAGCGCGTCGAGGGCGTCCTTCGAGATCGCTGGAAAGTCTGCTTCGGCGAGAATCATCCGCATCTTGATCTCGAGCGGCGATCGATCGTCGGCCTGCTGTGGTTCCCGCTTCGCGGGATATCCCTTGACGTGATTCTGCACGAGACGGCGCGAGGATGAAGGCGGGACGACCGTCAATAGTATCGGCAGCTTTCAGCAGTTCTGCGGCCGGAATGACTAAAGGGGAGCGTCGGCGCGAACGATCTGTTGCCTCCACCCCGTCATCCGTCGTCCTCTCAGCATGACACGGCGACGCACGAAGGGGAGAGGCGCGCGGCAGGATTTTCGTCGGGTGGGGCCACGGGACACCGCGGCAACGCCCTTGCCGGCGCGCTACCCCGTGCGACGACTGTGGACGCTGCTGGCGGCGGTGCTGATGCTGGCGGTCGCAGCGCTGCTGTCGGTCTACCGTCCGTGGACTGGGGACCCGCGCGACGCGGGCGGCGACAACGACCAGGAAGTCACCGTCGAGGGCTGACGAGCGATCGTCCCGCCTTCGGCGCTCCGCCGGATCGAGAAGCGTCCTTCCCGGTGACACTCTTTTTCACCCCCTTTTTCGGCGCCACCGGTCGCGCACGAGCTGGCGTAGCCGCGCGCCTGACGAGTCCGATCAGGAGCTTCGCCTCCTCGGGGTCGAGCGGCTGCCGAATGCCATCCAGGGCTGCGTCGTCGACGAAGAGCATGAAGCTGCGCGTTCCAGCGCTATCCATGCGAAGGAAGACGAAAGTCCCGGACCCTACGCCGGGTTCGTCCAAGACCGCCCTCCGGCGTTCGACGCTGTCGGCCGAACGTGCCTTTCGCGGCGCGGCCAGTCGCCTGGGCGCCGCGAGAAGCAGGGTCGCCGAGTCGGCCCAGCGCCGCGCATCGGTGGTCCGGACTGCCATCGTCAGCGAGCGGGAGGCCCCCGCGACGCCGATCCGCAGTAGTTCGGGACGATCGGTGCGGAGAATAAGGGCGATGTCGCCGAGGAGCGTGCGCACGGACGTCGTTGCCGTCACTCCCTGCGCACCGATCGGCGACCCGCCAACACCGATGAGCAACGCCATGGCCAATATCAGGGGCAGCGAACGCACGCGGTTACGCCCCCCGTGACGGGCGGCGATGGAGGAAGTACAGCGTTCGTCGATCATCTCGAGTAGTGCATCCAGCTCGCAGGGTGGGCGCGCGGGCGACACCGCAGACGCGCGACGGCTCGCCGACAAGGAGGCGGGGAGCGAAGGTCCGAAGTGGTCGACCGAGAATGTACACCGCGCGGCAGATCGACTCTTCGATGCCGCAGATTTGTGAAATCGGGGGAAGAAGTCAGCAGGGATCTCGCGGATTGCTTATGGCGAACGGTCGACCGCGACCCGTATCTTCGTGGCGCGTTGACAAGTCTTGTACACCACTGCCCACGAGGTGTTGATGTCTGCGTCCTGGGTTCGTAGAGTAGCCTGGCTTTGTGCCGTCGTCTTTTCGGCGCATCCCTTGTATGCGCAGGGAGGCGCCATCGCCGGCACCGTCTCTTCTGCCAGCGGCCCGGTCAGCGGCGCCCGCGTACAAGCACTCACCAGTACCGGCCAGCTCGCGGCGTCGGTGCTCTCCCGCGACGACGGCACGTATCGCATCGGGAACGTGGCCGAGGGGACGTACTCGGTCATCGCCACTCGTCTGGGCTACCAGATGAAGCGCACCGACAGCGTGGCCGTCGCGGCCGGCGGGAGTGTGACGGTCGACTTCGCGCTCAACGAGATCACGACGGAATTGAATCCCGTCGTCACCACCGCCTCGCGCCGTCCGGAGAAGGCGCTCGACGCTCCGGCATCGGTCTCGGTCGTGGACGCTCGCGAAATTCAGGAGCGGCCGGCAGTGACTGTCGCCGATCACATCCGCGGCATTCCCGGCGTAGACGTGAACCAGGGGGGCATCGCCCAGAGCAACGTGGTGGCGCGTGGCTTCAACAACGCCTTCTCGGGCGCCATGCTGATGCTGCAGGACTACCGGTTCGCTGGCGTCCCCTCGCTGCGGGTCAACGTCCCGTTCCTCATGACCGGAACCAACGAAGACGTGGAGCGCATCGAGGTGCTGCTCGGACCGGCCTCCGCCCTGTACGGCCCCAATTCGGCCAACGGCGTCTTGCATATCATCACCAAGTCGCCCTTTACGTCGCAGGGGACCACGCTGACGCTGGACGGTGGCGAACGCTCGCTGCTGCGCGGTTCGATCCGGCACGCCGCGCTCCTGACCCCGAAGATCGGGTACAAGATCTCGGGCGAATTCTTCCGCGCGACCGATTGGAGCAGCCCCTCGGCGCATGACATCAACGGAAATGTGCTCCCGAACTACGACCCCGGGGAGCCGGACATCTTTCCCGCACAGGCCCCCGCCGGCCGGGCCGGGAAGCCGAACATCCGTGACTTCGCCCTGCGCCGCTTCACGTCCGAAGCCCGTGTCGACGTCCACCCGACCGACAACTCCGAGTTCGTCAGCACGATCGGGTACACCGACGTCGGGAGCGGGCTGGAACTCACCGGCGCGAACGGGACGTCGCAGATCAAGAACTGGACATACAAGAGCTTCCAGCAGCGCGCCCGCATCGGTCGCCTGTTCGGCCAGGTGTTCGCCAACCTGAGCGATGCCGGCAACGCGGACTCGCTCTCGACGACCGGCACCTACCTGCTGCGGTCGGGGCAGCCGATCGTCGACCAGTCTCGCGTCTTCGCCGGTCAGCTGCAACACGGCCTCACGCTCGGCTTGAAGCAGGACTTCGTGTACGGCGTCGACTACATCAAGACCAACCCGCGCACCGGCGGCACGATCAACGGACGCAACGAGGCCATCGACGACGTGACGGAGTACGGCGGGTACGTGCAGTCGACGACCAACCTCCCGCTGAAGTTCGACCTGATCGCCGCCCTGCGCCTGGACCACAACTCGCTGATCGACGGCTATCAGACGTCGCCGCGCGTAGCCCTCGTCTTCAAGCCGACCGAAACGCAGAACATCCGCTTCACCTTCAACCGCGCCTTCTCGACGCCGGCGAACTTCTCCTACTTCCTCGACCTGATCCAGGCGCGGAACATCGGCAACTCCGGGTACAACATCCGAGCGCTCGGAAATCCGCCCAAGTCCGGGTGGAGCTTCAACCGCTCCTGCGGCACCACGTCGGGCGGGCTGTGCATGAAGTCGCGCTTCGCCGGCAGCAACGACTGGGTGCCTTCGTCCTCCGCAGGCGTTTATCGCGGAGTCATCACCGGATTGTCGCCCAACTTGATCGCGCTCCTCACGCAGTCGCTCGGCCCGCAGCTCGCGACGGCGCTGGTGAACGGTCTCAAGACGCTGCAGCCCACTGATGCGCAGGTCGGCTCGCGTATCGCCTACCTCAACCAGGCCAGCAACCCCAGTCGCGACCTGACGCCCGACAAGGTGAGCGACATCGGCGCGCTCAATGCCTCGTACAACAAGACGTACGAAGTCGGCTACAAGGGGATCCTCGGCAACCGGATGCGCCTGGCGGTGGACGGCTGGGTGCAGAAGCGCGGCGACGTGGGCAATCCGGCGGGGATCGCGACGCCGAACGTCTTCTTCAACGGACCGCAGCTCGGCGCCTACCTCGGCCCGAACATCGCGCAGATTCTGATCGCCGCGGGCCTCGCCGCGGCGCAGGCCGCGGCGGCGGCGGCGCAGATTGCCCCCCAGGTCGCCACCGCGGCCGCGTCGCTCCCGGTCGGCATCGTGCAGTTCAACAGCGACCAGTTCGCGAACGGCACCGACGTGTATGCGACGTACTCCTCGGCCACGAACACCGAACTGACGGTGAAAGGTGTCGACGCCGCGGTGGACTACGTCGTCAACGACTTCATTACGCTCGCCGGGACCTACAGCTGGGTGAGTGACCTGATCTTCAACGACGTGGTCAGCTCCAACTCCGCGCCGTTGATGTTGAACGCTCCGGACGCAAAGGCTTCCTTCACCCTCAAGCTGCGCGACGAGCCGAGTAAGTATGGCGTGGAGATGCGATGGCGTTTCATGCGCGCCTATCCGGTCAACTCCGGTGTATATGCGTCGGGCTACGACACTCGCGGACTTCCCATCAGCTTCCAACGCCCGGGGTCGAGCACCGTGTACGTCTACGACGGCGTGCCGACGAGCAACGTCTTCGATCTCAGCTTCAACTACCGCCTTCCGTTTGGGCCGAAGGAAGTGCTCTGGTCGATCAACGGCACCAACGTGCTCGACAAGCGCTTGCGCTCGTTCCCCGGCTCGCCTGAGATCGGTCGGATGGTCGTGACGCGCCTGCAGTATTCGTTCTGACGCCCCGAGTACTCCGACGCGCCCGGGAGCCTCGCTCCCGGGCGCGTTTTGCGTGAGCCGTTTCCGGTCCGTGATATTGCGCAGCGGCGTGTGCTAGGACGATCACCGTTCGTCCGTCCTACATCAGCCGTCTTCCGGTCTGTTCGTCTTCTCGTCTTCTCGTCTTCTCGTCTTCTCGTCTTCTCGTCTTCTCGCATG
>JBDTUA010000250.1:0-7987 GCA_040007995.1 Gemmatimonadota bacterium | reverse complement strand
GAGGTCACGTACCGGGTGACACCATCCGAGGGTTGTGCCGGCGGTCCGGCTCCCCTCCCCGCAGGAGATCCGATGAGCACTCCCGTTCTCGCCCTGTCGCGGATCGGCCAGGTGGCGATTCCGGCACGCGACATCGCCCGAGCCGTCGCATTCTATCGTGATACGCTCGGTCTTCGTCTGCTGTTCGAGGCGCCGCCGAAGCTGGCGTTCTTCGATTGCGGCGGCGTGCGCCTCATGCTTGCCGAGCCCGAGGGCGACGCGGCGTTTCAGCCGGGATCGGCCCTCTATTACGTGGTAGACGACCTGCAGGCTGCGCACGAAACGCTGCTCACGCGCGGTGCCGTCTTTGCGCACGGTCCACAAAAGATCGCCAGCATGCCGGACCACGACCTGTGGATGGCATTCCTCAATGATTCCGAGGGCAACCTCGTGGGGCTCATGAGCGAGGTACGTCCGTAGCGCGTTGCACCGCATGGGTCCGCGGCGGCGCTGCGTGTCAGGTGTGGCGTGTCTCAACACCCACGACCACCGGAATTCCGCCGCGGACGCTCTCCGTGACGACGCAGAAATCCTCGAACAGCTCGAGGCAGCGCTGCATGCGTGCCTCGTCGCCCGCCGCTACCTCGGGAAAGAGTTCGATGTGAATCGCACCAATACGCAGCCGGTTGCGGGCATTGCGCACGAAGGTACCCTTCGCTGCGACTCGCAGCCCAAGCACGTCGATCCGACTTTTCCGGGCGCAGTGGAGGAACGACGACGCCAGGCAGGAGGCCATCGCCGAGGCGAGCACGCGCGCCGGCGTCGCGAACTTCCCCGAACCGAGGGGAGGAGACTCGTCGATGGTGAATCCTTCGGCGCCCTCCATCTCGGGATTGACGTGAAATCGATATCCCTCGTCGAGCGTGAGCGAGACCTCGAACGCTCCCGCGCCGTCGGCGGGCGCTGGGGGGCCAGCTTCCGGCGATCGCGGTGACGTCATGGCCCAAACTCCCCGCCGTCAGCCGCACTTTCCGTTCGGATGCTCACGATGAGGCCCTCGATTGTCGAAGGAAGCGATGGCGCGCCTCGTATCGAACATACCCAGGGCGCGGAAACGGAGGTAGTGTGGACGTTCCGACCTCGTCCAACCCACTGCCTCCGGTGCTCGCAGCGCGATCACGACCCGACCGCTACTGCGCGCCCTATGCTCGGTGGCCGCTCCCGTGCGCTTCACGATGGCTGCCTCGCCTCACCTCGTTCCGCGCCAGATGCTTCCGCTCCTACGCTACCCCGTCCCTGCTGGACGACATCGAGTCGAGCAATCGATCGACCGCAGTCGCTTTATCTGCACCCTGGCGCCGGCAACGACGCACGAGGAGGCGCAGCGGATGGTTCGCACGGTAGCAGAAGAGATGCCGGATGCAAATCACCATTGCTGGGCCATCCTCGTCGGCGGGCCAGGCAATACCAGTGGGATCGGTTCCAGTGACGATGGAGAGCCGCGGGGGACAGCGGGGAGACCGATGCTCGTGGCGCTCTTGCATAGCGGAATCGGGGACGTGGTCGCGGTGGTCACGCGATATTTCGGTGGGATCAAGCTCGGCACGGGAGGACTGGCGCGCGCCTACGGCGGGACCGTGCAACTCGCCCTCGGCTCGATGCCTCGCACGGAGCACGTCGCGCTGACGCCCTGCTCACTCGCGGTGTCCTATCCGCAGGTGGACGTGGTGAAGCAGCTGCTCGCACGACATGGAGTGACGGTGGTTGCCCAACGCTACGAGGCCGACGTTCAGCTGCAGCTGAAAGTTCCGACCGACCGGCTCTCGCAGGTGCGCGAAGCCGTGCGAGACGGCACGCGAGGACTCGCCGAGTTGCGGGTCGCTAGTGTGGACGATCGCTCGGCGCAGACATCGAGAGCTCACGCCCGGGAGGGCCCTGTCTGCCACGGGTCGGACGACGAGACGACGTGAGCAGCTCTGACCGGTCGCCCGCGTCGACCGGCCGGTACAGATATTCGAGCGCCATGACAACGCGGCGTCAAACCAGCGAGACATGCCAGGGAGACATGCCAGCGTGACATGCCAGCGTGACTCGCCGAGGAACACCCCCTTCCCCCCTCCAACGCCTCGCAGGAGGCTGCGATCCCGTAACGAGAGCGCGCGACCGGCGCTGCGAGTCGGCGCCGATGGTCCTGAGCGCCGGCGCTCCGGCAGGTGTGGCGGAGAAATGCTCGGAGCCGGCGGGCAGAACGCGTGCCTCCCGGGTACACAGGAGAAGCGCACCGATCGGGACGGTCCCCGAATTGCAACACTTTCGGTCCGCGGTGTGGTACGGAGGGATCGCCCGTCCCCGGCAGCTGTGGCGTGACGCCGGTGCATCTCCGGCGTTTCACCAGCAGCCGTCGGTGTCGCTGCGCCGTCGCAGCGCCCGCCTCTGCATCCATCGTCTTCGTTAGGCACTTCCTGCATCCATGATTCGCCTGCCGTTCCGCCTCGCCGTTGCCGTCGCCGTCGCGCTCCTCGCCTCCCTCTCCGGGGTCGCGGCCGCGCAGTACAACAATTGCATTCCGCCGTCGCCGCGCGGCGAGCGCGCAAGTAGTCTCGACGCGCTGCGCGGCTCGACCCTGCTGATCGCGTACGCGACTGCCGGCCCTCAAAAGGGGCGAATCACCTCCGGGACGCTGGACCTGCAGCCGGCCAGCGACGCGATGCGGGCAAAGGGAGTCGTGCTGGTCGGAATGACATCGATCGACCTCCCTCGCATCGGCGCGCAGTTCTACGGATCGCTGCGCGCCCGTGATCCCGTCGCACCGGGCGTCACCGTCGAAGCGGCGAACGACGGTCGTCCGGCGACGATAACCCTGGGCTCCATTCGCGAGCGCAACGCAAAGGGCGAGTTGGTCGGGCCGGTCACGCGGTTCGAAATAGTAGAGTCGTTCCCGAAGGGTTATCGCGGCTTCTGGCAGACGATCCACGGGACGGGGGCGCCAGCGAGCGGATACTTCTGCGCTTCTCGCTTCTAGGTGCCGGTACTGACTGATACGCCGCACCCCGAAGCTGCGGCAGCTGGCGGTGGACGAAACGGGCCGAGAGCCACGCCTCCGCACGGAGCGCCTTGCAGCGTTGCCCACCTGCCGCACGTGGGTGACCAGCCGATGACGCGCGGGACGAGGTGCCGGCAGACTTCGGTGTGGCGTGCACGTCAGGCTGCGCTCGTCTTCGTCGTCTCCCTCCTTCCGGCGGTTGTGCTCGGGGGATGCGCCGCTCGACTTCCCAAGCCACTTCTCTCCTCTTCAGTGGGGGCCCCGGTTCGCATGACCGGCGATTTCGCCGGTCGCGTCGCGCTCGACGCCGGGGTGGTGACGCTGCAGCTGGCCCGCGTGCGGGTACACTATCTCGGCTGGGCGGCGGGCGACAGCGCGTCGGTGGAGGACGTCACACTGCGAGCCATCGTCGTCGCCGACTCGGCGGGTATCGGCATTCCGCTTGGTGTCAGCGCCGCCCTCGAGGTGGCGCCACGGCTGGCGGTCGGAGACTCCCGGTCGCTCGACGGGGTGGTGCTGGCGGTCCCGCTGCCGCCGGAGCGACGCGCGCGCGATCTCTGGATCGCCTTCCAGTTTCGAGGCACCGTTCGCGCCCGGGACGCAGCGCCCGAGCTGCTCATTGCGTATACATGCAGCGAGATGAACCTGTTGGGCGTAACCAAGAGTGCGAATGCGCGAGCACGACGCATGCGGGCGAGCTATTCCGTCGGCTGCAGCTTGTAGGGACGTCGCCGGCTTATCGGCTCCGGCCCTTTGGGAATCCGGGTTCGTCTTCGTACGCATTCCGCACTACATTGCCCCACGGCGCCTGCCAAACCCCCTCGGAGGCGTCGAATTTCACTCCCAGCCTTTGGAGTGCCGTATGCCTGGACGAAAGCGTGATACGCGATTCTCGGCGCGGCGCCAGCCGGCTCGTTATGCGGGTGCCGCGAATCGCAAGGGAAGTGACAACTTCGCGTCGAAGCTGACGGAGAAGGATGTCAGCAAGGCCCGCCAGATGCACAAGCGCGGGATGCCGTTGCACGAACTCGCGGACAAGTTCGGCGTGCATGCGTCTACCATGTCCCGCGCCCTGCGCAAGCTGACGTTCCGGCACGTCAAGTGAGGCCACGCGCGTGGTGAGGGAGCGCGACGGCCGACGAATCCTGAGCGCCGTCGCGATCTTCCTCGCCGCCGTCGCCTTGCTTCAGGCGTGCACCGTCGACTGGGGACGCGCGTCCGCCTCGAGCGGCCCGCGCTACGAGTTCTCCGCCGTGGGGCTATCGCGATTCGATGGCACCCCGGACCGGCCCAGGACCGACTGCCGTTGGTGGCCCACATACGGTGACGCTGCGCTCTGTGGCCCGTCCGCGAACGACCCTCCCGCGTATCGCTCCCTGCTGCGCGCCTATCCACTCCTGCAGGTGGCGCTTTGGCTGTCGGTGATCAGCTTGCTGCTGCAGGCGCTGCGCGTGCCGCGGGGGCGAGTGCTGCAAGCATTCGGCCCCGCCGCGGTCGCCGGACTTACCACCGGCGCGGTAGTCTCGATCGTGCGTGGAGTCCGTCACGGTCTCGCCACCCTCAGCGGAGTCGAGGTCGTCTTCGACGGGTCGGGCTACCGGTTCGCGGTGGCGGCCGCACTCTTGAGCGCAGTGAGCGCGCTGTTGCTGCTGACGACGGTCGCTAAAGCAGGCGTCGCGCACGCGGGCGATGTGAAGGCAGGCGATGCGGGCGAGTCGAGCGCATCAGTCCCCCTTCCATGAACAGCGCATACTCGCGGCTGCTCCGTCGAGTCGCGCGGCCACCCGCGATCCGGGTGTAGCGCGTGAATTCCGTGAGTGGTAAGAACGCCTGCAGGGCGCTCGTCGTCGCGGCCGCCTGCCTGGCCACGCGCCCGATGTTCGCACAGCGCACCACCCGACCGGCGCCACCACCGACCGCCGCCACGCAACAGCCGCTCGTGCTCCAGCCGATCCCTAGCCCGGGCGACTCCGCTCGGGGCGACCAGCTGGCCTTCGAGACACTCCCGCCTGCCGTACGCGAAGTGCTCGACGTACGGCGAGAGTTGCAGCCCGAGGGCGGCGACCCCGGCCTCGTCTGCGTCCCGCTCAGCTACACCTCCGATGGTAGTCGACGTCAGCGGGTCCAGGGAAGGGTGTACGGCTTCGGCCTTGTCGTCTTCACGCGCGCAACGCGATCCGGCGCGTTGGCACGGGTGGAGTTCGTGCGACGACTTCCCGACGGCTCCCAGAGGGGCTACACGTGGGACGCCGAGGGGGATGCCACGACCGCGATGGAGTGGCCACCCGGCTCGAGCGAGGCCGAGTCGCATCCCGTGCCTCGAGGGAGTCCGATCCCGCGCGCGGTGCGCGGACTCGGGAGAGTCGTGCTCACTTGGCGCTGCAAAGCAGGATAGAACGGAAGCTTCGCCCGACCGCGGACGCGTGTACTTGGCGTCGCGCGCCCTTCCACGTCACGCGGGCGCGAGTGTATCGTGCGGTGCCTTGTCGGCGGCCGATACGTCGGGTGTACTCCGTCTCGCCCAACCCATCGACGTCCGAGCAGGCGCCTCGACCCAATTCGCCACCCACGCCTCTCACCCCCGCTCACCCGCCATGTCCCTCGCGCGCACTGCCCTGCTCCGGGCCTCGAAGTCCCAGTGGCTGGCCTCTCAGATGACGCAGCGGGCCTTTGCGCGGCGCGCGGTGAAGCGCTTCATGCCTGGTGAGCGGCTCTCAGATGCGCTCGACGCGGCGCAGTCGTTGGTCCCCGTACGCGTCGGCACGATCATCACGCGACTCGGCGAGACGCTGACGGGCGAGCGGAACACCGATGAGGTGCGCGATCACTATCTGTCTGCGCTCGACGAGATCGCGCGCCGCGGACTACCGACGCAGCTGTCCGTGAAGCCGACGCAGCTCGGACTCGATCTGTCGGTCGAGGAGTGTATGCGACAGGTCGCCCCCATCGCCGCGCGGTCGGCGCAGCACGGAGCGCTGCTCTGGATCGACATGGAGGACTCGAGCTACGTCGAGCGCACGTTGCAGCTGTACGAACAGCTGAAGGCGGTCCACGACCAGGTGGGGCTCTGCCTGCAGTCGTACCTGTTCCGCACGCCGAAGGACCTCGAGCGAGTGCTGGCCGTCAAGCCGGCAATCCGGCTGGTCAAGGGCGCCTACGCCGAGGCGGCCGACGTCGCCTTTCCAGTGAAGCAGGACACGGATAACGCCTACGTGGCGCTCGGCGAGCGCCTCCTCGAGGCAGCGCGCGACGGTGGTGCGTTCCCCGTCTTCGGAACGCACGACATGTCGATCGTCCAGCGGCTGATCAAGCGGGCAGAGGAGATCGGCGTTCCGCCCGGTCAATTCGAGGTCCACATGCTCTACGGCATCCGCTCCGCAGAGCAGCGGGCCCTCGCACAGCAAGGGCATTCGGTGCGTTGTCTGGTCAGCTACGGCAACAACTGGTTCCCTTGGTACATGCGTCGATTGGCTGAGCGACCGGCGAACATCTGGTTCGTCGTCCGCAGCGCCTTCATGTAGTCCCTGGTCCCGCCAGCGCGCACCGACAGTCCGATCCCACCCGTCACCTAGCGGACGACCTCGCCCTCAGGCGCGGGATACAGCGCGAACGTGCTCGCCAGTGCACGCACCTCGCTCCGCACCGCGGCCAGCTCGTCGCCGTCCTCCGGGGCGCGAAGGACGCGATCGATCAGTCGGGCGATGTGGCACATCTCGTCCTCCTTCATCCCGCGTGTCGTCACGGCCGGCGTGCCGATGCGAATCCCGCTGGTGACGAAGGGCGACTGTGTCTCGCGTGGGACGGTGTTCTTGTTCACCGTGATCCCTGCCTTGTCGAGCACCTGCTCAGCGAGCTTTCCCGTGAGTCCCTTGTTTCGCAGGTCCACGAGCATCAGGTGATTGTCGGTTCCACCCGATACGAGCGTGAACTCCCGCTCGATCAAGGCGGCCGCCAGCGCCTGCGCATTTCGCACGATCTGCCCGCAGTAGGTGGTGAAGGACGGCAGCAACGCCTCGCGGAACGCGACCGCCTTGGCCGCGATCACGTGCTCGAGCGGCCCGCCTTGCGAGCCGGGAAAGACCGCCTTGTCCACAACCTTCGCGTGCTCGCTGCGGCAGAGGATGAGTCCCGCGCGCGGGCCGCGCAGCGTCTTGTGCGTCGTCGTGGTCACGACATCGGCGAACGGAATGGGCGAGGGGTGGTGTCCCGTGGCGACGAGCCCGGCGATGTGCGCCATGTCCACCATGAAGATCGCTCCCACTTCCTGTGCAATCTCGGCAAACGCCGGAAAGTCGATGGTGCGCGGGTAGGCGCTGGCGCCGGCGATGATCATGCGCGGACGCTCGCGTCGAGCGACGGCGCGCAGCATGTCGTAGTCGATGTATCCCTCGTTGGTCACGCCGTAGTGCACGGCGCGATACAGCAGTCCGGAGTAGTTCACGGGCGAGCCGTGCGTCAGGTGCCCACCCTGTGAGAGGTCCTGGCCAAGGAGCGTATCGCCCGGCTTCATGAAGGCGAGGGCGACAGCGCTGTTCGCCGACGCGCCCGAGTGCGGCTGCACGTTGGCATGCTCGGCGCCAAACAGCTGCTTGGCCCGGTCGATCGCCAGCTGCTCCACCAGGTCCACCACTTCGCAGCCGCCGTAGTATCGCTTGCCCGGCAATCCTTCTGCGTACTTGTTGGTCAGCGGCGATCCCACGGCCTCCATGACCGCCGGCGAGACAAAGTTCTCGCTCGCAATGAGTTCGATCCCGTCGTTCTGGCGCTCGATTTCGCGTTCAATGAGCCGGGCGATTTCCGGGTCCGCGTCACGAAGGCTCTGGCCTGGGGGACAGCGGTCCCACGTCTTCCATTCGCTCATGCGCTCTCCGGCGAAGTTTCGATCTTCTCGACGCGGCGCTCATGCCGTCCGCCTTCGAACGGCGTGGCCAGGAACGTCTCGAGGATCTGGTCGGCATCCTCCTC
>JBDTUA010000249.1:0-7992 GCA_040007995.1 Gemmatimonadota bacterium | reverse complement strand
CCGTTCGCGACCAGCAGGGCATACGGACAGACCGTGCGCTCTCCCGGCGTCGCGCACCCCGACTTGCGGTACGTCAGCCGCAACTTGCGATGTTCCCGCAGCGCGGTACGCACCTGGGCCAAGTGCTCGGTGTTCCCCTCGTCTCCGAAGGAGACACCATGCACACCACTCGGGATCGGGTCGCCGGGGAGCTTGGCGATGACGGCGCGCAGTCGCTCGCGGGCGCGGTCGAGCACCGCGTGCTCGTCGGGAGGACGGGTGGCGCGCAGGACGGCCAGTCCCAGCTCGAGCGCGCACAGCTCGCTCACCGTCAGCCGCATCGGGCGCAGCAGATGGTTGGAGCGCGCCGAGACGCGATCGGGCTCGACGAAGAGCTGCACGCCCTCGACGAAGCCGCCCGGCGAATCGTAGCGTGCCACCAGCGAGTACAGGTCGCGCTGCAGCACCTCGACCGTCGTCCCGACGCGCGCCGCGATCGCCTCCAGGCTGTGCTCCTCCCCGTCGGCGATCTGCGGGACGACCTGCAGGATCCGGCGAAGTTGCGCCGCTGCCCCCTTGGGCTGCCACGGCTGCCCCGCCGCGGTGCGCGCGGTCGCGGCCGCAGCGGTCGTATGGTCGACCAACGGCGGCGCCGAGCTTCGCGCGCCGGCAGGCTCCCCATCGCGCGCTGCCGTTGCGTCCTCTGCGTCGGGCGCGTGAGATGCATCTCCCGCGTAGACCTGCGACGTCGCCTCGCGGAGCTGATGATAGGCGACCACAATCTCGTCCGGACCGACCGGGACGACCTCGCCGGCGAACGACAGGAGCCAGCGTACGAAGGCGTCGGGGCGTTGCACCTCGAAGACACGGTGCAGCGGCTCCCCGTCCACCGCACGCCCGAGGCGACTCGCCGCCATCGTCGGTCCCGACGACCCCTCGAAGGCGACGACCGCCGACATCGGCTCGGCGTCGCCCAGCTCCCACGCCTGGCGCGAGCGGGCATGCTCGCGCAGGCGAAAGTCCGGCGCCACCTCATAATCCGGGCTCTGCGCCCGCGCCGCGTTGACCTTCACCTTGCTCATGCGACTCAGGCGGAAATTGCGCAGCTCCCCACGCTCGCGATCGCGCCCGGCGAGATACCAGTGCGCGCTGACGAAGAAGAGTCCATACGGCTCCACCTCGCGCGCCTCGGTGCGATCGCTGCTCATCGCGTGATACGTGAAGGTCGCGTGCTTTCGCCGACGCAACGCATCACCCAGCGCCTCAAACGTCGCGGCATCGGGGCGCGAGCGCGTGAGCACAATGCGCGGTTCATCCGCGGAGGGCAGTGCCGAGTCAACCGGCAGGTCGACCGCCAGCTTGCGAAGCGCGTGATCGACGTCGTGCGTGAGCAGCGGATCGCCCAGACCGCGCACCCCCGCCGCAGCATCAACGACCGCCTGCAGCTCGTCCGCCTCGAAGGTCAGCGACGCCAGCGCCTGATAGCCGAAACGATCCAGGCGCCGCGGCGAAGTCAGCTTCTGGCCCGGCACCGCAAGCGAGAGATACGGGAGGTAGAAGTCGCTGCGCTTGAGCCGATATGCACCCCCTGGGTTCTCCTCGGCATCCTCCAGCGATTCGATCGGGATCCCGAAGGCGCGCAACTCGTCCTTGTCGCGCTCGAATGTGCGCTTGAGCGAGTCGACCTTCGTCTTCCGTCCACGTGCATCGGGCTCGCGTTGCGCCTCGCCCCAGTGCACCGCGTACTCGGAGACATTGGGAATCAGTTCCTCGAAGGTGATCGCCGATTTGCGCGCGAGGAGCGCCGCGATCAGGTCGACCCAGCGCTGCAGCTTGGGATTCGGGACTCCGGCCCCAGGTGGCGGGGCCTGAAAGTCGTCCTCGTCGGAGCCGTCGTCGTGCGCTGTGAGCGGTGGGGGAGTTGGCGTCATGGAAAGCTCGAATCGGGCGCTGACGACGAGGAGGTGGAGGGCGAGGCCGCGGACGGTGCGAGCGCTTCCTCAAGCCTCGCTTCCAGCCCGCTGGTGCGTGCCGTGCGACGCGTGACGGCCTGACGAATAGTCGCCGCCGAGCCGACGATTGTCACGCCGCGCCTGGCGCGCGTGACCGCGGTGTAGAGGAGCTCGCGACTCATCACTCTGCTCTCCCCCTCCGGGACGACAACGAGAACGTTATCAAACTCCGACCCCTGCGCCTTGTGCACCGTCATCGCCCACGCCGTCTCGACCAGCGGAAGGCGCGAGGGGGCGATAGCTCGGATCGTTCCGTCGTTCGTTCGGAAGTGCACGGCAACGCGCCCGCTCGCCCCGTCGCGCCAGACGACGCCGACATCGCCGTTGTAGACTCCCGTCGTATAGTCGTTCGCGGTGACCAGGACAGGGCGACGATGATACCAGTGCTCCTGCACCGCGTGCCCCTGGCGAGCGAGCCAGCGCTCCACCGATGCATTGATGCTGTAGACCCCCATCCGCCCTTCTCGCTCGGGGGCAAGGATGCGGATCGCATCCAGGGCGTCGAGCAGGTCGTAGGGCGATGTGGCAGTCAGGCACCGTTCGAGACTCGGCAGTACCGGCTCGAGCAGCGCCTCGGTCGTCGGCGCATTCGGTCGCAGCGCGACCTCGGCCATCTCAGGGTCGGCGCAGACCGCGAGCACTGCATCGCCGTCTCCTGCGAGGATGGCACGCGCCAGCGTCCCGATCGCCGGATGATCCTGGAAGCGCCAGCTCGTCTCGAGCCAGGTGACGCTGTCGAAGAGCGGCGACCCGCTCGCCCCCAACTGTGCAGAGCGGCAGAGCGCTCCCAGCACGTCGCCGGCGTCGACGCTGGCCAGCTGGTTGTGGTCGCCGACCAGCATGAGTCGAGCGCCGGGCTTGAGGGCGCGCAGCAGCGCCTCGAGCATCAGGACGTCCATCATGCTCGCCTCGTCGACGATGACCAGGTCGTCGTCGAGCGGATCGCGGGCATTGCTGCGGAAGGTGTCGGTCTGCGGGCTGTAGCCGAGCAGGCGGTGCAAGGTGCGCGCCTCTCCGGGCATCTCGCCGCGCACGCCGGTGTCGCGGGCCACGACATCCATCCGCTGACGGATCGACTCGGTCAATCGCGCCGCCGCCTTCCCCGTCGGCGCCGCGAGGGCGATGCGGGAACCCGGCGCGCGTTGTGCGACGTCGACCAGCGAGCGCGCGGCGAGCGTCGTCTTCCCGGTCCCGGGACCGCCGGTGATGATCGAGAAAGGCCTCACCGTCCCCTCGAATCGTTCAGTGACGCGCCGCTGCACAAAGGTCGCGATGCGCTGCTCGGCCTCGTGATATCGCTTGAACTGCAGGAGATCCCCCTGCATGACGAGCGGGGTGCTCGTGCTCCCGTCGCCGACTTGTGGTGAGTCGAGCAGGTGGCGGCGCCACCACGCTTCATCGCCGAAGGCGATACCGGCCAGCGGGTCGGGTGGCGCGCCGGCCGGCGATGACGTCTCGCTCGCAGGCGACGCGGTTGATCCCGTTGCACTGGAAGGCGTCGCAGACGCGACGTGCGTCGTGGCCGCGACCGGCATCGCCCGTCCGCCCCGACCGCGCCGGGGGAGCGTGCCTAACGACCCGCGCTGCGACTCGACCTGCCGGGCGAAGTGCGTCAGCTGCTCCAACGTCACCGCACTGTGCCCCTCGCGACGCGCGCGACTCGTGAAGGCAGCGGCGAGGGCGAGCACCACCCCTCGGTCGCCGCTCTCGTCGCCGCGGCGCACGATCATCTCCGCCAGCTGCACATCCACCGGCTCGAGCAGCTTCGCCCGGTGCAGGGCGTGCAGCAACTCCCGCAGGTCGCTCGCCGACGGCCCCGACTCTGATCGTGCGAGGTCCAACTCCGCCTGCACCCCTTCCTCATCGGGCGTGCTCACGCTCGCTGTCCCAGCGCAACATCGAGCGCGTCGAGCAACGCCGGCGTCGGCCGGTCGCGGAACCATCCGTGTTCACCCACGCCAGCCACTCCTCGCAGAAAGACATACGCCACCCCACCCCAGTGCGCCGCCGGGTCGTAGCCCGGCTGGCGCACGCGCAGGTGCCGGTGCAGCGCGATCAGGTACAGATGATACTGCAGCGTATAGTGCGCCTCGCGCATCGCCACGTCGAGCGCCGCGGGGGCGTAGTCCGAATCCGATGCCCCGAGCTGGTTCGACTTCCAGTCCATCAGCCACCAGCGCCCCTCGTGCTCGAAGGCGAGGTCGATCACGCCGTTCAGGTAGCCACCGACGGTCGAGTCGCGCATCCCGCGCAGGAGCGGGGCGTAGCGCTGGGCGTGCGGCGACCCGTGCGCCTGCAGGGCGTCGGCGAGGCGGCGCGCCGAAGGCGTGGCAACCGACAGGTCGAATCTCCACTCCCGCAGCGTCGCGCGCCCGGGAACCGCGGCCAGGGAAAAGCCCGCGCCGGGGATCTCCGCCCCACACACGGTCTCCAGCATGCCCACCACGTCGGCCACGCGCGACTCGGCGAGCGCCGGATCATCGAGCAACCCGTAGCTGCCTAACGTCTGGCGCACCAGCTGCTGCGAGCGCACCTCGCCCGGGCGACGGAAGTCCAGCCCCTCGAAAATGTCGTGCAGCGCGATGCCGGCCTGCCGCCCCGCCGCAAAGGCGCGGAAGCCGGTCATGGGGAGCGGCTCCTCCCACAGGGTGGGGAGCATGAGCGGATCGGCGACGTCGCGTCCCTCCTCGCTATGTGCGTCGGCGGTGAGTCCGGTGAACGACGTCATGCGCCAGCTCTCCAGCTGACCACTCGCCAGGCGCAACGTGCGCGGCGACGCCGAGGCCAGCGCACTTCCCTCGGCTGGCGCCCGCGCGTACGGGACGTCGCGCTCGATGTCGCGCAGCGTCATCGTCCCTTCCGAATCGGCGACGAGCGAGGCCAGCGCTTCGCGGTCGATCGTCCCCTCCGGCGTGCGCAGCAGGTAGCCGAGCGCCGAGTCCTTCGCCGCCGACTTCCCGATCTGCCCCCAGGCGACATAGCAGCGATGCACCGCGCGGGTCATCGCCACATACGCGAGCCGCAGGTTCTCGGCCGCATCCTCGATCGCCGCTGCCGCCATGCGCTCGCCGAGTCGCGGCGTCCCGAGGTCGAGCACCGCAGTCCCCCCATCGGCGGCCAGCGCGAGGTCGAGTCCCATCGGTCCCTTCTTCGGCTCGTACGATTGCCAGAGGACGGGACAGAAGACAACGTCGAACTGCAGCCCCTTGGCCTTGTGGATCGTGAGGATCTGCACGGCTGCGCTATCGGTCTCCAGCCGCAACTCGCGACGCCCGGGGGTGTTGGCAACGGTGCGCTCGCGCGCGATCCACTCGGCGAATCCCTCGGGGGCGATCCCCTCGGTCGCCCATCCTTCGTGGAACAGCTCGGACACGTGCCGCACATTCGTCAGGCGGCGATCGCCGTCCGGAAGGGCGAGCAGCCGTGCGGCGGTGCCACGTGCGCTGAGCAATTCGCCAAATGCAGCGGCGATCCCTTTCGTGCGCCAGAGCTCACGCGCCGACGCAAAACGGCTGGTGATCGACTCCCACTCGCCTTCGCGCGTGCCGTCGCCGCTCAGCGTCGACGCGATCTCTGCCGCATCGCTCCCCCAGAGCCGGGTGGCCATCGCAGAGCGTACCGCCCCTCCATCGTGCGGCGACGCGATCGCCGCCGCGAGTCGCGAGAGTTCGTCCGCCTCTTCCGATGCCAGCACGTCCTCGTCCCCGCCGATCACTGCCGGGACGCCGGCGCGATCGAGCGACGCCTTTACCTGACGGGCCTCGCGATTGGACCGCATCAGGACGGCCATGGAAGCGTACGGGACGCCGCCGGCACGCAGGCGCACGATCTCGTTGGTCACCTCGCGGACGAGGAGGCGCACCGCATCGTCCTTGGCGAGCGTCTTCGCGGTCTTGCCTAACGTACGATCGAGCCACCACCACTCCATCGCCCCCTTGCCGTCGGTCGCCAGCGCGCCGGGAGGTGGGGGAGCTGTCGCGGCGGTCACCGGTGGATACGGAATGTCCTGTGCGCTGACGTAGAAGGGGTCCGGGGCGCGGGTGAAGAGCGCCCCCACGGCGCGGACGTAGGCGTCGGTGCTGCGAAAGTTCTGGAGCAGCGTGTACTTGCGTTCCGCCGACGCCGCGGCCTGCAGGTAGGCGTGGATGTCGGCGCCGCGGAAGCGATAGATCGACTGCTTCGGGTCGCCGATGAGGAAGAGCGGACGGCCGGCGAAGGCGTGCGAGAAGATCGGGAACTGCGTCTGGTCGGTGTCCTGAAACTCGTCGATCAGCGCCGCCCCGAATCGCCCCCGGATGCGCTGCGCCAGCGCCCCTTCGCTCCCCTCTACGGTGAGGACATCGGAGAGCTTGCGCAGCAGGTCATCGAAGCCGAGCAGGTGGCGGCGCGTCTTCTCGGTATCGAAGGCGCGGTCGACGCTCGTCACGAAGTCGGCGAGCAGTGACTGCCGTGGATCGGCCGGATCGAACTCGGCGCGCGTGAGCGGTTGCCGGCGATACGGCGCCACCACCTTCTTCACCCACTCCTCCAACCTCCCCCCGTCGTCAACGACCAACTGCGCCACGTCGGGCTGCAGCATCGCCCGCCGCCGAGCCCAGTCGCGGGCGGCGCGCGTGAACGGCTCCGTCTCGTCCTCGATGAAGGTCGTGCGGAACGGGATCTTGCTCTCCAGCGCGCTCTCCGAGAGGATGCGTTGGCAGAAGCCGTGAATCGTGGAGACCGCGAGATCGTCGAGGGCGCCGAGCGCCCGCGCGATGATCTCTCCCCCTTCCGCCCCGTGCTTGTCGCGCAGCACGAAAAGATCCTCGTGCTTCGGCAAACGGTCCGGGGGCGCCGCGCTCCACACCTGCTCCGCCAGCCGCAAGGTTCCGCGGATTCGGGTGACCAGCTCCTGCGTCGCCTTCTCCGTGAAGGTGACCACCAGGATGCGCGAGAGACTCTCGACCCGCCGCTCCAGCAGGAGACGCAGCACCAACCGGGTGATGGCGAACGTCTTTCCCGTTCCCGCACTCGCCTCGACCAGCGTCACGCCCGGGTCGAGCGGGACGGTCAGCGCATCGAAGCGGAGCACCTCGGTCGCCGGTCCGCGCAGTTCGTCCACGCCGCTCATCCTTCGTCGCCTCCCGCCCAACGCCACGCGCCGAACAGCGTTACCGCCAATCGTTCAAACTCTCCCCACCGATCCGCCATCGGGTCCACACCGCGAAAGCACAGCGCAACATACGGATCCTCGCAGTCTCCGCCACCTGCGAACGGTGTTGTCTCCTTCTCGTAGCAGAGCGTCGCCTCCCAGCGGGCGTCGTCCGGAACTCCCCCCTCCTGCACCGGCGGAGGCGCTGAGGCTCCCTTTTTCGGCTTCGCTGCTTTCTTCGGCTTGGCTTTTATCGCGTTATGCCACGTCCACCCGGCCTGCGCAAAGAAGGGGAGTGGCCCCTCGAGCCCGGCCTTCGCCGCGTGTACCAGGCGATCCAGGAGTCCGAGGGCGTCCGTGACCGGCGGCAGCACCTCACGTTTCGGCTTGTCCTGCACGCGCCAGACGACCACCGTCGTCGTCGGCATGTCGTCGACGCCAGCCTCGCGCGCCGCACACATCGCCACGTGCTCGACCCACGCACGGATCCAGTGCTCGGCGCGAATCCCCCCAGCGCGCACCACGTAGCGCTCGCCGCCGTTCACGCCGACCAGACGTCCCTTGAGCCGCCATGCGTCGCCATCGATCGTGAAGGGGACGGCGCGTGCCCCGATCGCGCCAGGGACGCTCTCCAGCACGACTGCCACGTCGGCCGCCAGTCCTTCGTGCCAGGCCGCGCCGAGGTCGTGCGGGGGGAGTGAACCGTCAGCCAACATGCGCCGCTGCTCACGCTCGACGTCGCGCTCCCCGGCCAGCGCAGTGGAGAGCATGCGCGAGCGTATCCCCCCCTGCTCCATGTGGCTGGGGGCGAAGATCTCGTCGTCGGCGAGGGTGTCATCGTCATTGCCGAGTGAGATGCGCAGGACGCGC
>JBDTUA010000248.1:0-8013 GCA_040007995.1 Gemmatimonadota bacterium | reverse complement strand
CCCGCCCCCGCCCCCTGCCACTCATCCCGCTCGCCGTCCTCGCCCTCGGCGCCTGCGTCGACGCGACGACGGTGCCCACGGGCGTCGATAGCCCGTCGCTCGCACAGTCCACCGCCACCGACGGAACTCGCGGCTACGTCGCCACCCTCCTCCCCCAACTCCCGGGCAACGTCTGGTCCGCAGCGCTCGCGATCAATGCCGCGGGAGTCGCCGTCGGCTTCGCGGACTTCACCCTCCGCATCGATCCTCCCGACTGGTACCGGACGGTGTGCAATCCCTACATGGTCGCAACGATCTTCGACCACGGGAGCGTGCGGACGCTGCACGCGGAGATGGTGCGCGCCATCGGTGGTGACCCCTGCTACACGGCCAGCATTGCCACCGGGATCAACGATCGCGGCGACGTCGTGGGCACGGTCTGGCGCGCCGATGCCGATGAGACCGAGCAAGGGTTCTTCTGGAGCCAGGCGACCGGCGTGATCCTGCACGCCGAACTCGGCCCGACCTTCCTGACCGGCGTGAATGGGACAGGGCTCGTCGTCGGCAACAACCGCTACGACGGCTTGAACTGGCACGACTTCCTCTGGTCGCCGCTCGGACCCCCGCCTCCGGTCGTTTCCCCAGCCTCTCGGACCTACTCTTCGTGGGGGGTCAACGACGCAGGTCGCCGTGCCGCGTGCGTGAACGGGCGCGCCTTCACCATCGACCTGGACGGAACGCTCCGGCATCTCGGCGAGTCATGCGGCAGTCCTCCCTCGCTGCTCAAGCTGGAATACTTCACCCAGAACATCGGCGGTGGCATCAACGCCGAGGGTACGATGGTGTTCACGAACGGACGCGCGCCGAGACGCTGGGACGCGAGCTCTACCCGAGCCACTGCGGTCGGGTGGTCGCCGGGAGCCGCCGCCGGGATCAGCGATCCGGGTCGCATCGTCGGATGGCGCATCGCCGCCTCGCGGCCGAGCAGCGTGGCGATGACGGTCGGTCCGCGTGGGCAGCCGGTGGTCCTCCCGGCCGTGGCTGGCATGACGGAGACGGAAGCCTACGCGGTGAATGCCTGCGGCGACATCGTCGGCACCGCCTTCACGCCGACTCCCTCGTACCACTCAGACCGCACACCCCACGCGGTGATCTGGACACGCACGGTGTGCGACAAACCGTAGCAGATCTCGCGTCTCCCGTCCCCGGTGAAGCGCGGCGTCCCGGCGTAGCCGCCGAGCAGGACCTCGGTGGCGTGCGGCCCGATGAGCGCGACGCGCTTGAGCGACGACCCGCGCAGCGGGAGCGCGCCTCCCTCGTTCTTCAGCTGCACGATCGACTGCCGCGCCGCCTCGAGCGCGAGCGCCCGGTGCGCGGCCGCCCCGGAAATACTGTCGGCCGCAGCGGGATCGACGAACGGCTGCTCGAAGAGCCCGACGACGACCTTGGCACGCAGCAAACGCCGGACAGCCGCATCGATCGCCGACTCCGCCACCTCACCGCGCTTCACTGTGTCCACCAGCGTGTGATACGTCTGATGCGTCTGGCCGTCTGGCCGTCGGGGAGTTCGAGGTCGACGGTCGCGGCGAGCGCCGGCCCCTGCAGCCCGTTCAGCGCTTCATCGTGAACGTGGACAGGGATGCCGAGCCGAGTGCTGTCCCGCACCCAGCGCTGGATCGCGTTCGTATACTCCGCCTTGACGCGCGCCCCATGTTTGTCGCTCGACCGGGGCCTGCGCATTCTGGTAGAGGGGCGCTGGCACGCCCTGGCCCTGCAGTTGACCAACACCGAGCAGCGGTAACGTTGCCAGGGCGACGCACACGAGACCGACGCGGTGCAACGTGCGGAACGATGCGGCCGTTAGTAGCATGGCGGAGGGCTCGGAGCGGAGTTCACGATCCGCTCAATCCCGGTCACACTACCTCGCCCCGCCATGCGCGCGTCGCGATGCATGCCGCGGACAGAGCAGGGACGGGAGAGAGGAAAGGGAGGAGGGAGAAGGGAGGAGATGAAGATGCAACTCGCCACGTAACGTCCATTTTCTCCTGTCCCCCGTCTCCCGTCCCCCGTCCCCCAGTCGTACGATTGCTCATGCGCATCCGCCCACTCGCCCTCTTCGCGTTGCTCGCGCTCCCCCCGCGCGCCCCCCTCGCCGCGCAGGAGAACTACGAGATCCAGGTCTACCCGTCGAAGACCGCCGATCCACGCACGACGCTGTTCGAACTGCACAGCAACTTCACCGGCGTCGGCTCGACGATGACGGCGGGCGGTGTGCTCCCCACACGCCACGCGCTGCACGAGACGCTCGAGATCACCCACGGCTTCACCGAGATCTTCGAGTTCGGCTTCTACATCTTCGCTAGCGAGAACCCGGGGAACGGGCTGCAATACGTCGGGATGCACCTGCGCCCGCGCATCCGCGTCCCGGAGAGTTGGGGGTTGCCGGTCGGCTTGAGCCTCTCGACCGAGTTCGGGCCTACACAGCGGAAGTTCGACGAGAGCGAGTTCGGGATCGAGGTGCGTCCGATCGTGGACCAGACCGTGGGGCGACTGTACTGGTCGTTCAATCCCAACGTGGAATGGTCGCTCAAGGGGGGCGACGCGGGGCAGGGCGCTCGCGGAATGATTTTCAACCCGAACCTCAAGCTCGCCTGGCAGCTCGGACCGAAGGTCGCGGTGGGAGGCGAATACTACGCGACCACCGGTTCGCTCGTCCACCTCGCGCCCACCAACGAGCAGTCACACATGCTCTATCCCAGCATCGACCTCTTCCTCTCGCCCGACTGGGAGTTCAATGCGGGCTACGGTGTGCAGCTGGCGGGGAGCGGTGATCACAACATCGTCAAGTTGATCCTCGGGCGGCGGCTGAATCACTAGCGCAACCTGACGTGCTGCCACGAGCGTAGCCAGCAGTTTGTCTCCGCGCTCACGCGAGCGAGCATAGGCAGCTTCATCGTTTCTCACCACCGCCGCGGCCCGCCGATCGGTGCAGACATGACACTCCGTTTCCGACAGAGGTTCGCCTTCGCCATCGCTGCGGTTGCCGCCCTCGCGCAACCAGCGTGGAGTCAGCAGTCGGCACCCGCATCACCCGGCGCCGCCACTCCTGCGGCTGTCACCACGCTCGTGATCCTGGGCGTCGATCACTCGAGCCAGCTCGTCTCACGAGCATATCACCCGGGTTACCTGCGCGCCTTCTTCGAGCGCGTGAAGCCGTCGGCGCTCTGTGTCGAGCGCTCGCCCGACGAGTTCGCCCGTGGCGACTACTACGAGTTCACGTACGAGGTGCAGCACATCGCCGTTCCGTACGCGCGCGGCAAGGGGATCGAGCTCTGTCCGGTAGACTGGCTCCCGTCACGGGACGACGAACGTCTCGCCTTCGGTCGGCTGGAGGTCGTCGATCCTCCCGCGGTGCGGGGAGCAAGCGGCTTTCAGGGATTCCTCGTGCTCGACAGCGCGTCGCTCGGTCGGACGCTGTTCTACGCCGACTCAGCGCCGAATCGCGCCGAGGTGGCCGGGTTCTACGATCGACCGCGCGCCGCGGGGTGGCCCGACTTTCCCCGGCGACTGGGGTTGTATCGCACCTTCATGCAGGCGATGCGGGTGCGGGCGGCGCTGCGTGCTCACCCCGGTCAGACAGTCCTCGTCGTGATCGGCTCGATGCACAAGGACGATATCGAGCAGCTGCTCGCCGGAGAGGCGGGGCTACGCGTCGTACAGCCCTCCACCTTCGGAATGCCGGATGCCGCCGAGCGTGACGCGCTGCTCTCCCCTGCAGACCTTGCCGCGATCCTCTCGTTCAACCTGCTCGGCGTACAGGCCAGTGAGGGGCCGGTGGACTGGCCATGGGTACGCGAGGTGCTCGATCGCCTGGCGCGCGCGCAGCCACAAAGCCCCGAGCTCGCGCTCTTTCGCTTGCGCTACGCCTCACTTGTCGACCACGCCTCGGCCAAGGTCGCGGCCAAGGTCTCGGCCGAAGCGTACGAACGACTCGCCGCGGGCACCGACTCGAGCGCCCGCTTCACCTTCACAGGGGTGGAAGACGCGCGCCGGCTTGACTCGTACTACGACCCGTTCGGGAATCTCACGGTTGGCGAACGCGCGCTCGTGGAGGCTGCGCGCGCGTGGGCGCGCGCTGGCGACAAAACGCGGCCTCTCCTCTTGCGTCGTCAGTTGCTGGAACGCGGGAGCTGGACGCCGCTGCGGCGCGCGCAGCTGGCGGAGTATTGGGAGCGGTACATCGCGCCGTCGTGATGCGCGCTGCTGCGCGACGGGAGGCCTGACGTAAGGGTGGCGCCAACGCGCAGCGAAGGGGCATCGCCCGATGTCCACAACGCCCGCTCCACGTCGCCATCCCGTGAAACCCCTTCGCGTCTCGAATGCCACCCAGCGTCCGCGCCCCTCAGCGATTCCCGGCGTCGTCCAGCCCAAGGTCGCGCTCTTGGTCGGGCTCTTGGTCGAGCTCTTGGTCGAGCTCTTGATCGATCTCGTGGCGCAGCCACGCGCGCGCCACCATCCAGTCACGCTGCACCGTCTTGCGCGACACACCCAGGCTCTCGCCCGTCTCGTCGAGCGAGAGTCCGGCGAAGAAGCGCCGCTCGACGACCAGGGCGGCGCGTGGATTACGCTCGGCCAGCCGGTCGAGCGCGTCGTCGAGCGCGACGAGCTCGTCGGCGGCGCTGTCGGTCATCAGGGCGTGCAGCTCCTCGAGCAGCACCGGCACCTCGCCGGCGCCACGCTTGAGGCGCTTCCGGGCGCGCGCGTGATCGATGAGGATGCGCCGCATCGTGCGCGCCGCGATGTTCAGGAAGTGTGCCCGATCCTCCGGCAGCAGCCGGGTCCGCCGCGCAAGGTTCATGTAGGCTTCGTGCACCAGCGCCGTCGGGCCAAGCGTATGCCCGATCGCCTCGGCGTGCAGCTGCGCTCTGGCGACTCCCTTGAGCTCCTCGTAGATCAACGGGAAGAGTTCGTCGAGGGCGTCGGCATCGCCGGCTCGGAGGCGGGAGAGTGCGAGCGAGATGGTGTCGTCGGACATGGTCGAGAGATTCGGCGCGCCCCTACAGCTTCAGTCGATGGAGGCGAGCGCGCAAGATGATCAACGACGAGCGCTGGACCCGGATGGAATCGGCATTCCTGCAGGCGATCGAGCTGCCGACGTCGGAACGCGCGGCCTTTCTCGATGACCGTTGTACGGACGACCCTGCTCTCCGTCGCGAGCTCGATGGTCTCCTCGCCGGCCACGAGGCGGCCGGTGGGAACCAGACTCCCGATCGGCTGCTGACCCCAGTCGTCGTATCGTCGCGCCACTTTGCAGCTGGCGCCCGCGTCGGCCCGTGGGCGCTCGACGCCCTCATCGGGCATGGCGGAATGGGCGAGGTGTACCGCGCACATCGCGCCGACGCGCAATACGAACAGGAAGTCGCGATCAAGGTGCTGCGCGCGGGGCGCGACACCAGCGACATGCTGCGCCGCTTCCGCGCCGAGCGGCAGATCCTGGCCAGGTTGCAACACCCGAACATCGCCACGCTGCTCGACGGCGGCGTCACCGACGGCGGACAGCCATGGCTGGCGATGCAGTACGTGGACGGCCGCCCGATCACCGGGTGGGCCGACGAGCGACGGTTGCCGCTGGCGGCGCGCCTGCGCCTCTTCGTCACGGTCTGCGAGGCGGTGGGAGTGGCGCACACCAACCTCGTGGTGCATCGCGACATCAAGCCCAGCAACATCCTGGTGACCGACGACGGAACGGTGCGGCTCCTCGACTTCGGGATCGCCAAGGTCCTCGACGCTGCGCCGGACGAACCGCTCACCGGCGACGTCCTCCTGCTCACCCCCGAGCACGCCGCCCCCGAGCAGTTCCGCGGCGAGCCGGTGACCACTGCCACCGACATCTACGCGTTAGGCGCGCTGCTCTATCAGCTGCTCGCCGGCTCGCGGCCCTTCCAGGTGACGACCCCGGCGGAGCTGGCGCATGCCGTGCTCACGCAGGATCCGCCGCCCCCGAGCGTCGCCGCCGCCGACGCCTCTCGCCTCACGCGCGCGGAGCGCAACGCGCCGCCGGTCCCGCCGGCCGAAATCGCCGGGGACCTCGATGCCATCGTCCTCAAGGCGCTGCGCAAGGAACCGGACCGCCGCTACCGCTCGGCGGGAGATCTTGCGGCCGACGTCACCCGCTTCCTCGACGGATACCCGGTGGCGGCACGCCCGGAGACGCTCGCCTACGTGACCACGCGCTTCGTCCGCCGCAACCGGCTGGCGGTCGCGGCCTCGGCGGCGACCATGCTCGCGCTGGTTGCGCTGGTGACGGTCTCGCTGCGCGCCGCCGCGTCGAGCCGCCGCCAGGCGCAAGCCATCGCCCGCGAGCGCGACGTCGCCGTGCAGGTCTCCGGCTTCCTCGAGAATCTCTTTCAGTCGCCGACCCCCTTCGCCCTCGGCCCAGAGCGCCGCGACACGCTCCGTCTCGGCGCCTTTCTTGATGAGGGGACACGCAAGGTGCAGCAGGAGCTGACGGCGCAGCCGCTCGTGCAGGCGCAACTGCTTACCGTGCTCGGGCGCGCCCACGCCGACCTTGGCCTGTACGCCCGCGCCCGCGCCCTGCTCGAGGACGCGACGGCGATCCGGCGACGCGAGCTGGGGCCCGGCGACGTCGAGACCGCGTCGACCGAGCGGTCGTTAGGTGCGGTGCTCGTGCAGCTGGGCGAGCCGGCGGCCGCCGAGTCGCTGCTGCGCCGCGTGGCGACCACGCTCGAGGGGGCGCCGGCTGCAGGCCGCGACGAGACGATCACGGCGCTCGCCTCGCTGGGCGCGGCGGAGATGGAACTCGGCCGCTATCCGGACGCCGAGCGGGCCTTCCGCGACGCGCTGGCGCTGGCGCGCACGCACGACCGATCCGCAGATACGGAGCTCGCCGAGCGCATGTCGGACCTCGCCTCCGCGCTGGGTGCGCTCGGGCGGTCCGACGAGGCGGAACGTCTGCTGACGGAGGCTGTAGGCATTCAACGCGCCGCGAACGGCAACGACAGTCCGCGGCTCGCCGGGGCGATGAACAATCTCGCCTCGCTGCTGATGAGCCAGCGCAAATTCGCGGCTGCCGAGCCGTTGCAGCGCGACGTGACGCGCATCCTCGAGATGACGCTTCCGCCGAAGCACCCGCTGCGCGCGACGGCGCTCAACAATCTCGCCGCCTCGCTGCTCGAGCTGCACCACCCGGGCGAGTCTGAGTCGCTCTTCCGCCAGGTGCTTCGCGTGCGGGAGGAGGTGCTCGGCGCAGACCACCCGGTCGTCGGCACCACGCTCATCAACCTGGCGGCGGCGCTCGACAACCAGGGGCGTTCGCGCGAAGGGCTGGCAATGAAACGCGACGCCTTGGCTCGCCTGGTCAAGTCGTTAGGCCCCGATCACCCGACGGTCGCGTATGCGCACCAGAACATCGGGGTGTCGTTGCACCAGATGGAGCGGCACCGGGAAGCGCGCGTGTCGCTCGCCAGTGCGGTGCGCATCCGCCGCGCGACGCTTGGCCCGACGCATCCCCTGACCGTCTCGGCGCTCGCGAAGCTGGGCCGGTGCGAGCTGGAAGTCGGGCGCTACGCCGACGCCGACTCGAGCCTGGGGGAGGCGTATCGCGCGCTGGAGCACGACGAACGCCGCGACCCAAAGCTGTGGCAACAGCTTCTCGAGTTGCGCGAACGTCTTGCGCGGGCGCGCGGCTGAGGTGGAGCGCTCGCCCGCCTGGGACCTCTCGCGCGGGAGATCGCATTGCATCATCGACAACGCGGTCACCTAGAAGGACCACAATACCCTGGTCGCGACGGTGAAGGCGGCCGGGCTGCTCGAGTCGCTCAAGGGGAAGGGACCGTTCACCCTGTTAGCTCCGACGAACGGGGCGTGCGCCGCCCAAGCGCGTTGCTCTCGCGCGTCGCGAGGAATGCTGCCTCGCACGGAGAAACACTCCGCGAACTCTGCGGTTAGCAACTGGTGAACCTCTCTCTGGAATCTCCGCCCGAGAACGCTGCTGGCGCCCGTCGCCACGGGTGC
>JBDTUA010000247.1:0-8014 GCA_040007995.1 Gemmatimonadota bacterium | reverse complement strand
GCGGTTCGATTGGATAAGCCGCCTCCATCCCGACGTCCGGTCGATGCCACCGGGCGGAGGAATGGCGGCGCTGGTCGCGAGCAACCGGCGATCCGCGCTTACCGACGCCCCCCGAACCGCGACCGACGTTGGCCGTGCTACCAGGCGATCGTCCAGGTGAGCAGCGCGCCGATAACCTGCAGAGTGCGTGGTTCGAGTCCCGTACTCAGGGAGGGGCGCGTCGGGAGGAGCCGCGTCTCGAGCGAGGTCCGTAGGCGCAGCCGGTCCGTGAGCCGTCGTTCCACCGACGCGCCGGGGACGGCCAGGGTCGGACGGATCCGTCCGATGATGAAGGTGCGGCGGTCGACGTACTTCCCGATCTCGATCTCCGTCCCGCGCAGCACCGTCTCGAAATCGCTTAACGTGACGTTGGCAGGAAGCTGCGCGGGGGTGATGTTGAGCACATCGGCGCCGGTCGCTCCTACCAGCTCGCCGCGGACTTCGTCCAGAAGCGCCCCCAACCCGATCGCCGCCAGCTGCCGCTGGGCGAGTGCCGCGACGCTTCCGGCGAGTCCCCCCGACCCTCCCCCATCGAGTCCCGTCCCCGGCGATTCCAGAAGGGAGGAGGACGACCGGCCGAAGGCCAGGAACGAAATAAGGTCGGACTGCGAAAGGGTGGGCTGCGCGTCGCTCTCGAGCGAGATGGTGGGTCGCTCGAGCGTTCCGCCGATCTGGACGCGGATGGCGAGCGGTGACCCTCCCGCCTGAGCCACCTCGTACGACGCGATGATCTGCAGGACCGGATTGAGCTGCTCCGTTCCGAGGAAGCGCACCGCGCCCCGTACGACGACGAAGCGCTTGCCAAGGAAGCTATACGTTCCCTGATCCGTATAGAGCGCGCCTGATATGCTGTAGTCCTCGGCGCCACGTTCCTTTCGCACCTCCAGCGTCCCATAAACTTCCACGTTGGCGTCCGCAGAACGCGCGAAGGTGCCGCGCCGCACGTCGACCGCGACCTGCATTTGCAGGTTGCGCAACATCGTGGAGGGGCCGCCGATGCCGAGTGCCGACGCCGTCGATGAATCGGTGACGGCGTAGATCGCGGGATCGGCGGTGCTGATGATGTCGTACTGCGCCGGTTCGGGGATGTATACGACGCCGCGCGTAATCGAGACGGTTCCATTCACCACGAGCGTATCGAGCGCTCCTTCGACCTGCACGGTCCCGTCGGCGAACAGCTCCCCCGTCTCATCCTCGAGCACCCGGGCATCCCGCATGTTGATCGCCAGCTGCACGGTCGGCTCGGTCAGGCTCGCCAGCAGTACGTCCCCCGTGACGCGGATGGTGCCACCACTATGCGCGACCAAGGTGTCCACGTGCATCGTGTCGCCGCTCATGCGGAGCGCAGCCGCGACATCGCGCAGCATCACACCGGTGCTCGTCAGACGGAGTTGCGGGAGGGACGCGGTGAGCGCGCCATCAAATGTCGGCGACTTCCAGCCGCCGGCGACGCGAACGTCGCCACGGGCCGTACCACGCACGTCCGCCAGCGCCTCCGAGAGCTCACCGAGCGGTTGGAGCGGGATGCTGTCCCCAACCAGCCGCAGCGAGAGCTCGCCGCCGGCGAGGCGGTCCACCACCGAGTCGCCCATGGAGAGGTCGAGCGGCACGGAACCGCGCAGGCTCGCGAGTTCATACGAGTCGCCACGCAGGGCGCGAACGTCGAGCTCGAGGCGGCGGGCGTGGTAGTCGAAGCGGGCGCGCGTATCGGGAAGAGCGGACTCGTTCAGTATCGTCCCGCTGAGCGACGCGGTGCCGCCGATTTTCGGGTCGGTTCGGGTCCCGTCCCACACGGCATCGAGATCAAGCGACCCCTCGGCCCGCATATCGCTCTGCACGATCGCCAGCCAGGGAGCGATGCGTACGCCCTGTAGTTGCACAACCAGATGTCCGGGATCGGCGTCGGGGACCTCGCCGTTGACGAAGATGCGCCCCGCGGTGCGAGCGTCCCGGAGTTCCAGCGAATCCACGGTGATGCCACGCCCCTTCCATCCGATCACGCTGGGCCGCGTCGACACCCAGGCGGTGGAGTCCAGGCGCAACTCGATCTCCCGGAGCCGCAATTCCCCCTCCCCGGTGCGCAACGCGTACTGCACCTTCACGCGATACTGCGCCGTATCGCCGGGAAAGAGCGAGACATCAGCCTCTCCTTCGCCTGCATGATATCGGACATCGACAAGCGTGCTGTCGAAGGCAAAGCCGGCGAAGCGCACCGAGTCCACGCCACCGGTGACGTGCAGCGTGTCGTTCTCGGTCAGCGCGCCCTGCCAGGCGCCTTTGAGCGAGCCTGCTCCCAGCAAGTTGCCACCCCAAACGATCCCAGGCGTCTCGAATGTCGCCGTCACGTCGACCCCCTTCACGCTTCCGGTCGCCTCTCCCTCGAGCGTGAAGGAGCCGGCGATCGAGTCGCGACTGATCGGCGGCACAACGACAGATCCGGCCGGGGGAGGGGGACGCACCACGTTCTTCCCGGCCATGTCGGCCGCGAGCAGAGTCGCCGGATCGTTCCCGCGCTCCTGCTCCGCAGCCAGCGAGTCGCGTATCGCCCGGAGCCGGGCGACGCGTTCGGCGATGGCCGGGCGCGGTTCGACGAGCCCCGAATCCGCCGTGGCGATCCAGCGTCGCAGACCGCCGAGATCGTTCACTGCGACCGCGAAGGTCGTCTTTCCCTTGTGCTCACTTGTGAGCCCGATGTCGCCGCTTGCCCGGACCGACCCGAAGGCGGTCACCGCCGACAGGCTGTCCACCGTCGCCAGGCCGTCGGCCGCGTGGGCGCGTACGACCAGTTCACGCACTTCCGCGCTATCGATCATGAATGGCGCGATGCGCGCGTCGAGCGTGGCATCGAGCGTCGCGGGATCGAAGCCACGCCCCTCGGCCATGACCGTCCCGTCGAGACGTGTCTCCGGCAGCGTCGGCAGGATGGTCTTCGGCTCGACCCCATGCAGCTGCACGTTCGCGCGGTACGCGGGTCGCTCGCCCATCGACTGATAGCCCGCCTCGCCGTCGAGCAGTCCGGAATCCGGCAGTATGAGCGCGAATCGCGTTGCCACGTCGCGTGGCGTTCCCCACAGGTGCACCTCCCCGGACACCGTCCCCCGGATGTCGTCGCGTCCGACGAAGGTGTCCGCGAGCGCGAGTGCGACCTCGTGCAGCTGTGCGATCAGGTCCAGGCGCATACTATCGCGCACAGCCACGTGCCCCTCGACATCGACCCGTGAGACGTTCTCGCCGTCGCGGTGCGTCATGTGCGCGACGCCGGTGAGGCGAGTAGCGCTGGATCCGTCGACAGTGGCGCTCGCATTGATCGTCCCGCCAATCGGGACCTCGGCGTCGAAGGCGCGCGCCAGCTGCAGAGGGACGCCCTCGGCGTTCAGCTGCAATCGCCGGGCGGTGATCTCGCCGTTGGCGAAGCCCAACCCGCCGCGAGCTCCGACCCCGAAGGTGCGGTAGCCTCGGGGCGAGACGGTCGCGTCGAGTTGCAGCTGCATCTGCTCGATCGCCCCATCGGCGAGGATCCGTCCGGTCACCTCGCCTGCGAGAGGGAGCGTGACGCCGGGCACCAGCTGCTCGACGAGTTTGCTCGTGAGGCGCGTGGCCCGCAGGTCGGTGCGGACGAAGCGTGTCGACGCATCATCAAGCACCAGGCCCAGCGCCCCTCGCAGCGTGGTCACCCCCACCGTGAGGTCGGCATCGGAGGCGAAGTACTCGCTCGCGGCCGTGTCGCGCAGCGCGAGCGTGAGCAGCATGTGTCCACCGCCGCTGTCTGGTAGCGGGGGATAGAGCGTCCGGATGTCGACGAGCGCGAGTCGCGGGACCTGCAACGTCGCCTCGACGTCGCCGCTGGAGACTCGATAGGTGAGCCGTCCCGTCGCCTCGCTCCCCGGAAGGAGGAGTGATAGGGGTGCCACCGCGACGCTATCGCCGGCGATGCGGATGTCCGCAGCCAACCGCCGGATGTCGAGCGATGGCGGATTGAACGGTGTCGCGCGCATGGCGAGCGAGTCGACGCGCATGCTTATCGCGTCGTCCGCGGGATCGGCGATCACCACGTCCGAGATTTCCGCCGCAATGGCGGTGAAGTCCATCCGCTGCTGGTAACCGTCTCCTCGCGCCGACACGCGCAGCCGCGAATCAGCCGAGAGCGCGACCGCCGTGGCGCTGTCGCGCGCCGACGGTGTCGGGAGCGTCGGGGCGACCCACGGACGGCGCACGCTCAGGCTCCCGTCCGTCAGGTGCACGCGCTTCATCCGGACCCAGTCGCCGAAGCCCGACGTCGTGTCGACGGCGGTCGAGTCGCGGGGAAAGATCCGTTCGTAGTTCCAGATGCCATCGGGCGACTGCACGAGCTGCACACGCAAGCGGGTGGCCTCGACAGTGCCGAAGGCGAGACGCTTCTGCAGGAGTGCGCGGATGTCGAGCCGCGCCGACAAACTATCGGCCGCGAGCAACTGCGCACCGCTGCTATCGGCGATTGAGACGCCGACGAGCGTGAAGCGCTCGAGCAGGTTTCCCTCGATCCGGTCGATGTGCAGCTCCCCGTGCACCACGCCCCCGATGGCGTCGAGCGCCAGGCGGCGGACGCGCTCGCGACCAACGTCGGTGTGGATCACCAGGAAGAGCGCGAGATCGATCACGGCGAGCAGCGCAGCGACGACCTGCAGGAGTCGGCGGAGAACTTTCACGGTCAGAATGCCGGGCCGATGGCCAGATGCAGCGTCAGGCGACTGAGCACCGCCCCGAGAAATCCACCGCGCGACTCCGCAGCGTTGAATCGGCGAGGCGCCGCGAGCGTGACCAGCCGCAACGAGCCGTCGGCTTCGGTGACCTGCGTGATCACCGGGAGTCGCTCCACCACCTGCGGCCGGATACCGAGGTCGAGCCGGACCGGTCCCACCGGCGTCGCGAACCGCACGCCGAAACCCGGCGTGATGGTCGCCGTCGCGCCGAGCAGGTCGGTGAAGCGTTGCGTCCCGACGATGGCGCCATCGACGAAGACGGCTCCAGTAAGCCCCAATGGGACGGAGATCGGGAAGCGCAACTCGACACTCCCTTCCAGCAGCGCCGTCCCGCCGAGTGGGCGCGGCGTGAACGCGCTCGACGGGAGCCCCTCGAGATTCGGATTGCAGCTGCCGTCCTCAAGCTGCGCCGCGGTGCACGGATGCAGCAGCGCGGTGTTCGAGGTGTCGGTCAACTTCGCCGGATCGATCGTGAGGATGCGGGGGCCGAGCTGGTTTTCGCCGTAACCGCGGACCGACTGGGAACCGCCGGAAAAGAAGAGCTTCCGCGGATGGATCACCTGTCCGCCGGAGTCGTCGACGACGCCGAGGCTCCGGTCGTTGCCGGGCAGCGCCCGCACCCAGCCGAGTCGCACGCGGCCGGCGAGGACAGCGCGCCGCGTCACGCGCCGGTAGGCGCTACCGGTGGCGGACGCCCGCTGGTACGCGAAGGAGGAACCGGTTTCCGGGGAGGCGAGTTCCAGCTCAACCCGCCCTCGCACGCCATGCGACGGAGTGAAGGGATCGTCCGTCCGATCGACCGACGCCACCAGCGAAACCGGCGCCAACGGATTGCGACGCGCGACGATATTGATGACGGAGGAGACACAGAGCCCGATGGAGACGCAGAAATAAACGTCGGAGGCTTCGATCGTGGATGCTTCCCACGTGTAGCTGAGCGTCGCTTCGGAACGCGAGCCGAGCTGACGGGTGAGGGCCACGCTGGCCCCTGCCCCGAGATCGGTCACGACTCCGGGGACGTTCCGTCGATGCGTGAAGATCGACGCCCCGAGCTGGTTGCGCGGGCCGAACGCCCACGGCTGGGCAAAGTCGATACTCGCGGCCCAGGTAGGGCGGAGGAATGGCTCGCGGTCGGCGCCGGTGGCGCCCTGCGTCACGTCGTACAGCACCCCCGCGCCGTTCAGCTGGTGGGCGAACAGGTTGCCGGCCGTCGCTCGCAACGTGAGGCGCCGGGCGCCCCCCAGGAAGTGGTAGCGCGAGAAGGAGGCGTCAAGCTGCAAGAAGTCGGCTGTGGTGAAACCGCCGCTGAACTCGAAGCGGTGGAGTGGCGCCTCCCGCACCACAACGCGTATGGTCTTGCCGCTGTCTGTCGAGGGAATGGCTTGCGCGTCGACCTCGGAGAAGAGGCCGGAGAGATACAGCTCCCGCTGGCTGCGCAGCAGGTCGCTCCGCCGGTAGAGTGCGCCAGGCCTCGTCTGCATGAGGCGGAGCACCGTCGACGACTCGATTGCGGTATTCCCCTCCACCATGATTGAATCAACCGTGGTGGCGAGCCCGGGCTGCACCGCAATGGTGACCGGGCCGTGATTTTCGGCGTTGGAAATCCGAGAGGTGTCGAGCGAGACGGTTGCATCGGCAAATCCGCGCTCCCAGAGTTCGTTGCGCAGGTCCATGCGCGTTGAGTCGAGCGCCACGAGGTCGAGCGCATCGCCAGGGCGCAGGCGCATCCGGCTCGCGACCGTACGCGCCGGGAGTTCCGGCTTTCCCTGCGTCACGACGACGGTGTCGACGGTCGTCGGCGCATTCTCGGCGATATCGAAGCGAACCCGCACGCCGCCGCGGGCAGGAGAGGTGCTCGAGGTGACCGTCGCATCGCGGTAGCCGCGCTTCCAGTAGAACAGCCGGATGCGCAGCATGTCGCGGCGCACCTCGTCTGGCGCCAGGTACGCGCGACTGGCAAAGACCGGAGAGCGGGTGAACAGACAGAGTGGCGCATACAGGATGCTCCGGCAGCGCGTGACGCGCGTCGCCAGGCCGTCACGGAGCGCGTCAACGTCGACCGACTTCACGCCGCGCAGTTCGAGCCCGACGACGAGCGGACGCCCCTCGTCGATGACCGGGACGGCATGCGCACGCCCCGACGCTGCGAGCAGCATCAGGGCGGTCAGGCCGAGGGCACACGGCGCGAGGCGAAGACCCTTCAGAAGTCCCTTCAAGGGGTGGCGGCGTTTCTGGGCACGGTGCCGGGCATGAGCGGGGGCTTGGCGTTGCGCCACTCCGCGTACACGCGGGTGAAGACGGCGCCCAGCAGGATAATCTGCGAGGCGTAATACACCCAGACGAGCACGATGGCGACGGTCCCCGCCGCGCCGAATGGCGTGGCGATCGCAGATTGTCCGAGATACAACCCGATCAGACGCTGTCCCACTGCGAAGAGCACCGCCGTCACGAAGGCCCCGACCGCGACATCGCGCCACCGCAGTTCCACGTCGGGTAGGACGCGGTAGAGGACGCTGAAGAGCGCGGTGCTCACGAGGATGCCGACGGCGGAGTTGACGACGGCGAGCGCGAGCGGCCATCCCGGCGTCAACTTCCCCCACCAGCTGGCGGCCGCCCCGAGCGCGGCATTGACCGACAGCGAGACCATGAGAAGGAAGCCGATCGCCACCACCACGCCTAATGAGCGAACGCGGCGAACGAGCAAACGCTTCACGTCGATCGCCGGTCCAGAAGCCGGAGCGACCCGCCAGATGTGATTGAGTGCCGCCTGTAGTTCGAGGAAGGCGCCAGTCGTGGCGATCAGAAGTCCCGCTACGCCCGCCACCGTGGCGGCGATTCCTTCGCGCGGTTCGCTGGCCCGCTGGAGAATCGCCTGGATCGCACCAGCGCCGTCGCGTCCCAGGAGTCCCGCGAGCTGACCAACGATCTCGCCGCGAACGGCGTCTTCCCCGAAAACGAGCCCGGCGATGCCAATGACCACCAGCAGCACGGGAGCGAGAGCGAACAGGGTGTAATACGCGATCGCTGCCCCGTGCCGAGGAGCGCTGTCCTCGAACCAGCCGACGATGGTCTCGTACGCGAGGTGTCTGACGGAGGCCAATGTCGATGGCACGACGGCACTTGGGTCGGCGGTAGAAGTGTCCGGCGCGAAGCCGAGGTGAGGGAGAACTATCTTTTTTTGAGAGAGCGCCGCCATTCCCCGTGAGTCGTATTTTCACTGGTGCCCGCGTCTCGGC
>JBDTUA010000246.1:0-8057 GCA_040007995.1 Gemmatimonadota bacterium | reverse complement strand
ACGGTCCCCTTCGCTGCCCCGCCAGTCGACCCGCCGGAGGCGCGGCATCGTGCCCTCCACGACGGGCTGCGCTTCTTTCCCGCGTCGCTGTTCCAGTTCGACCCGCGGATGGCCGAAGGATGGTACACTGACCGCTACTTCGTGCGCACGGCCAACACCATCGCCTTCGATGGGCGCGATCCCGTGGTGCAGATGCAGGTCTTCGCCAAGCAGCACGGCATCGTCGCCGGTGTGTACGAGGTGATCCGCATGCTGCAGACGCAGCTGGCGCGGCATCCCGATACCGGCCAGGAGTACGCGCTACGCGACCTCTCGATCGAGACACTGATCGACGGCGACCCGGTGTCGCCGATGGAAACGGTGCTCCGCATCACCGGACCCTACATCGCCTTTGCGCATCTCGAGACGGATTACCTGGGGGTGCTGGCGCGTCGCTCGCTGGTCGCGACCAACGTACGCCGCGTGATGGATGCCGCGAGCGGCAAGCCGGTCATCTTCATGGGCGCGCGCCACGATGACTGGCGCGTGCAGACCCCCGATGGATACGCAGCGCGCATCGGCGGCGCCGGGAGCGTGTCGAGCGATGCGGGGGGAGCGTGGTGGGGAGCGTCGGGGGTCGGGACGATGCCCCATGCGATGATCGCCGCGTTCGATGGCGATGCGGTCGCCGCCACACTCGCCTTCACGCGCTACTGCCACGCGCGCGAACCCGAGGTGAAGATCGTCTCGCTGGTCGACTACCGCAACGACGTCCTGACCGATGCCCTCGCCGTGGCGCAGGCGATGCACGAGACGTTTGGGCCCGGGTCGCTCGCCGGTGTGCGCGTCGACACGAGCGAGCGGCTGGTCGATACCTCGCTCGCCCGGGCGGCCGCTGCCCGCGGACGGGCGGGACTTACCGGCGTGAATCCCGAGCTGGTGCGGCGCCTGCGCACGGTGCTCGACACCGCTGGCTTTCCGGAGGTTGGGATCATCGTATCCGGCGGCTTCACCCCGGCCAAGATCCGGCGCTTCGAGACGGAGCTGGTCCCGGTCGCCGGCTACGGCATCGGCTCGTCGTTACTGGGGCACAACGACGGCGCGGACGACGGACTGCTCAACGACTTCGACTACACGGCCGATGTCGTCACGGTCGATGGGCGTCGCGAAAGCAAGTCCGGGCGCGGCTACAGCCAAAACGCGCGCCTCGTGCATGTCGACCTCGTCACCGTCGACGACGCAGACCCTTCAACATGAGTTCCTTCCGCCGGAGTCCCGCGACATGAGTCCCGAACCAGGTCGCCCCCCGCGCGTCGGCTGGGTGGTGGACGTGCAGAACGATTTCATGCGTCCCGACGGTCGCCTGTATGTGCACGACTTGTTCAATGCGGGAGACGCCGGTGCATCGCGCGCGACGCCGGCCATCGTGCGATCCGTCGCGTGGATGCGGCGGAACTGCGACGTCGTCGTGTATACGGGCGACTGGCATGCGTACGGCGACCGCGAAATCGACACGGTCAACCCCGACGCGACCAAGGGCACCTACCCGCCGCACTGCATGGGGCTCTCCGACGACGCCGACGAGCGGAGCGGCGCTGCGCTCATCGCCGAGATCGACCCGGGCAGCACGGCGATCGTCCTTCCGCGCGACGCGAGCGATGACCTGGCGCGCGAAGTTGCCCGGCGCGCCGTAGCCGAGCACCGTCCGGTCTTCATCCAGAAACGCGAGTTCTCGGTCTTCGAAGGGAATGCCGGCGCGCACGCCTTCATCGCGGCGCTGCAGGCCGCGCTCGGCGGATCGCCGGAGTTCGTGGTCTGCGGCGTCGCGACCGATGTCTGCGTCAAGCAGGCGGTAGACGGACTCCTCGACCGGGAAGCGCCGGTGGTGCTCGTGCGGGACGCAACCTGGTCGCTCGGACTGCTCCCTCCCGCTGAGACCTACGACGCCTGGGAGCGCCGCGGCGCCCACCTCACCGACGTCGCGACCCTCGACTCGGCCGCGACGTAGGACTCCTCCTAGAAGGAGAAGCCGAGCGACAGCTCCGTCCCGTCCCGACGGAAGGGGTTGAACGACACGCGCTTCGGCAGCGGCAGCGACATCCAGTGTTCCTGCGGGACGCGTGATCCGACGATAGCGCCGACCAACGCGCCGACCGCCGCGCCAAACGCCGCCGTCCCACCGCGGTTGAACTTGCGCGTCGAGTCGGAGGTGTTGACGATCCCCGTCACTCCCCAGAACAGCAGCGCGCCGACCGGCACCCCGATCGCCGCCCCCTTGAGCATCGGCCCCTTGTTGAAGCGCTTGTCGCCCTGGCTCTGCTCGATCTTGGTGATCTGGGCCAGGGTGAATGTCCAGATTCCGCGCCCGGCGGACGACTCGATGAAGACCGCGGTATCACCCTTCATCTCGAGGTAGTTCGCCATAAGGGGCGAAACGAGCGTCGAGGCAGACACCTTCACTCGGGCCCCGGGGACGATGGGAAGCGCGATCGAGCGCGACGTGGCTGGCGGTGTACTCTGCTGAGCGCCGGCCGGAACGAAGGGCGCGACCAACAGTGTGGCCAGCAGGCTGGCCCGCACGGCGGTCCGCAGGGAGGCGAAAGAGGCGAAGGCGAAATGACGCACGTATGCTCCGTCGGAGCGCAAGGTGAAGACCTGGAGGGCGTTACGGGAGTAAGTATACCCACGAATCGACGCAGAGCCCCCCGAAATGTGGGGCGGAGCGTTCCGTTCCGAACCTCGAACTGACCCAAGGACGACCGTTGCACGGTCAATGCCACAGTCTCGCGCCGTCCCCGGTTGGAGCTCACTTCATTCCCCGGTATGTTGCTGAGGTTCGTTCTTCCCGACTTCGCCAGAGGGCAACATGACGCACGCCGCCGACCTGAATGACGTGACCGCACTGGTCAGGGGACCCAGTCTCCCCGGTCGCATCTCGACCCCGGTGGGTACCCTGGAAGGGTCCGCCATCCTCAAGATCGCCGGTGAGATCCGCGAGCGAATCGCCGCGGGCGAGAAGGTCTGCAACCTGACGGTGGGCGACTTCGATCCCCGGCAGTTCCGCATCCCGGCGTTGCTCGAACAGGGGATCGGCCACGCGCTGGCGCGAGGCGAAACGAACTATCCGCCGGGGCTCGGTCTCCCGGCGCTGCGCGAGGCGGTGGTCTCGTACTACGAACGGTCGTTTGGCCTGCGCTATCCGGTGGAGTCGGTCCTGGTGACGTCAGGCTCGCGTCCCGGGGTGTACGGGGTGTACTGCACCCTCGTCGATCCGGGCGATCGGGTCGTGTACCCGGTACCGACCTGGAACAATAACTACTACTGCCACATGGTCGGCGCTGTGGCGGATCCGGTGGCGACGACGGCCGAGGAGTTGTTCATGCCCTCGGCGGAGCTACTGGCACCGCACCTTCGCGGCGCACGCCTGCTGGCGCTCAACTCCCCGCTCAACCCGTGCGGCACCGCCTTCACCGCCGAGTCGTTAGGCGCGATCTGCGACCTCGTGCTCGAGGAGAATGCCCGCCGGACCAACGGCGAGCGCCCGCTGTACGTGATGTACGACCAGGTGTACTGGCAGCTCACGTTTGGCGACACGGTGCACGTCGACCCGGTCTCGTTGCGTCCGGAGATGGCGCGCTACACGATCCTTGTCGACGGGATCTCGAAGGCGTTCGCCGCCACCGGGGTGCGCGTGGGTTGGCTCTTGGGACCGACCGACGTCATCGCGGCAATGAACGGCTTCCTGAGCCATGTGGGGACCTGGGCGCCGCGCGCAGAACAGGTGGCGACTGCCGCGCTGCTCCTTCACGAGGATGCCATCGCCGACTTCCGCACCAACCTGATCGCCGGTATCCAGGCACGCCTGGATGCGCTGTATCACGGGATCGACGCGCTCCGTCGAGCGGGGTACGCGGTCGAAGCGATTGCCCCGCAGGGGGCGATCTACCTGAGTGCGCGCTTCGACCTGTATGGCAAGACGACGCCCGACGGCGTCGTGCTGCGCACCAACGAGGATATTCGCGGGTGGCTGCTGCGCAGCTCGGGACTGGCAGTGGTCCCTTTCCACGCCTTCGGCGCCGAAGGGGAAACGGGATGGTTCCGACTCTCAGTGGGAGCCGCCAGCCTCGAAGAGATCGACGGCGCGCTCCCCCGGCTCGCCGACGCGCTCGCCCAACTACGGTAAGCAACTTCCGACGTAAGCAGCTTCCGAACGGTCACTCTCCCTCCCGCGTAGCGTGACGCGAGGGAGCGGCGGAGCGGGGGAACGGGGGAGCACGCTTCGTGATCGAACAGCACACGCTGCACCACCGCAACATTCTCAGGATCCGGGAGTTGATCGCATGAACGTTCGTCAGCTGTTGGTGGGAACCCTGTTCGTCTGCGCCCCGATCGTCGCGACGGCCCAGGTCGATGTCGCCCCCAAGGCCGAGCAGATCGCCGCAGCGGTCCTCCCTCTCCCACCGGAATACCGGGCGGCAGCGCGCGTGCTCGGCTACGGTACGGACGGCAAGCTCGTAACGCTTCGCGAGGGGACCGGGATGATCTGCCTCGCTCGCGATCCCAAGGCGCCGCGTTTTCACGTCGCGTGCTACGCTCAGTCGATGGAGCCGTTCATGCTGCGGGGACGCGAGCTGCGCGCGCAGGGCGTTACCAGCGCCGCCGAGGTCGATTCGATCCGGTTCAGGGAGGCGAAGTCGGGGAAGATTGCGATGCCGAAGTTCCCAGCCGCGCTTTACTCCCTGACCGACGGCGAGTTCGATCCCAAGACCGGGTCCGCCCCCGGCGCACGGCACCTGTACGTGGTCTACATCCCGTATGCCACGGCCGAAAGCACCGGGCTCTCGACCAAGCCGTTGGGAAGCCAGCCGTGGATCATGTTTCCGGGGACGCCCAAGGCGCACATCATGTTCACGGCGGGAATGTGATGCGGGGAGTCTGGCACCCTCATGGTGCTCGTGACCGTCGCACCGACGCAGGGCGTTGGATCGTCCGGGGAGCGACGTGACCGTCGAGCGGCATGTCTGGGTTCGCGTGGCGAACTTCGGCGTCGGGTGGGAGGCCGACCTCGCCGTGGCGCGCCTCGACGCCGAGGGGATTCCGGCGCGATCGATCGGAAACGATCTGGTCGGCATCTTCGGGCCCGGCTTTCAGGGCGCCACAGCCCGAGGATTCTTTGTCGAGGTCCCGACCCCCTTCGTCCCCCAGGCGCAGGCGGTGCTTTCCCGCCCGCCGATCCCCGTCGACGAGGAGGCCTACGCGGCCGAGGAGTCGGCACGCACCGGCGACGACAGCCGCGACGAGCGGCCCGACGAGAATGATGGCTCCGACGACGAAGCGATCGACGAAGCGATCGACGAAGCGATCGACGAAGCGATCGACGAAGCGATCGACGAGGCGGACGACAACGCGCGCTAGTCGCGCCTAACGCCGACGCCAGCGGTCGGGGATCTTCGGATGGGTGAGGACGAAGAGCGCGCGTTCGAGCTTGGCGCGCGCAGGACTCAACCACGAGCCGCCCACGGCTTTCAGCAGGACGTCCAACGGGACGATCACGCTCCACAGCGCGCCCACGACCACGAACGAGACAATCCAGAGCGGGAGCACAACCCCGATGAAGATGATCGCCAGCGGCAGGACGATCAGGCAAGGAATGATCGGGAGGAGGACGACGAGAATGGTGGAAGCTCCTGCCGCAGAGGGTGAAGGGTCTGACCGATACGCAGACGCAACGTGAGAGGCACGACCGCAGAGGCACGACCGCGCAGATCGCGGAACGGAAGCGCTTCCGGAAACTAGCCGCCATCCGTTCGCTGTGACCTCAGCCGCACAAGGATGTCGCGAACTGATGCGTCCTGCGTCAAGCCTGCCATCGGGAGGGACGCAACGCCGCCAACCGATCGCGACCTCGCCAGCTCGCGCGTCGCTGACAGGTGTCGGCTTGACTCGGCGCCGAAGAGGATGTAGCCTTCCATCCGGCTTTACGGATACATATGACATCCTCTGTTCCGCTTGACCATCTCAGCACACTCGCCGACTCCACCCGGAGCCGGATCCTGCTCGTGCTCGAACGTCACGAGATGACGGTCAGCGAACTCTGTGCAGTGCTTCAACTTCCGCAGTCGACGGTGTCGCGCCACCTCAAGCTGCTCGGTGACGATCGGTGGGTCGAAAGTCGGTCGGAAGGAACGAGCAGATACTATAGAACGGCGGAGATCTCGGACGAATGGACCGAGCGGCTCTGGGCCGTGGTGCGGGAGAGCGTGGCATCGCTCCCGACGGCGGAGCAGGATAAGTCCCGGGAAGACGCGGTCCTGTCCGCGCGGCGATCGCGTTCGCGCGAGTTCTTTGCCGCGTCAGCGGGGGAGTGGGAAAAGGTGCGCGCCGAGTTGTTCGGCACGCGGCTCGACCTGCAGCTAACGCTGGCCCTGCTCGATCCCCGTGCGGTCGTCGGCGACCTGGGATGCGGCGCCGGTCACCTGACCGCGCTCCTGGCGCCGCACGTCGCCCGGGTAATCGCCGTGGACGGTTCGGAGGAGATGCTGACCTCCGCGCGTGAGCGGCTCGGCGACTGCACGAACGTCGACATACGTCTCGGAGATCTCGAACAGCTTCCGATCGACGACGCGTCGCTCGATCTCGCGACACTTCTGCTCGCACTGCACCACGTCCCCGATCCCTCGCGCACCGTCGCCGAAGCGCGTCGCGTCCTCCGTCCCGGCGGTCGGCTCGTCGTCCTGGACATGATGCCACATGAGCGTGATGACCTGCAGCAGCGCATGGGCCACGTCTGGCGTGGCTTCTCGCGAGAGCAGGTGATGGACTGGCTATCGAGTGCCGGATTCATCGAGGCCCGCTACTCCCCGCTTGCACCGGACGAAACCGCCCGCGGCCCAGCGCTGTTCACAGCATCAGCACGTCGTTAGCACAACTCGCACTCAAGTTCCCTCTCCCGTCCCCAGTCCCCCGTCCAAGACATGTCCACTTCGCTGCATCCTGCTCCCGCCGCCCCGTCCGCGCTCGACCGCCCCGCCTTCAAGGTGGCAGACCTTTCGCTCGCCGAGTGGGGTCGCAAGGAGGTCCGTCTCGCCGAGCATGAGATGCCCGGGCTGATGGCGATTCGTGAAGAGCACCGGGGAAACTTTCCCCTCAAGGGTGCCCGCATCATGGGCTCGTTGCACATGACGGTGCAGACGGCGGTCCTCATCGAGACGCTGGTGGATCTCGGCGCCGACGTGCGTTGGGTCTCGTGCAACATCTTTTCCACGCAGGATCACGCCGCGGCGGCCGCAGTGGTCGGGCGGAATGGCACCGTGGAGCGTCCGGCCGGCGTACCGGTCTTCGCCTGGAAAGGTGAGACGCTCGAGGACTACTGGTGGTGCACCGAGCAGGCGCTGATGTGGCCCGACGGTGGTGGCCCGAACATGCTGCTCGACGACGGCGGCGACGCGACGATGTTGGTGCACAGGGGCGTTGAGTACGAGAAGTCCGGAGTCGTCCCCACCTTCGATGCGGAGAAGGAGCCAGAGGAGTGGGGGGTCATCCTCGAGTTGCTGCGTGACCAGCTCGCGACGAGCCCCGGGCGGTGGACGAAAGTTGCCGCCGACATCAAGGGCGTGACCGAGGAGACCACCACCGGCGTGCATCGCCTCTACGAGATGATGCAGGCGGGGACGCTCCTTTTCCCGGCGATCAACGTCAACGACTCGGTAACCAAGTCGAAGTTCGACAACCTGTATGGTTGCCGGCATTCGCTCACCGACGGCATTCTGCGCGCCAGCGACGTGATGCTGGCCGGAAAGGTCGCGGTCATCTGCGGCTACGGCGATGTAGGTAAGGGGTGTGCACAGGCGCTCAAGGGGCAGGGTGCACGCATCGTCATCACCGAGATCGACCCGATCTGCGCCTTGCAGGCTGCGATGGAAGGCTACCAGGTCACGACGCTCGACGACGTGATCGCGACCGCCGACATCTTCATCACCGCCACGGGCAATATGGGGATCATCACCGTGGAGCACATGAAGCGGATGAAGGACAAGGCCATCGTCGGCAACATCGGCCACTTCGACAATGAGATCGAC
>JBDTUA010000245.1:0-8065 GCA_040007995.1 Gemmatimonadota bacterium | reverse complement strand
GTCGGGTTCGGTGTAACTACTGAAGGAGTCGGCGAGAAAGAGGACCTCCCCGCGGCATCGTCCCCCCCGCGGAGCGAGCGGCGCGTCGCGTCGTGCGAACCACTGCGGAAGCGTCTCGCGGGCGAAGGCGGGGAGTGGTCGGCGCCGATCGAGTCCCGCGACGCGTTCGAGCAACGCGCGCACCGGCGACGCTCGCGCCATCCAGTTGGACAGCGGTGCCATCGCTGCTCCCGCGACGTTGAGCGCTCGCGCATGGCCGAACAGTCGTGCCGACAACGGCGTGCCGCGTTGCGCGTATCGCTGGGCGAGTGCCTCGGCCTTCATCGTTGCCATGTCCACCGACATCGGGCATTCGGACTTGCACGCCTTGCACGCCAGGCAGAGGTCGAGCACTTCATGCAGGCGATCGTCGCCTAACGCTGCCGCGGGGTCGGAGGAGGAGAGCGCGTGTACCAGCGCGTTGGCGCGTCCCCGGGTGGAGTGCTCCTCGTCGCGCGTCGCCATGTATGACGGGCACATCGTCCCACCCCCGCCGGCCGACTTGCGACAGGCACCGATGCGCACGCAGCGGTTCGCGGCGCCGCGCATGCCGTCCACCCCGTCGAAGGCGAAGTGCGTGGTCAATGGAAGCGGGATCGGCAACGACGGCTCCCGCAGGTGCTCCGTCATGCGCGGCGCGTCCACCTTCTTTCCCGGGTTGAGCCGTCCCGCCGGGTCGAAGATCGACTTCACTTCCCGCATCGCGCCGTAGACCTCGTCACCGAAAAAGCGCGCGTTGAACTCGCTGCGCACCAGGCCGTCGCCGTGTTCGCTGCTGTTCATCCCGCCGAACTCCTGCACCAGCGCCAGCACCTCCTCCGCGACGTTGCGCAGCGTTTGCACGCTCCCTGGGCGCGTGAGGTCCATGAACGGACGGATGTGCAGGCATCCCGCGGAGGCGTGTCCGTAGAAACCGGCGCGCAGCTGATGGCGCGCGAGCAGGGCGGCGAAGCGTGAGGTGTATTCCGCCAGGCGCGACGGATCGACCGCCGTGTCCTCGACGAAGGCCAGTGAGCGTTCGCGCCCCACTCCCGCCGCCTGCAACATCCCGTTCCCCGCCTTTCGCAACTCCTGGAAGCGCCGACGCTCCTCCGCCGACTCGGCGCGGAGCGTCGCGTATCCGTGCCCATGTGCACGCCACGCTCGCTCGAGGCGCTCGGCGCCGTCGCGGCACTCGGCGATGGTGTCGCCGTAGAATTCGACGAAGAGCACGGCGCCAGGCGTGCCGTGCAGCGTCGACACGAGTCCGCCGTGAATCGGCGATCGGCGCGCAAGGTCGAGAATGAAGTGATCGACCAGTTCGATCGCTGCCGCGCCAGCTGCACGCGCGTCGTCGTTGGCCTCGATCGCCGCCGCGACCGACTCGAAGTGCCCCGCGACCGCCACGACCGCCCTGGGCAGCGGGACCAACTTCACCACCGCCTCGGTCACCAGCGCCAGCGTCCCCTCTGACCCCACGACGAGGTTAGCGAGATTGAAGGGACCACGCTCCGGCAGGAGTCGTTCGAGGCGGTAGCCACCTGAGCGTCGCCAGAACTCGGGGATATCGTGCCGGATCGCTGTGCCGTGCCGCATCACAAGTACGGGGAGCTCGCGATAGAGGCGCGCCTCGAGCGTCTCGCCCCGTGCGCGCCGGGCCACGTCCGCGTCGGGCAGCGCATGGCATCGACCGCGCGAAGCGTCAGACCAGACGACGTCGAGCGACTCGACGTGATCGATCGTCATGCCATAGTGCGCCGACCGCATCCCGCACGAGTTGTTGCCGATCATCCCGCCGATTGTGGCGCGATTCGCGGTCGAGGTGTCGGGCGCGAAGAGGAGCCCGTGGCGCGCCACCGCGCGATTGAGATCGTCCTGCACCACTCCCGGCTGCACGCGTGCCGTTTGTGTCTCGGGATCGATGTCAACGATCGCGTGCATGTCGCGCGAGAAGTCCAGCACGACCGCGGCGCCCACGGTCTGGCCGGCAAGCGAAGTGCCGCCCCCTCGCGGCAGGACAGGCACCCCGAAGCGCGCCGCGGTCTCCACGACTGCGACGACGTCGTCGGTATCGCGCGGGAAGACGACGCCGATCGGTTCGATGGCGTAGAGGCTGGCGTCGGTGGAGTAGAGGTGGCGCGTGTACGCATCGAAGCGCACTTCGCCACCGATGGCGGCACGCAGCGCAGCGGCCAGTGCGTCGCTCACCGCCCCTCCCACTGCGGCGCCCGGCGCGCCACGAAAGCGGCGACCCCCTCGCGGAAGTCGCGACTGCCGTAGGCGAGCCGCAGCAGGTCGTCGCCCTCGGCCGTCACGGCCCGCACCACGCGTCGGATCGCCTCCCGGGTCACGCGCAGGGTGACCGGTGCCATCGTCGCCAACTGTTCGCAACGTTTACCGAGCCGATCCTCCAACGCAGACGGTTCGGCCACCTCGAGCACGAAGCCGCGCGCCAGTGCTTCCGCGGCGGGCATCGATTCGGCCGTGGCCACGAGTTGCATCAGCCGAGACGGGCCGAGGTGCATGAGGAGCCGCGCGTAGTTCGCCATCGACAGACAATTGCCGACCGTGCGGGCGATCGGCATCCCGAAGCGGGCATCGGTCGTGCAGATGCGCAGGTCACACGTCGCCGCGAGCATCAGCCCACCCCCCATCGCGGCACCTTCGACCACGGCAATCGTGGGGATCGGCAGTTCCTCGAGGCTCGCGAGCACACTGTCGAGCCGGCGCTCGTACGCGATGCCATCGTCGCCCGAGGTAAAGTCGGTGAACTGGGCGATGTCGGTGCCGGCGACGAAACCACCGCCCGCACCTCGCAGGACCGCCACCCGCAACCCGCGGTCGGCTTCGATGGCGTCGAGCGCAGCCACGAGTTGCTCATACATTCCCCACGTCATTGCGTTGCGGGCCGCCGGGCGGTCGACGGTGATGATCGCCGCGGTGCCATGGCGTTTCCAGGTGACGCTCCCATCCGCCGACGTCACGCCCCCTCCCCGTCGGCAACGTTGCCCGCACGCGGCGCGATCTCTGCGAGGATTTCGGCGGTATGTTCGCCCAGGAGCGGGGGCGGACGGCGAAGGCGCAGCGGCGTTCCTGTCATATGGACCGCGAAGCCTAACGAGTTCATCGTCCCCTCCACCGGATGCGTCATCTGCTGGACCATGCCGCGCGCGGCGGTATGCGGATCGGCGAAGACCTGCGCGTAGTCGTGAATGGGGCCGGCCGGGACGCCGGCCGCGAGGAGCCGCTCGACCCATGTGTCGGTGGTGCCGGCGCGCAGCGCCGCTTCGATCTCCCCGGCCAGCGCCTGGCGATGCGCCATCCGGCCGGCGTTGGTCGCGAAGCGCGGGTCAGTCGATAACGCGTCTCGCGCCAGCACCGCACACAGTTGCCGCCACTGCCCATCGGTGATGGCGGCTACAGCGAGGTAGCCGTCGCTCGTCGGGAAGACTTCATAGGGCGCGTTCAACCGGTGGGCGGAGCCCATCGCTGCCGGCGCGACGCCGGTCGCCCAGTACTCCGTGGATTCCCAGACCGAGAGGGCGAGCGCTGCGTCGAAGAGTGAGGTCTCGAGATACTGCCCGCGTCCGCTGCGCCCACGCGCGACCAGCGCACCAAGGATCCCGTTGGTGGCGTACAGTCCGGCGGCGAGGTCGGCGATCGGAATGCCGCACTTGACCGGTTCACCTCCCGGCTCGCCGGTCACGCTCATGATGCCCGACATCCCCTGGGCGATGAGATCAAAGCCGGGGCGATCCGCGAGCGGTCCGTCCTGTCCGAATCCGGAGATGCTCGCATAGACCAGGCGCGGATTGTCGGTCGTCAACGACGGATAGTCGAGCCCGAGCCGACGCATCACGCCAGGACGGAAGTTCTCGACCAGGACGTCGCACGTGTGCGCGAGGGCGATGCAGCGGTCTCGATCGACGGGATCCTTGAGGTCGAGCGTGATGCTGCGCTTGTTGCGATTGAGCGCGAAGAACGGGGCCTGGTCATCTCCCGTCAGGCGCAACGTTTGGCCGCCCATCGAGCGCGATAGGTCGCCGGTCCCCGGAGGCTCGACCTTGATCACGTCGGCCCCCATGTCGCCCAGCTGCATCGTACAGAAAGGACCGGCCATCACCTGCGTGAGGTCGAGCACTCGGATTCCGTCGAGCGGCTGTGTCACCGGCGGCTCGTGTGCAGCAAGGTGGGGACGGGGCTGACGGCGTCGATTGCTACCGCTCCGCCAGGCCCTTCATGTTCTGCAGCCCGCGCTCGAAGTCCTTGCCGACCACGCGCTCCATGTTCATGAAGACCTTTACGACCTTCATCATGAACGGGTTCGGTCCGTACATGGCCCAGGTCACCCGTGTCCCATCCCCGTCCGGTTGCAGCGTGAACTCGGCGATGTTGTGCGCCTCGAACGGCTTGTAGAAATCCAACTGGATGCGCGCCTCGTTTGGCGCGCTGGCGTGCAGGATCTCCATGCGCCCGGTGCCGACCTTTGGCGTTCCCTCCCACTCGTAGATCGCCCCGGCCCCGTTCGCGGCCCCCGAGTAGGTACGCTTGAGGTCCGGGTCCAGCCGCTCCCACGGCGACCACGCGCCCCAGTTGTGAAAGTCGTTGATCAGCGGAAACACCTTGGACGCCTGAGCAGCCATCGTGATGAAACGCTCGATGCGAAAGGTCGCGGGCTTGAGCAGGGCCACCAGAAGCACGACAGCGATGAGTCCGACGAGAATGCCGAGGATCGTGAGCATCGTGGTAGCGGGGGATGTCGGTGAGTGCAGGAGCGGACCGATAACTTCACGCCCGAAGCGGGATCACGCCAGCCGAAGCGGTCGCGCACCTCGCCGACGAACCATCCGGCGACGGTTGCCGATCTCCGGTCGCCACTCGATCGTACAGACATCCGATTCCACCGTCGACATCCAGATCCCGGATGACTCGAGACGACTCGAAGCTATATCACCAGGTGCGCCATTGTGGATGCGGCTGAGTTCCTGTCCCTTCGCCTTGCCGGAGAGAGTCGCTTTCCTGGCGTGCAGGTAACCTTCGGCGACCTGCGATGTCTCGATCTTCGTCACGCACAGTTGACGGGGGCACAGCTCGCGAACCTGGACCTGCGCGGTGCCGATCTTTCGCATGCGAACCTTACTGGAGCGACGCTGCGGGACGTGAACCTGCGCGGCGCTCACCTGTTCGCGGTCAAATGCTCGCGCACGGTGATGGTGAACGTGGAGCTCTCCGCGGCGAACCTGCACGCGGCAGACCTGGAGGGGGCACAGCTGACGGGGATTCGACTTGCGGTCGCGCAGCTCTCGCACGCCAACCTCCGTCGCGCCAACCTGCGCAACGCCACCCTCAAGGGGGCGAACCTGACCCAGGCCGACCTTCGCAACGCCGTGCTCACCGGCGCCGACCTGACAGACGTGATCTTCGAGCGCACGCGGCTCGAGGGCACGGGGCTCGTCGTGGCCAACTCCGGTATGCGCGCATGGTCGCGCCTGGTGGCGCCGGAATCCAACGCCTAACGCTGCTCGCTCGCGCGCGGCAGGTGCGTAGCGGGTGCGTAGTGGGTGCGTAGTGGGTGTGTAGTGGGTGCGTAGTGGGTGCGCGACAACTGCGGCCGAGCTTCGTGTGGCGATCAGAGCTTCCGCCGCTTCATTCCCTCCACCGCGAAGTGGCAGGCGCGCGCCGTCAGCGCCATGTACGTCAGCGATGGATTCTGGCTGCTGCTCGAGGTCATGCACGCCCCGTCGGTCAGGAACAGGTTGGGGATATCCCACGCCTGGTTGTGCGCATTGACGACCGACGGCTTCGGATCGCGTCCCATGCGCGCCGTCCCCATTTCATGGTTGGTGTTCCGGGGAGTGCTCGGTCCTCGGGTGGTCGGCGCAATGTGGGTCGCCCCCGGCGTCGCGCACGAAGCGGGCGCTGCGCAGGTGCGTCGCGCGGTCGTCCCGCTCGAGCGCGGGATCCAGGTGCAGCAGGCCGCTCCAGAGGGCCACGAATGACAGCTTGCGGCTGGCGAGAAGATCGTGTCGTTCGGCCGGGCGCGCGAGTCAGCGGCCGACCGCGACGGCCTGCTCCAGGTAGACGTTGAAGTCGTCCGATTCATCGCCGTGAAGGATCTCCGCCGCGTGCGCCGGGCTCGAGGCGCCGAAGAGACGGTCCTGCATGGAGAGGTCGGAGCCGATGGTGCGGGCAAGCGTGGCGAGGATCTGCAGGTGCAGGGCGGCATTGTCGCGTGGCGTGCCGAGCAGGACGATGCAGTGGACCGGCTCATCGTCGGGGGTAGGGAACGGAAGGCCCGACGTCGAGAGCACCATCACCCCCACCACCGGATGTCCGTCCGGGAGGATCACGTGCGGGACGGCGAGCCCGCCGCCGAGGCAGGTCGATGCACGGGTCTCGCGTTCCAGCACCGAGGCGAGCAGCGTCCGCCGGTCCACACCTAACGCCTGCGAACGTCCCATGTGATCCACCAGCTTGCTGATCGCGCTCTCCATCGACTCGGCCACGAAGCCGGTGACGATGTTCTGCTCCTGCAGGAAGTCGAGCAGACGTCGCCGATCGCGCCCGGCCTCGCCCGACCGGACGAGCGCCAGCTTCGTGAGGATCGGCCCGACGATCTCGTTGAGCGTCACCACACCGAGCACCACCGCCAGGAGCAAGTGCTGCATCTCCGGGCGATCAATCAGGTGCGGATCGTCCTGTGCGATGAGCACGAGCCCGATCGCCAGCCCGGCCTGCGGCAGCAGGGCCATCCCGAGGTAGCTGCGCACCTTGTTCGTGGCCCGCGCGAGCGTCATCGCGAGCCGCACGGCCGTCAGCTTCCCGGCGACGCGCGAGACGAAGTACACGATGCCCGCCACACCCGCCGAACGCGCCATACCCAAGTCGAGCTCCATACCGGCGAGCGTGAAGAAGATCGCAAGGATCGCCGGTTCGAAGTTCGAGAAGAGGGCGTCGACGAGCTTGTCGCGTTGGGGAGTCAGGTTCGTCTGCACCATCCCCAGGAAGAGACAGGAGAGGAGCGACGACACGTCGAGATAGTGCGAGAGACCCGACGTGAGCAGGATGACGAGCACACCGGCCGTGCTGATCGTCTCGGGTTTCACCACGACGCGCTGCAGCAGGTGCATCGCGACGGCGGCGATCCCCCCGATGAGCGCGGCGACCGCGATCTGGTGCGCCGGCGCCAACAACGCCTGTCCGACACTCATGGCACCGTCCTGGGCATGCCAGAGCTGCCCCATCGATCGCGCCAGCTCAAACAGGAGGATGCAGGCGACGTTGTTGAGTGCCACAGCTGCAACGAGCGTCTTGACGAAGACGCCGCGTGAGCGCGTCTCCTTCACCAGCGAGATGATGGTGGCGGGGGCGGTGGCCACGGCGATGGCCGCGAGCAGCGCCGCCGGTTCCCGCGTCATGTCGGGGACGAGCATGAGGGCGCCGAAGACGAGTACCGGCGTGACCGTTGCTTCCAGTAGAAAGAGCCACGCGAGTCGCCGGCCGGCGTTCCGCAGGCGCTTCAGGTTCAGGTGCGCCCCAACGGTCACCGCGATGAGGCTGAGGGCGAAATGCGTGAGCGGCTGCAGTCCGTGTACCGCCTCGTCCGAAAAGAGGCCGACCACAGGACCGATGAGAATGCCGACCAGGATCTGCCCGGTGATCCCCGGCAGGCGAGCCCTGCGCGCCATCCACGCCGAGGCCACGCCCGCGGCGATGACGATGGCGAGCGTGAAGAGGGGATCTGCGCGCGGCAGAATGGGCATGTGCAGGATCGGGAGGAAGATCGGCCTCAAGCAGCCTACTATACCGCGGTGCAGCTCTCCGCGCGAAACCCTTGACCTTCACGCCATCTCGCGTCAACTAGTGAACTTCCCTTCCCACTTTCCACGAATGTCGACCCGCGTCACACGCGCCTTGCCCACGACTCGAGCTCCGCGGGTCGCAACCGTTGCCCGGAAGACTCGCACGCCGAGTACGCGCGCGAAGAGCACGCGCGCCCCGAAGACGCACTCGACGATCCCATCAGCGCCGACGGCCTACAGCTCCG
>JBDTUA010000244.1:0-8066 GCA_040007995.1 Gemmatimonadota bacterium | reverse complement strand
TGTCCCGGTGAATCACCCCCTGCTCGTGCGCGTACTGCAGCGCGTCCGCCACCTCCGAGGCGATCTTCACGGCCTCGTCGACGCCGAGTTGCACCTCGCGGTTGAGCCTCTCCCGCAGCGTCTCCCCCTGGATGTACGGCATGACGTAGTACAAGAACTCCGTACTACCGCCTTGCGCGGCTGCCGTGCTGCCGCTGTCGTACAACGGCAGGATGTGCGGGTGCTGGAGCTGCGCCGTGGTCTTGATCTCCTGCACGAACCGGTCGGCGCCGAGTATCGCCGCCAGTTCGGGGCGCAGCACCTTCACCGCGACCTTGCGATCGTGCTTGATATCCTCGGCGAGATAGACGGTGGCCATGCCGCCTTCGCCTAGGGGGCGCTCAATGCGGTAGCGATCAGCGAGGAGGGCGGAGAGCCGCTCGGTGACGTCAGCCATAGGTCTCGCCCATCGATACAGGGGCTTGATCGTGCATGGGAAACTCGATCATACGGATGTCGATCGAGCGACTCAATGTACGCCGTGCTGAGGAGGCCGTCGAGACGCGTTGCTCGGCTGCTAGACCCCATGGATCGCGCATATCTCGCGGCGACCGGCGGCGGATACGCCGGGGCGCCGATCGAATCCTTGCGGTATCGTAGTTCGAAGCGCGACACGTCTACCATGGCGGGGCTCGACGCGGAAGAGCGGCACGCGCAGCTTCGCGCTCGACCCAGACCCAGTTCCCATCGACACGTCCCGTTGCCACAGCACCGGCACCCGGCGAGTTATCCGGCCGCGTCGTTAGGTAGCATCCCGCCCATCCCACTGATGCTCACCGATCTCGATCTTGAACATCCAGGTGGCTGCATCATATTGGTGGCGTTGGTGACGATGCCGCCCTCGAATGGCGATCGTGTCACGATCTCGACCAGGCTGACTCCATGAAGTCCGACCACGCGCACTCCTCCAACGTGGGGATCATCCTCGAGGGTGGAGACCCGGCTCGCGGCGTTTGGGCAACACCCGGGCGGTAGGACATTCTATTGACCGTCTACCGCAGCCCGTCGAGCGAGCGCCTCACGTAACCCCTCGTCGTCGAGAAGGACCCTCGCCTAACGACCAGTACCGACGCGGATCTCCGCGCGCAGCTCGAGCTCGCGCGGCAGATTCGCGAGCACGAGCGCGCCGAGAAGGACCGTGAGCGCCCCAGAAGCCCTTACGGTTCGCGAGTTTGGATTCCCGGCAACGGGATGGTCGCCGTCCCTGCCTCACCGCTCGAGCTTGAATCCCGCGTCGACCGGTGGTCGCTGGTCCGCATTCGCCACGAGCCAACCGGTGGCGTACATCCACTTCGTCACTCGCGTGAGCTTCGTGTAGTCGATGCGCGTTGGGTCGTCGAGCGGCGTGTGATAGTCCGCGTGCAGGTTGCTCGTGAACGCGATCGCCGGAATCCCCGCCCGCGCATACGGGAGGTGATCGCTGCGGAAGTACCACCCCTGGGGGTGCGTCGGCTTGTCCCAGAGCGTGTCGAGCTTGAAGCGCACCAGCTGATCGTTCGCCCGCTTGGCCATTTCCACCAGTACGGTGGAGTTTCGGTGCGGCGGTTCGGAGCCCAGGATGGTCATGGTGTCCGGATCGTTGCGACCGATCATCTCGCCGTTGAGGACGGCGACGATCTGGTTCCTGGGCACCATGGGGTGCATGACGTGGTAGCGTGAGCCGATCAGTCCACGCTCCTCGGAGCCGTGCCAGACGAAGAGGACCGAGCGTCGCGCCGGCTGGCGCACGAACGCGCGCGCAATCGCGAGGTTGGCGACGCTCCCAGTGCCGTTGTCGTCGGCGCCATTCCAGATCGAGTCGCCGTCGATCGCAGTGCGCACGCCGTCGTGATCCTGGTGCGTGCTGTACAGCAGGTATTCGTCACGCAGCCGCGCGTCGGTACCGCGAACGCGCCCGACGACGTTGACCGACGGATACAGGAAGTTCTCGGTCGTGAGCTGCGCCCTGAGCTGCTGGCCCGGCGTTCGCAGCAGTGAGGCCAGGTGGCTGCGCACCCAGATGACCGGCGGCGACTTCGGTCGGCGCGACCCTCCCGTGGCATCGGGCCAGTAGGCCGTCGCGCCGGCCGTATCGACTCCATAGCGACCGCGTACCATGCTGTCGAAGGCACGTACGAAGTTGGCGTCGGCCGCGGAATCGGAGGCGACAACGACCGCGACGGCCCCCATCTCCAGGAACCTGGCCGCCGCCTGACGAACCGCGAAGGCGCCGCTGAATGGCCGAGCGCGGGCGCCCGCCGGCACGGGTGGGAGGTTGGCCGCGCTGGCGACGAGCGCCGTCGCGACAGCCTTGCCGCGCACCGCCGACGGGTCGACGCTCGCACCGGCCTCGACGAAGACCAGCGGCGCGTCCACCGACAGGTCGGTCGGTGCGATGGTCGCCGCATCGTCGAACAGCCGGACCGCGGTGTTCCCGATCGTGATGCGGCCGTCATCTGATTGCCGGAGCCGCCGCATCGGAATCCACTGGAAAAACGTCCCGTCTTCGCCGGCTGGTTCGAGCCCCGCCTCGCGCATGCGATCGGCCAACCACCCCGACGCCCGCAGCTCGTCGAGGGTCCCGCCCTCGCGACCGCGGAACGCGTCGCCAGCCAGCGCATACAGGTCGCGCTTGAGATCGGCCTCGGTGATGACGTTCAGTGCTGGCGGTGCATCGGGGGAAAGTCGGCGCGCGCCGCTGCTCGCGACACTGCTCGCCGGCTCGGCCCTGATGGAGGAGGAGGAGGACGCCGAGCATGACCAGACAGCGGCGCAGAGAGTGGGGAAGAGGAGGACGCGAGCGGCGCGCATTTCGGATACCTCGAGTGACGGCTCACAGCGGGTCGGTGGCCGGTGACATACAGACCGTATCGCGGCGTTCTGCGATGCGCTAGGGAAGCCCTGATCAGGTGAACATCGCGGGCGACGTGGAGCGTCATGGCGAAGTACCATGGGCGCTCCGCGTTGGCGCTGCAGCGTCTGCGGCGAGCACGGCGATCGTCACCGGCTCCTTGTGCACATCAAGACCGCGATCGATGATTCCCGTGGACGGCGACCGTGCCACGATCCCGACCAGACTGACTCCATGAAGTCCGACCACACGCACTCCCCCAACGTCCGGATCTGTCACTGGATCAACGTGATCGCCTGCGGTTACCTGCTGGTGAGCGGCGTGCACATGCTGCTCGACTTTCCCGAGTTGTACTGGGGGAACACCGGGTATCGTGGCTACCCGGCGATCTTCAAGCTCGCGGACTTGGGGCTGTCCTGGGAGGCGGCGGGCAAGCTCGGCGATCGTCGATGGGGACGCAACTATCACTTCACCTTCGCCTGGGTCTTCCTGATCAACGGCTTTATTTATGTAGGCTGGAACCTGTACACGAAACATTTCCGCAATCGCATGATGCCGGCACGTGACGAGCTGACGGGGGCGCACCTCGGCGCGGAAGTCCGCGGTCACTTCCGCTGGCGAGCGCGCCGCGCGGCGCCCGGCCCGGCCTATAGCACGTTGCAGAAGTCCTCGTATCTCCTCCTCATTTTCGTCTTCGTGCCGTTCATGATCCTGACCGGTGTTGCGCAGTCGCCGGGCTACACGGCAGCGATGCCCGTGCTGCTCGACCTCTTCGGCGGCCGCCAATCGGCTCGCACCCTGCACACCATCGCCACCGTCGTCCTCGTCCTCTTCGTCGTCGTTCACCTGCTCGAGGTCACAGCCTTGGGGTTTCTCGCGCAGGTCCGTTCAATGATCACCGGAAAGGAGCCCAAACGTGGATAACGTGGTGCTCACGCAGGACCGGCGGATCTCCCGCCGACAGTGGCTGGCGAGCGTGCCGGTACTGGGTGGCCTGATGCTCACCGCCGGCTGCTCGCGCGAGAAGTTCCTGCCGCCGGTCATCCGCGGCGGCCTGATCGGCGCGGCCGATGTGCTGACGATGAGCAGCAGTCGGTTGCTGCTGTCGGGGCAACAGTTGGCGCGGGAGTATTCGCGCACTGAAATCGCCGAGCCTTTCCCGACGTGGAACCAGACCAACCCGAAGGACGAGGACTACCAGCGCCATGCCGCTGAAGGATTCAGGAACTGGCGCCTGCCGATCAGCGGACTGGTCGCCCGGCCGGTGGAGCTGTCGCTCGACCAGATCAGGAGCTTGCCCGCCCGCACGCAGATCACCGCGCACGTATGCGAGCAGGGGTGGTCGGCGATCGGCGAGTGGACCGGGGCGCCGCTCAAGCTGGTGCTCGAAGCGGCCGGCGGCGTCACAGCGCAGGCACGCTACGTCGTCATCGACACCTACGATGGCTGGTACGAGGGCTACGACCTGTTCGAGGTCGAGCATCCGCAGACGATTCTCGCCTACGGCCTCAACGGCGGCGACCTACCGAGGGGTAACGGTGCGCCCATCCGCCTGCGGGTGGAACGCCAGTGCGGCTACAAGCAGCTCAAGTTCGTGAAATCGATCCGGGTCGTCGAGACGATGATTGGTATCGGCAAGGGCACGGGAGGGATCAATTCTGATGCTGGGTTCCACTGGTATGCGGGGGTGTAAGCTGCGCAGTGGAGCGACTCAAGCGCTTCCCTGAGCAGTGCGTGAGTCCGGGTTCATCGCAGAGTCAGACCGGCAACGTGGCTGGGGCACGTAACGACGCGGTACTTGTCACCGGAGCCCTACCTCGGGATCACAGGTAGCGTCACGTGCGACGGATGCTCAGCGTCGTGCAACACCCGCTGGTGCGCCACCACGAAGGTCGAATCGCGCTCGTTGTTTCCGCCGGTGTTCAGGTTCCGGTCGTACTTGGGGAAGAGCGCAGATGCGACGCTCACCCGCAGCCGATGGCCGGGCTGGAAGACCTTCGAGGTGAACCAGAGGTCGAAGTCGTAGCGCTCCGTCTGACCGGGAACGAGTGGCACCTCCCGGTCCGTCCCCTTCCTGAAGCGAGCCCGCGCAATCGCGTCCTGCACGCGCTCGGCGTGGCCGTCGGGGAAGACGTCGAGCAGCATGATGGTCCAATCGGTGTCGCGCGCATCGCTCGCGGCCCACAGCGTCGCCGACATCTCCCCGGTGACCTCGAGTGGGCGAGTGAGCGGCGCGGAGGTGAAGACGAGTGCGTCGCGACGGGTGGCGTTGAGCTGCGTGTAGTCCTCGTTGAGCGACTCCTCCAACTCGCGCGAGTCGATCAGGTACGGGGTCGGATTCGCGGGATCGTAGGTAAAGGTGTCGGCCGCGGCGAGCGTCGGTGGGAGCGAGTCGAGCACACCGTCGCCGCCGCTGGTCTGCGCGTGCCCGCCTGACGAGAGATACCACTGTACATCTCGGGCCCGCGCCAGCGGCCACTCATGCTCCTGTCGCCATGCATTGTCTCCCTGCACGAAGATGTCCACGGGAGGGAGGCGGTCGACGCCGTTGTCCCTGCCGAGCAGGTAGTGATCGAACCAGCGGAGCTGGAGATCGCGATAGGCGAAGCGTGCCTGCGCCCCGAAATCGCCGGCGACGTAGTCCACCCCCTTGTGCGCTCCCACTCCCATGACGAGGTGCCAGGCGGGGTGTTTGGGGGCTCGCAGCAGGGCGTTCGTGTAGTCGAGCGGGCCGCGCGAGTCGTCATGCCACCCTGCCATCGAGAGCGCCGGGACGTTGACTTTGCCGATGTAGGTCGTGACCGCGCGCGAGCGCCAGTACGCATCGAGCGTGGGGTGCGCGATCCACCGGTTCCACAGCGGGACGTCGCCGCAACCGAGTCGCTGCGGGAGGGTGGAGAGCGGGAGATGGGTGATCGCCTCGCCGATGTCGAGTTCCGCCGTGTGCGGGTCCATGGTCCGGTCGCGCATGAGGCAGGCCCAGTCGACATTGATCGGACCGAAGACCATGTCGGCGTAGGGAACGATGCGCCACGGATCGCTGGTGGCGGCCGTGGGGGCGATCGCCGCCAGGTGCGGTGGCGCACTCACCGCCGCGTACCAGGCCAGCCGTCCTTCGTCGGAGTGGCCGATGAGGCCGACCTTGCCATTGGCACCCGGCAGCCGCGCCGCCCACTCGACGGCGTCGTAGCCGTCACTGATGTCGCTGGCGTAGTCGCCGAAATCGGCGACGTCGCCGCTCGACTGATCGCGACCGCGCACGTGCTGCGCAACGAAGATGTAGCCGCGAGCTGCCCACCACAGTCCGGCGGCGTGCAGGACGCGACGATACGGCGATCGCTGCATAACGACGCCGAACGGACCGTCGCCTGTTGGTCGTGCTACGTAGGTCGCGAGGCGGGCGCCGTCGCGCGTGGGCATGAAGACCAGCGTGTCCTCGGTGACCGCGTACTGCGAGTCGGAGGCGGCCATCGTCCAGAGCTGGTAGTCGTGCTCGACGACACCCGGCGTGCTGCGCCTAACCAGCCGAATCCGTCGGTCCAGCAGGGTACCGTTGTCGTATTGCAGCCCCGCGAGGGTATCGCCGAGCCAGACCGCGCGCATGACGACATCTGCATCCTGGGTCAGCAGGACAGAGTCCCCGGTGACTGCGACCTTTGTCGCATTGAGGATCGGGTCGCCGGTGCGCCGGTGGAGCCAGCCGACGTTCCCCGAGTCGCGGCCGGCGAAGTGCGCGAAGCCCATCCGTCGCCACCCCTCGAAGCCGAACTTGGGTTTGGCGCTGAGCGCGATGTAGACGTCCCAATCGCCGGCCAGCTTGTCGCTCGGGCGGGGCGTCGAGCAGGCGCTCGCGCCGATAGTCAGGCAGAGGAAGAGGACGGGCAGCTTCGTCATATCAGGCTCGCTCCCACGCGACGGTGCTAGTGCGCGATGATGTGGTTGAGGACGTCTTCGGCGAGCTTCTTGTCGTAGTCGACGGCGTTCGTGCGGGCGATGACCTCCACCTTGGTCGTCTCGCTCCCCTTCCGCTCCATCTCCACGATCACTTCCAGCTCCCCCTTCGCCCCGGTGAGGCGCCGCTTCGCACCGCTGTCCTCGGTGCTCCGCCCGGTCTCTCGAATGCCGGCGGCCGAGAATGCGGTCACCGACCGGTCGAAGACGGCGTCGATGGCTCCGCTCACGTCGGACGAGGCGCCGCGGTTGGTGTAGGCGATGGCGCCGGCGGCGCCCGCGCCGGCCGCCACGAGAAAGCAGCCGCCGAGTGCGAGGGGGGAGGCGACGACGAAGGCAAGAATCGCAATGCGACGGATGCGCATGGGAAGAGGCTCCGATGAGTGAAGGGGAGGGAGAGCTAGCTCTGACTGACGGAGAGATTGCTCACTGCTTCGTCGCAAGTCGCATGGGTGGGCCGAGCACTGCGAGCAAGGTGTTGCGATGCGCGGCTTGGTCGAAGAGAACGTATGGTACTCGGGCGCGGGTATGATAGTGCAACCGTCCGTATGCTTGGGAGCACGCCGACTGATGGCGCGGGGCGGCGGCCAACCATGAGGAGTTCACAGCCCCTGCCGCACGCGAGGTTCGGCGGTCTCTTGGTGACGTAGCACTCCCGTGCTACCATTGCGACCATGGTCCGTCCTATCACGCTCCGCCAAGTGGGGGGTTCCGTCGGAGCCACCCTCCCGAAGGACATGGCCGATCGCCTTCACTTGGCCGTCGGGGACTCCGTGCTGGCCGTCGAAACCGAGGACGGAATCCTGCTTACGCCGTACGATCCGACCATTGCGGCGGCGCTGGCCATCGCCGGACAGGCGGCGAAGCGGTACCGGCACGCCCTCCGAGAACTCGCCAAGTAGCCGTCGAGCCGTGCGCGAACCCATTTGGGTACCGCGTGTCGTTGTCGAGGCCACGCACCTCGATCAACTGCGTAGCCACGGAGGCATGCCGGGGCTGCGCGACGACGGTGCGCTCGAGAGCGCACTGGCGCGGCCGAGCAACAAGTTCGCGTACGGCAAGCGCGTCGATCACGCCACGCTTGCTGCAGCCTATGCGTTCGGGCTCGCGCGCAACCATCCCTTCAACGACGGCAACAAGCGCATCGCGTTCCTCGTCGCGGTCATCTATTTGGGACTCAATGGATGGGAATTCGAGGTGGCGGATACGGAGGTGATCGCGCAAATGGTCGCCTTGGCGGAAGGCC
>JBDTUA010000243.1:0-8085 GCA_040007995.1 Gemmatimonadota bacterium | reverse complement strand
GTGGCTTTTCGATGCCGCCGCGGGGGAGTTCGCGCGGAGGAATACCGCGGGCTCGACACGTCCGCGTAAATGGTCACGTGCGACGGGCGGCGCGATGTGATGGAGTATATTGCCGCCGACGCAGCGCTGCGCTCGGGTTACATTGGTCCGGCGCCGGCATGGTTGAAGTATCCGGATGCCGCGGCCGGGCGATGGCATGCCGCCGCCTCGGCAGAAAGGGGGCGGCGAGAGAAACGCGTCAGCGATTGTTACATAGCGGAAAGCGACCCGGTAGCTCAGCTGGTAGAGCAACGGACTTTTAATCCGTAGGTCCCGGGTTCGAGACCCGGCCGGGTCATTGGAATTGGGCGAGCCGGAGCCGCACGCGCGGCCGCCGGCTGACGGCGTCGCGGCTCCGCCCAGGGCGGGGACCGTCGGTAAAGAATCCGCGAGCGGGATCGATACTAGCGAGGATGCGCGGCCGTTTGCTCGCGCGCGCTCCCCGCATCCCCCACGCGTGTTCCGATCGCTGTCGTCCCGTATCCTCGTCGGGTTCCTCCTGGTCGCGACGCTGCCGGTCGTTGCCGTGGCCGTCTGGGACGACCTCGCAGACCGCGCTCGCATCGGGGAGTCGGCTCGGCAGGATCTCCATCGGGCCGCCGCCCAGGCGAGCCGGGAGTTGGACCGTCGCCTCGAAGAGCGCCGCGCCGCGGTGACGCTCGCCTCCCGCCTGATCGATCCCTCAGCGCCGATCGGGGGTCCGTCGCATCGCGAGGCGCTCCGGATCATTCGCACCGACTATCCCGAACTCCAGACGGTGGCGCTGCTGAGCGCAGCGGGCATCCTGCTCGCCGTGCAGCCACCGTCGATCAACGGCGGTGACACGCGCACCCTGCTCGGCAGGTCGTTCGCACACCGCGAGTATTTCCGCGCCTCCATCGCTGACACGTCGACGGTCCTCACGTCGATCTATCGCGGGGTCGGTTTCGACAACCACGTCATCGTCGCCTTCGGACGCGCGCTGCGAGACCGGCAGGGCCACCTGCTCGGCGTGTTGCAGGCGTCGGTGGAGCTGACGGACAGCACCCTGGTCGAGGGGCTGATGGAGAGCACCTACGATGCGTACCTCATCGTCGATCCGAGCGGTGTGGTCGCTGCGCGCTCCGGCGCGATACCGGTGGCGCCACTCGATACACTGACCTCGGAGACGATGTCGCAACGGTGGGGTGCGGTGCCGACGGCTGACACGGCGGACGGCATCGTGGAGTCGGAAGAGTGGATGGTCGCGCGCGCACGGACGGCCTCCGGCTGGCAGGTCTTCATCGAGCGCCCTCGGCGCGCCGTGATGGCCCCCTCCCGCGAGCGGCGCGCGTCGGCGGCGCTGGCCACTGTGCTGGCCATCGCACTTGGCATCGCCATCACCCTCATCCTGATGCGGAGCATCCAGGTCCCCCTGCAACGCCTGATGGTTTGGCTCCGTGACTACGACGTGCGTGACGGACAGTCGCCGGCCAGCATCCCGGGCAATACGCCGGCCGAGATCCGCGACGTGATCGTCGCGATGGGCGTGCTCGGGACCAGGCTCCAACTGTCCTATGCAGAAGTGCAACGCGCGCTCGCCGAGCGCGAGGCGCTCAATCAGCAGCTGAACGGTGTCCTGCGTGAACTGGACGCACGTGTCGCCGCGCGGACGGCCGAGTTGCAGGAAGCGCTGCGCAAGGCCGAGGCGGCGAGCGTCACGAAGTCGCGTTTTCTCGCCAACATGTCGCACGAGTTGCGTACGCCGCTCAATTCAGTGATCGGATTTTCCGGGGTGCTGCTCAAGAATCGTGCGGGGCGCCTCTCCGCGGCCGAGCTCGACCTGCTCGATCGCATACTCTCGAATGGCCGCCACCTGCTCACCCTGATCAACGAGATTCTCGACATCTCGAAGATCGAGGCCGGACGCATGGTGGTGGACGTCGATGACGTGGACGTGGTCGCCCTGGCCCACCAGACGCTGTCGCACATGGAGGGGCAGGTCGGCGCGAAGCGCGTGGTCCTCCGCTACGAGGGGCCCACGGTGGCCCCCCTGATGCGGACCGACCTCGGCAAGCTCCGACAGATCCTCGTCAACCTCCTGGGGAACGCGATCAAGTTCACTGAGCGCGGCGACGTGACACTGCTGGTGGAGTGCGCCGCCGGAGGCGCGATCACGGCGGTCGGGGTTCGCGACGCGGGGATCGGGATCTCCCCGGAACGGCTCGAGGCAATCTTCCTCCCCTTCGAACAGGGGGACACGAGCACCGCACGACGATTCGGCGGCACCGGGCTGGGTCTCGCGATCTGTCGCGCCCTGAGCGAGATGCTTGGCGCGGAAGTGAAGGTCGAGAGTGTGGTGGGCGCAGGATCGACCTTTCGCCTCGTCTTCGCGGCGGTCCCGGCCGACGGCGAGGACACCGAGCTGCGCGTCAAGGCGATGCGTGCCTCCCGCGGGTTGCTCGTGAACTAGCGGTCCGCCCCCCGGCTGGCGCGTGGGTGCCTAACGCGCCGCGCCGGCGTGCATGACGTGCTGCCACACGAGCGTGGCGATGTCGGCAATCAAGCGATGGGCAGCGTCGCGATCGGCAATATCGCGGGTCAGGACGACCAGCACGAACGGGGCCCGACCGACGGGGCGCACGAGCGCGGCGTCGTGCGCGATTCCGGTGATCGAGCCGGTCTTGTGGGCGACGGGTGTCCCTGGCGGGAGCCCCGCGGGAATTTCGTCGTTGAATTCCTGTCGCTCGAGGATGTCGAGCATGGCCGCCGTCGATGCGGGAGACGCCGCCGTCCCACGCCCCAGCGCTTCGAGCAAGGCGCCGAGGTCGCGCGCCGAAGTCGTGTTGTTGAGCCCCGCCTGGAATGCGACGTTGTCCTCGACGCCACGGCGCACCGTCATGGTGGAGGCGCCGAGGGCGTGGGCGGTGGCGTTGGCGCGCTTCGGGTCGACCAAGGCGATGACGACGTTCGTCGCCAGGTTGCTGGAACGCGTGATCATGTGTTCGACCAGCTCGCGCACCGGGATTACCGATCCCACCCGCTGATAGAGCGACGAGTCGGAGTCGTCTCCAGCATCGAGCTGGTAGGGCGATCCATCGACGATGGACGCGAACCTGTTCGCGAGGACGACCGTCTGGCCGGTCTGGAATCGCCCGTCGTCGAGGCCGCGGAAGTACTCGATCATCACCGGCACCTTCATGGTGCTGGCGGCGTGCATCACCGAGTCCGCATGGAGCGCCAGCGTTTCTCCCGTTCCGAGGTCTCGGTAATAGACGCCGGCAAACGCCCCGGGGAGGCGCGCGACGCGCTCGACGATCCGCCCCTGCAACGTCTCGAGTGGCGACTGGGCGGAGAGCGCGGTGGTCCACAGCAGGGCGAGGGCGAGCGGTCGGATCATGGGGGGCAATTGGACCGGGAAGGAAGTGTCGCGGCAAATGTTGCGCGGCGGTGCGTGACTCGTGTGACAAGGTACCCACATCGCGGGTGACGCTGTTACCGATCATGGCGCCGGATGAGTACCCTCGTGGACGATTCGATCCTGCCTCTCGCCTTTGCCTCGCTCGACGACCGCGCCGCGGCCGACGGGTCGCGCCGTGAACGCCTGCGCTTCACTCGCTTTGCCTTTGAACGCAGCCCGACCGCGCACTGCTGTGCCGAGGTTGAGCTGGAGTACCAGAAGGGCGACGCGGTCATCGGAAGGGCCGAAGGGATCGCGACTCCGCTCGGCGACGTCCGGCTCGCGGCTGAGGCGACGTTACGGGCCATCGAGCTCTTTGCCAAGGGATCGCTCCGCTTCGACCTGCTCGGCGTCAAGCAGATGCGCGCCTTCGATGCGAACGTCGTGATCGTCAGCGTGCTCTGCATCGATCCGAGTGGTCGGGAGCCGGAGCGCCGATTGCTCGGTTGTCACCTCGCCGACGAGGATCCGCTGAAGGGCGCAGTCGTCGCGACGCTGCAGGCCACCAATCGTCTGCTCGGCAACGCAATCGCGACGCGGTAGCGACGACACTCGTCAGGCAGGCCGCTCGCGCGGTGTGGGACGAGCCGTCTCCCGCCACAGATGCGGCAACTCCAGGACGGGAATCGGGTACGAGGTTCCCAATGCCCGGGCGTCATGGCAGATTGCGGCGTCCTTGTTCACGCCCCGCTGGAGGTAGGTATCTCTCTCCTCGCCCGCGTCCGTGCCCTAGCGACGAGCCTCGCGTTTGCCACGCTCTCCGCGTGTGCGCCGGCCCTTCGTCCCATCGTATCAACTCCACCAGCGGCGTCGGAACGCCCCGCGGAGCGCATATCGGCAACGGCCATGCGCGCCGACTCCGTCGCCCTCGCATCCACGACCGTCGTTCCGGACTCCGTGAACGTGGCGATGATGCAAGCCATCGCGCAGGTGAGCGCGCTCTTCGACGTGCCCGATTCCGTCGTGCGCGGCTACGCCTCTAACCTTCTCGTGGATGTCGATTCCACGTCCCACACGGGCGACGATGCCGAAGCGACGTGGGACATCGACGTCGATTCGTACGTCACCCAGAAGCAGGTCGCGCGGTACGTCGACCTCTTCCTCGGCTCGTCGCGGACGCGCTTTGTCGAACGTCTACAGCGTGGCAAGCAATATGAGCCGATGATCCGCGAAACGTTTCGCGCCGCCGGCATACCCGAGGACATGTACTTCCTCGCGTTGGTCGAGAGCGGCTACGAGACACAAGCCTACTCGCGCGCAGCGGCGGTGGGGATGTGGCAGTTCATGAGTTCGACCGCCCGCGGCGTCGGGTTGCGTGTCGACTGGTGGGTCGACGAGCGCCGCGATCCGGTGAAATCGACAGGCGCGGCCGCGCGCTTCATCCGAGACCTGCAAGGGCAGTTCGGGTCGCTCTACCTTGCCGCGGCGGCCTACAACGGCGGTCCCGGTCGCGTCTCCCGTGGGCTCAAGAAGTTCGACGATGAACTCGGAGACGTCACGGGGGAGGACTGCTTCTTCGCACTCGCCGAGCAGGACTATCTTCGCGCCGAGACCAAGAATTACGTCCCGCAGCTCATCGCCGCCGCCTTGCTCGGCAAGGCGCCGTCGCGCTACGGATTGGTGGTCGATTCCGTGGCACGGTTCGCGTTCGATACCGTCGTGGTCCCGCCATCGACGCCGCTGGCGGCCGTCGCCAAGGCGGTCGGGGCGACGACCCTCGAAGTGCAGAACTTGAACGGACAGATTCTGCGCGGCGTGACCCCACCGGACTCCAAAGTCACGTTGCGGGTCCCCGAAGGGACCGGTTCGCAGTTCGAGGCGTCCTTTGCCACGCTCGACTCCGCCGACCGCCAGGGCTTCACCAAGATCAAGACCCGGAAGGGAGAGACGTTCGCCAGCATCGCCAAGCGACACGACCTGCAGACCCGGCAGCTGCAGTGGTACAATCGGACGCTTGGCGCGAAGAAGGGAAGGTTGTCCGTCGGGCAGACCGTCCTGATTCCGTCGGCCGCGGTGGTCGACGCCGCTCGTGAGATCCCCGACCCGTCGATCGAGCGGTACGGCACGTCGGCAGCCGCCTCAGGGTCGGGGCGCACGACACACGTGGTTCGGCGAGGGGAAACGCTGGGCGCAATTGCGCAACGTTACCACACGTCCGTCAGCACACTCGTGCGCCTGAATGGACTCAAGCGCAGCGTGATCTATCCCGGCCAGTCGATCATCGTGCGGGGGAGCACTTCCGCTCGCAGCAGCACGACTCGCAAGGCGTCCGCGAGCCGCTCGGCTGCGTCATCCAAGTCGAGCGCCAAGCAGGGAAGTACGTCGAGCGCCCGTAAGTCGCCCGCGAAGAAGGCGGTGGCGAAGAAGTCCGTCGTCAAGCCCGCTTCGGCCAAGCTGACGACGGCGAAGAAATCGAAGGCGCCTGCCGGAACGTCCTGAAAGGGGTCCTGACGGAGAGGGACAACAAGAGCGGCCGGCTTCGTGAGAAGCAGGCCGCTCTTTCGTTCCTCACCTGCGCCGCGGTCAGCGGACAGGAATCAGTCGATGATCCCCTTGCCGCGATAACCCTTCATGATGATCCGATCGTACCCATTGGATGGGTCGAGATCGAGTGCCTTGGCCAATTCGACCGCAGCGGGGCCACGATTGTAGGCCAGAAGTGCCAACTGCACGTCTCCCCGCTGCTCCCGGATCAGGTCGCGCAGGTAGCGGAAGCCGATGTGCAGGTTGGTATCACGATCGTACAGCGTTTCCCGCGTCAGCGTCGAGTCATAGAACTTGGCGGTCGAAAGCATCAGCTGCGTAAGCCCGATGGCACCGACTTCGCTTCGTGCGGTTTGCTTGAACTCACTTTCCAGCTTGACCAGCGGGAAGGCCAGGTCGGGGTCGATGTGCTCGTCGAGCGCGGCGTCGTAGATCGCGCCGGCTACGTCGGCCGGTATCTGGAACTTGTGGGAGTAGTGGAAGATGCGGTTCCAGCGCTCGAGCTGTGCCGATGCGATCCGCAGGTCGCCGCGCGCCTGCTCGATCTGGCCTTGGAGTCGCTGGACCTCGGCGCGTTCGGCCAAGGTGCGTCGGAGGGGGGAGGCGGTCGCCTCGGAGGGCTCCCAGTTCCTGGCGGCCATGGTTCCGGTGACAAGCACACCGGCCAGCATGAACGCCCCTCGGACTCTCCGCTTTCGTCGCGCCCCGTCGCCGCGGTGCACATACGACTGGCTGAGATCCTTCATATGATGACTACCTCGTATCGTCAGTCGATCGCCCTAACTCCGGCGAACGGATGAGCGATCGAAACCTCAATGATGCGACGGGAGGCCACTACCCTCGAACCCAGTCCCCACTCTTCCCGCCGCGCTTCTCGATGAGGGAAATGTCGCCGATCACCATCGCCTTATCCACCCCCTTGGCCATATCGTAAAGTGTGACCAGAGTCACACTTACACCGACGATGGCCTCCATTTCGACGCCCGTTAGGCCGGTCGTTTTTGCCGTTGCTTCCGCCCACACTCCCGGAAGTGATTCATCGAGCCAGAGCCGCAAGTCGATATCCGACAGGGCAATGGGGTGGCAGAGCGGTACTAGATCCGAGGTGCGCTTGGCCCCCATGATTCCGGCCAGTTTGGCCACCGTGAGTACGTCCCCCTTCGCCATCTGGTTCTCGCGAATCAAAGCAAGAGTTTCGGCCCGCATGCGGATATTTCCGCGCGCACGGGCCATTCGCTCGGTCGCGACCTTGCCGCTGATGTCCACCATGCGGGCCTGGCCGGAAGAGTCCAAGTGGGAAAGATCGGGCATCTGAGACGAGAAGACGAGAAGACGAGGAGGTGCCCGGAGTTAGGCGCTCAAGATCCGGGAGAGGTCGAACAGCAGGTTCGCTGTGATCAGTTGGGGGTTCACATTGCCGCCGGCCATCAACTTCGACTCCTCGATCATCGCCACCGCGCGCGCCGCGTTACGTGCGGCGCGTTCGTCGCTCGCGGCGACGGCGTCGCGGGTGCGGCGATGGAGCGCGATCGTGAGCGCGTCGAGTACGTCGGTGAAGGCGCCGCGGGCGCCGGCGACCCCCTGGGACATCGCCAGGCGCAGCGCCTTGCCCCGGTCACCGCTCAGCGCCACTTCAAGTATTCGTCCGGCGGCGTCGGCGGCGGCGCTGCTTTCCTGGGACGCGAGCAGTCGCCCCGGTGCGCCCCCGGCCAGGCGCAAGCGTTCGTCGACGTTGGCGGGGACATTGAGCCGAGTGAGTGCCGCCTCGACCTTATCCTCGCGTAGCCAGTTTCGTACGTCGCCGTCGCCGACCGGGGCGACCCGGAGCGAGACGACCCTCGAGCGGATGGTTGGCAGAAGGGCGCCCGGGGCGCTGCTCGTCATGATGATGTTCGTGTCGGCTGGCGGTTCCTCGAGCAGCTTGAGGAAGGCGTTCGCCGCCGGCGCCTCGGCGTTTTCCTGGGGAGGAGACATGCGATCGGCGTCGCCGACGATGAACACCTTCCGTCGCGCCATCGCCGGGGTGACCGAGGCCATCTGCACGAGCAGTCGGGTGGTCGCGACAAATATCGCGTCGGTGCCGACGGGGGGAGCGTACAGCCCGTCGGCCTTCGCCCGATCCTGGACCGCCTGCTGCAAGTCGA
>JBDTUA010000242.1:0-8113 GCA_040007995.1 Gemmatimonadota bacterium | reverse complement strand
CCTACGCTCTGGTCGCGCTCGGCGAGGGGTTCTGCGAGATGGTCATCGACGGCGGCCCGATCATCACGCCGACCAAGGTGCTGGAGACCGCTGAGGCGAAATTCACCGAGGCGATCGCCCTCGCGACGACGGCGAACAACCAGGACATCCTGAACATGGCGCTGGTGGGACGAGCGCGCGTGCGGCTCGATCTCAAGAACTACGCGGGTGCGCTCGCCGACGCGCAGTTGGTGCCGTTGGCCTATGTCAAGAATGCCACCCGCGACGAGTCCGATACGCGCCGCTATGACGCGGGGTGCGAATACATCGCCTGCGCCCAAGGGCGCCACGCCACCGTCGCCCCGGCGTATCGCAACGTCACGTGGATGGGGGTCGCCGACCCGCGCGTGCAGGTGGCGACGACCGGCCAGCTCGGCTTCGATAACGTGCAGGTCTGGTACTATCCGTCGGCCAAGCACCGCTCGAGGGGCTTCCCGGTGGTCATTGGGTCGGGGAAGGAGGCGCGCCTGATGATGGCCGAGGTGGCAGCCCGGAGTGGCGATCTCGCGACGGCACGTACGCTGATCAACGCCATGCACACCGCGGCCGGCATTCCCGGCTACGATCTGACCAATACCGATACGCAGCAACAGGTCCTCACGCAGGTCATCGAGGAGCGCCGCCGCGAGATGTTCGTCGAGGGCGCCTATCGCTTCAACGACCATCTGCGCTTGATCGGAACGCCGCAGGAGATTCCCTTCAAGGGGACGCCGGGCTCAGTCCTGCACCCGTCGGGCATCGACGACACCGGACTACCGTATGGTCCCACCACATGCTTCCCGCTCCCGCTGGTCGAGCGGGCTAACAATCCGAACACAGCGGGGTGATTGAGACCATGAAACGAACGCTTTCCAGAATTCTTCCGTTCATCGCACTCACGCTGATGATCCCCGGGGGTGCGGTCGGGTCGCAGCAAGGCGTCCCGCTCTCTCCGGCGATCACCGCGGCGATGGATTCCATCTTCCTGCCGATGTCGCACTCCGGGGAACCGGGGTGCGCCGCCGGAATCTACCAGAATGGCGCCGTAACCTTCGAGCGCGGGTATGGCTTCGCCAACCTCACGCACACCGTTCCGATCACCACAACGACCCGATTCACCACCGGCTCCGTATCCAAGCAGTTCACCGCAGCGAGTATCGCGTTGCTGGTGACGGCTGGGCGAATCTCACTCGACGATGACGTACGTAAGTACATCCCGGAGATGACCGCGTATCCGACTCCGGTCAAAGTGCGCCACCTCGTGCACCATACCAGCGGACTCCGCGATTTCTGGCAGCTGGTCGGGCTCTCAGGCTTGCGGTACGACGATGGGTACACCAACGACGACATGCTGGCGATGGCCGCCCGGCAGCGCAACCTCAACTTCGTCCCGGGATCGGAGTACCGGTACAGCAATACGGGGTACCTCGCGATGGCGATCATCGTGAAGCGTGTCACCGGCCAGACGCTGCGACAGTTCGCCGATTCGGCGATATTCCGACCGCTCGGCATGCACCACAGCCTGTTCCTCGACGACCACAACGAGATCGTCCCCGACCGCGCCGCCGCCTACTCGCCGAAGGGAAGAGGGTGGGAGGTGAATATCTGGAACAACGATATCGTTGGCCAGGGTGGACTGGTAACGACGATCGAGGACCTGCAGCGCTGGGACGAAAATTTCTACTCGGGGAAGGTCGGCGGACGTGCGTTCATCGATTTGATGCAGACCACGGAACCGCTCACTGGCGGTGCGCCGAACATCTACGCGTTTGGATTGAACGTGACAACGTATCGCGGGCAGCGATTCGTCGAGCATTCCGGCTCGACCGGCGGCTATCGGGCGATCATCGCGCGCTTCCCCGACCAGCACACGTCCTTCGCCATGCTCTGCAATCGCAGCAGCGTGAACACCACGCAACTCGCCCTGCGCATGGCTGATGTCGTACTGGCCTCCGCGTTAGGCCCGGCGACCCCGCGGGCCACACCCGCCGGACAGGAAGAGGGTGCGGCGCACAGGATCGGTGCGGCGCGTCCGCGTGAGGCTGCGGCGATCGTCGGACGCTACGCCAGTCCCGAACTCGGCGGGGCCGTGTGGGAGGTCGTCGCGGACGCATCGACCGGTGGCGCCTTGCAGCTCAGGCGTCCCAGGGCAGCTAACGAACCGCTCGCCCCACTGGAGGGGGCGCTGGCCTACAGCGTGGGCGATGGATCGACTCTCACCTTCGACGCGCCGGCACGGGGACGGTCGGGAGGATTCCGGCTGGATTGGAATCGGGTGTCAAACATCCGGTTTGATCGGGTGCTGCCGTAGCCACTCGGGGAATCGCTGGACTGGTACGCCGAACCCGCGTCCGAATCTCTGCGTACTCTGCGGTTCAACTGCTTTTCACCGCAGAGTACGCAGAGTACGCAGAGGGATGCCTCGTGCGAGGGGAAGGTCACTGTTCAGGAATAGCTCACGCGATCGATGGTTCTACTCTGTGACCTCTGTGTCCTCTGTGGTAAAAAGCTTTTGAACCACAGAGGACACAGAGGTCACAGAGGAACGGCATGACACAGTGAGAGCGCGGCGCAGACATGGGGTCTGCGCCGCGCTCTTTTCTACGAACAACTCCGATCAATCAGCGCATCGGCGAGTGCATGGGTGCCGACATCGGTACCTGCTCCTGCACCGGCGCCGGAGCGCGTGACGTCATCGGCATCATCTCCCGCGCCTTGGCGATCCACTTGGAGACCGTCTTGAGCGGTGGGACCTGGCGCGTCAGTTGTTTTTCCTCGTTGACGCGGTCGAGGAGATTCACGACGTTCTCCGGCTTCCGCACCGCGAGTTCGCGCACCGTCTCGATCCCGGAGGCCTCAAGGAGATGCCCGTACTCGGAGCCGATCCCCGAGACGCGCATCAAGTCGGCCTGATGGCGCCAGGTCGTCAGCTGCAGCACCGATAGGCCCGTCGTCAGCGAGAGCCGCTGGCGTGAATCCATGGTCATCGTGCGGCTCAGCAGGTCGGCGGAGGTATGAATCCCGGCAGCGGCCAGTCGCGTGCCGAACTCCGGGCCGATCCCCTCAATCTGCTCGATCTTGTAGGTCATGGTCGCTCTCCTCTTTATGGCATGCACGCCGCGGATCGCGGGCGATGCCGGTTCGAGTACCTGCGTCGGATGACGAGTTGCGATGCCGCGCAGCGCGCCCCAAGGCGTGCCCAGCGCCAGCAATATCCGCGTGTAGTCCGCGTCATCCCTGAATGGATCGGCACATGTCTCGCCGATCGTCGACCTGGTGTGAGCCCTTGGCCCATCCACCCGTCTCGAGTCCGCCGCACCGCACTGGGCGCTGACGATACTCCCGCCTCCCGCTCACGAGGAGGGACAAACAACAGTCGCTCTTTCTTCTATGCAGTATACTCGATGCGCACCCGTTTGGGAACCCCTAATCGCTTGCAGTACATGCATTTAGGGGAACGGCTCCTCTGTGACCTCTGTGGTTCAAAAGCCTTTTACCACAGAGGACACTGAGGTCACGGAGAAGAGCAACGGGTGACGAGTGCGCAGGAGCACACGGTTCAACCTTGCTCCACGTGACCGAGAGACTCCCCCCTCTCCGCACACCACCCTCCTCTGCGAACTCTGCGTACTCTGCGGTTCAATCACCGTTGCCCCTCGGCGAACTCCGCGAACTCCGCGAACTCCGCGGTTCAAACGCCGTTCTCACGCTGCTCGCTCCGTTGCTCAAAAGCTATTCAACCGCAGAGTTCGCAGAGTTCGCAGAGACTACATCGGATAATGAAACCGATGCTCCATCACCACCATCGCCGGTGTCCCCCCCACGCGCCCAGGCTTGAACTTCATCTTGCTGTACATCAGCCCCGTCACGTTTCGCACCGGCCCCGATCCATTCCCGCTGACCGTCAGCCCGGTGCGATCGACCGCCCCATCCGTCGTCACCAGGAATCGCACGACCACGTCCGCGGTGATGTTGGTATAACCCGGCACGTTGCGGATCGTTGGCCACGGCGTGAGCGGCACCGGTGCCGTCACCCCGGGTGCAAGATACCAGACCGGCTGGCCGGACTTGGCGGTCACCGAACTCGCCTTGCGCGCCTCGGCCAGCGCCGCCCCGGGCGTTCCCTGCCAGTCGAAGAACTGACTCACCAACGTGAGGAAGACCGCGATGCCTAACGGGATCATCCCGGCCAGGACGAAGCGCCGCGGCTTCTGGCGCACGCTCCATGGGGCGGCGGGGAGAGGGCCGAGGGCGGCGCCGCCGTCACGGAGCGCCGCGGGGGCCGGCGGGAGTACCGGCGGCTGCAACGGTACCGGCTTCGCGAGGGGAGGCGCGAGCGTGGCGAGCGACGGAGCGGATGTCAGGGTCATTCGAGGATCTCCAGTCGGACAGCAGTCGCGTTGTCGGGTCCACCGTTCACCAGCGCGGCATCGATGATCCCCTGCGCGTCGGACGCGTCAAGCGCGGCCTCGAGCGCGGCATCGCTCGCCGTTGCATTGAGCACGCCGTCGGTGATCAGGACGAAGACGTCGCCGGGAAAACACTTGTCGCTCAAGTCCATCACCAGCTCGGCTGGCAGTTCGAGGATGTCGGCACCCACCGCGTGGGTGAGACCCGCGGACTGCTCGCCGGACCCGTCGGGATACGTCACGGAGTGGTCGACGGTAAGTTGCTTCCACACGCCGTCGCGCCGGCGGTAGCAGCGTGTGTCGCCCACATGGAGGAGGAGGAACGCCGACTCGGTGACAACCAGTGCGGTGCAGGTCGTCCCCATTCCGTCCAGTTCCGGTGAGAAGGCCCCGACCTCGTCCAGTTCGCGACGGGCGTCGTTTAGCGTTTCGGTCAGGCCCGCGATGCACTCGGCGGCCACGCAGTCGAGCGACCAGCGCCCGACGACGTGCATCAGCCGAGCGGCGACCCGCGCACTCGCCTCGTCGCCCCCCTGATGTCCGCCGAGCCCGTCGAGGACCGCAGCGACAAAAGGGCGAGAGGCGGCGGCAGAGTCCCACGTCTCGATCGCTGCATCGTTGCGCACCGTGCGGGCACCGATGATGGCGATGTCCTCGTTGCGCGTGCGGGTGGGGCCACACGCCGAAGCGGCCGTGGCGTTAAGTGCGCGGGGAGCGGTCACGTGATCGCCTCGACCTTGAAGGTGAGCAGCCCGAGGCGAACCTGGTCACGCCCCGGCTCTACAAGATGGCTGGCGTTCGCCCCGACCGGAGGAGCAGACCACGTCCCGTCGGCACTCACGAAGGTCGAGCCCCGTCCAGCGAGGTCAACGATACTCCAGGTGCCAGTCGCCCCACGCCGGAACTGGCAGTGCCGGCGCGAGAGACCCTTGTCGTGGAACGGGTCAAGCAGCATCGCGAACGGACCCTCGCCGCGGCCGACGATTGTCTCCGTGTCGACCTCGAGCGGAGGAAGCGCGATCCCACCGGTCACGACGAGGCGCAGCCTTCGGGCGAGCAGCTGGACGGTCGTTCCCTGCGCGGCGTGCGTAGGGGCAGCGGACGCCGGAAACGGGGCGCCGCCCGGTCCGTGCACAACAGGAGTCGCCGCCACCCCGCCGGGCGCCTCTCCGCCACTTAACGAAGGCTGCGCGGGAGCCGCCACCGGCGCACTCGCCGACGACAATACGGCACCTCCAGGTGACCCGGCCCTCGCCCCCCGTCGAGGCGGAGGGGCGACCGTAGGCGTGGTGACCGGGGCCACCGGCGCCGCTGCACCGTACGGCTTCGCCGGCGGTCGCTGCACGGCCGCGACGCCATGCGTGATGCATTTCTCCCCGGGCCTAACGAGATCGCCGCAGTTCGGGCAGGCAGCCAGCGCCCGACCGCAGGAATCGCAATACGCGCCGTCGTCAGGGACCCGCGAGGCGCAATGCGGACAGGGGGCCAGCGTCAGCATGCGTTCCCCCGCGCATCGAACGATGTCGGGACATCTTCGGCGAGCACCAGTCGTCGCTCTTCCACCGACACACTCCCCAGATCGCGGCTCAATCGCGGCGCAAGCCGGCTCGCCAGGCGGTCGCGGATCGCCGATGCGATCACCTGCGCCATGCTCGCGTTACGGCTGGGGAGGAGCTGGGCGGCGGCGCTGCCGCGAAGGAGCGTGAGCAGGGCGCCGTCGGCTTCGGCCGTGAGCGTGAGTCCTGCATCGCGTACGACGTTCCGCGTGATGGCGTGCACATCCTCCGGCGAGTAATCCTGCAGCTCAAGCACCGTCCCGAATCGGCGCGCGAGCCCGTCATCGAGGGCGAGGAAGCCGTCGATCACATGCGGATAGCCGGCGACGATCATGACGAATCGTCCCTTGGCGTCGACCAGGTGTGGCAACAGCTCGCGCGCGACGTCCACGCCTTGCGGCTGGCCGAGCAACCCGGAGACCTCGTCGAGAAAGAGGACGCCGCCGATCGCCCGCTCGACGAGGTCGCGCACCGCCTGTGCGGCAGCCCCCTGGATCCCCTTGATCAACTCGGTCCCGCGCACCTCCTCGACATGTGGGCGCGGAAGCATCCCGAGTCCGTAGAGCAGCGATCCCATGATCCGCGCCACCGTCGTCTTCCCCGTCCCCGGACTCCCCTGCAGCAGGATGTGTTCGAGCGGTGGCGCTACGTCGGCCCCTTCCTCCAATTCGGCGCGCCACAGCAGGAGGTTGCCGCGCAACCGCGATATCACCTCACGTAACCTCGGCTGCCCCATGAGCGCACCCAGCTTTGATTCGGCCTCGGCAAGCGCTGCCTCAGGCGTCTTGCTCGTCGCGCCGCGCGGAAGGAGGATATCGCCCTCGACGAGCAGATTCGGATCCGCGGAGGCGTCGGCACTCGTGCGCGCCACCTGGGTGGCGATGCACGAGTTGAGGAACTCGCGTGCGCCACGAGCATTGGCAAAGGCGGGGAGCGCCCACCGCCTAAGGAGGCGCATCAGTTGCCGCATGCGATGCTCGGCGCCTGCGGTCAGCGACTTCCCCGCCTCCGCTGCCATCGCCAGGTAGATCGACGACAGCGTCTCGGCGTCGTAGTTCGCCAGCTGCACGCGATAGTGTTCGGGGAAACGGCTCGGCATCCCCTGGTCGAGCGCCAGCACGGCGGGGAGGCTGCTCGTATAACCGCCGAGCACGCAGAGGAACTGCCCGCGCTCGTTCTCGAGGCGCGGCAGGAGCGTGTTGAGGATCTCGCGCTGAAAGTTGTGACCTCCTGAGTCGGCCATCTGGTGCGCCTCGTCGAGAAAGAGCACACCGCCGCGCGCCTTGTCGATCGCCTCGTTCACCCTCCCTGAGGTCTGTCCCACGTAGCCCGACTGCAACGAGGCGGGGTTCGCGTACTCCACCAGACGCTCGGTCGGCAGGATGCCTGCCCGGCAGAGCAGCTTTGGGAGGAGCTTCGCGATCGTGGTCTTCCCGGTGCCGGCATTCCCCATCAGCATCATGTGGCCGTCGAGCACCGGACGCTTGGGGTCGCGCGCCTTGCGCTCCTGCGACGCGCGGATGATCTGCTTGAGCTGCTCGCGCACGGCGTCGATCCCCTTGAGCGAATCCAGCTGCGCAAACAGCTCCTCCAGCGAGATCGGCTCATCGACCGGACCGGTGATGTCCGTGGGCGAAAGTGCAGCGTCTGTCGAAGCATCGGCGGCTCGACGGGCGCGCGCCGCCTGCGTCGTCAGCTGCACAACTTCCTCGGCGGCGTGGCCATGGCGACGCGGCAGGTCGACCGAATTGACGAGGTAGCGACAGCGCGCTGCCAGTCGCTCGTCGGTCGCCGCGTCGATCGACCAGCCGAGCTGCTCGAAACGACGCCGGCAGACGTCGGCCAACGTCTCGGCCGACCAGTCGTCGAGTCGGATGACCTCACCGAAGTGGCGGGGAAGGGCGGAGTCGCCGCGCAGGAACGACGCGAAGGGACCCGGCACCCCGGTGACGATCAGGAGCGGATCGGTGCCATCGCCCCGATTGGCGAGGGCATCAAGCAGGTCAAAAAGCGCCTGCTCGCCGCCACTAGGTACGTCAGGCGCAGGCAGCAACCGGTGCGCCTGGTCGACGATCAGCGTCCCTCCGGCCGCAGCCGAGAGGAGATCCTCAGGCTTCTGCGACCGGATCT
>JBDTUA010000241.1:0-8121 GCA_040007995.1 Gemmatimonadota bacterium | reverse complement strand
ATGCCTGCCGTCGAGCTCCGCTCCATCGTCAAGCGCTACGCGGGTCACGTCGCCGTGCGCGGCCTGTCGCTCAGCGTCCCGAAGGGTGCCGTGTATGGACTTCTCGGCCCCAACGGCGCCGGGAAGACCACGTCGATCCGCATGCTCCTCAACATCATCGCGCCTGACGAGGGGAGTATCACGATCAACGGCGTATCGAACACCGCCAAGGGGGTGCTCGACCGCGTCGGCTATCTCCCTGAAGAACGCGGACTCTACCGGAAGATGCAGGTACGGCGCCTGCTACGCTTCCTCGCTGAGCTGAAGGGAGTCGGCCGGCGCGACGCCGACGCTCGCATCGACCACTGGCTCGACCGGCTCGAGCTGCGCACGGAAGCGAAGGACTGGGGCGATGCGAAGGTCGATGAACTCTCGCGAGGGATGCAGCAGAAGGTGCAGTTCATCGGCACGCTGCTCCACGACCCCGACCTCGTGATACTCGACGAACCGTTCAGCGGGCTGGACCCGATCAATGCACAGGCGCTCAAGGACACCGTCGTGGACCTGAAGCGACAGGGGAAGACCGTGATCTTCTCGACGCACCTGATGGACAACGCCGAAAAGATGTGCGACTCGGTCTGCATCATCGCCCGCGGGGAGAAGGTGCTCGACGGTTCGGTGACCGACGTGAAGGCAACGCGCGGCGGGTCGCACCTGGCGGTGGCGCTGGCCGGGGCGTCGACGGCGGCGGTCGATGCAGTCCTGGCGGACCGCACGCTGGTCGCCCGGATGGACGATTCGTCACGATATTTCGAGATCGAATTGGCGCCGGGCGCCGATTCGCAGGAGTTGCTGCGGCGCCTGATGGGTGCCGGCGCGTCGATCGAGCGCTTCGAACGGGTGCAGCCGTCGCTCCACCAGATTTTCCTTCAACAAGTCGGCGCCAAGGGTGTCGAGGCGGGGATGAGCGGACATGGGTAAGCTCTTCGCGGTGATCAAGCGCGAGTACCTCGAGCGCGTTCGCTCCCGGTGGTTTGTCTTTGCGACCATCTTCGGTCCGCTGATGATGGCGGTGCTGATCATCCTGCCCGCCTATCTCGCGTCCAAGAGCAAGGCGTCGAACGACGTGGGAAACATCGTCGTGCTGGATGCGTCGGGGGGCGGGATGGGCCTGCGCGTCGCCCGCGCACTCGGCGTGTTCGGCAGGACGCCGGAGGTTCGTGAGGTAGGGCCGAGTGAACTCGCCCAGGCCGAGTCCACGGTCACGCGCCAGGTGATGGACAAGACGCTGGAGGGTTACCTGGTGGTGGACCAGCTCACGATGTCCGGTGAGAGCGCCCGCTACGCGGGTCGCAATGCCAGCACGATCCCCGACATGAGCCGCCTCGAGGAAGCAGTGAAATCGGCGGTCCTGGGGCGGCGATTCGAAGAGGCAGGGCTGGACGCCTCGAAGGTCCAGGCATTGTCGACCGTAAACCTTCGCATGGAAGCCGAGCGGCTGACGGAACGCGGGCGCGGAGGTGGCGGCAAGGGGAATGTGGCGATGGCGTACGGCGTGGCCCTGCTGCTCTACATGAGCATCGTGTTGTACGGGCAGTCGATCCTGATGGGCGTGATCGAGGAGAAGTCGCAGCGCGTGGCGGAGGTCGTGGTCGCCTCGATCCCCGCGGAGAAGCTGCTCGCGGGCAAGGTGATCGGAGTGGGCGCGGTGGGGTTCACGCAGCAGTTGGTCTGGATCGCGAGCGCGATCCTGCTCCTCAAGTTCCAAGCGCCGATCATGGCGACCTTCGGGCTCCCACCGTCCCCGATGCAGATGCCGCAGTTGTCGGTAGCCACAGCGGTGGCATACTTCGCCTACTACATCCTCGGCTTCGTCTTCTTCACGTCGCTGTTTGGCGCCGTGGGCTCGATGGTGAGCAGCACGCAGGACGCGCAGCAGGTGTCGACGCCACTCACGATGCTGATCGTGCCGAGCATCGTGCTCCTGATGCCGGTCCTGCTATCGCCCAACGGGGGGTTGGCGCGGGCGGTGTCCATCATCCCGTTCACGGCGCCGATCCTCATGCCGGTGCGCATGAGCATCACGGCGGTGCCCTGGTACGAGATTGCGCTGTCGATCGGCCTGCTGGTGCTTTCCTGCGCGGGAGCGATGTGGATGGCGGGGCGCATCTATCGCGTCGGGGTGCTGATGTACGGCAAGAAACCGACGATAGCCGAAGTGTGGCGGTGGGTCAGGGTGTCGCAGTAAGTCGCTCGGCCACGCGCAGGAAGGCGAGGGAGCGCGAGTCCGGGTCGGCGCCCGGCCCGGGAATCACCCCGAAGATATCGCGCTTGAGGACGGCCGCAGCCTCGGCCGGGACGATGGGGGTCGCATCGGAGAAGCCGTGCAGGAGGACCGAGACCTTCTCGCTGCCGTAGCCTAACGATGCGCACAGCCGCAGGGCGCGCTGCGTGGCGCGGAGCGAGGTCACGGACGGGTCGCTGACCAGGAGCACGCGATCCGAGGCGTCGAGCGTGGCAAGCACCTGCTCGTTGGGCGCTCCCCCGAGAGCGACCAGCGTCACCTGGATCTGGGGCGAGCGGGACCCGAGGTAGCGAGAGACCTCGCCCGGACTGCCAGGCGGAAGGAACTCGATCTCCCCCGAGTCGTGGGAGAGCGGGTCACCGTGCTGCGAGGCCGCAATGACCGCCACACGCACCGCGAGGTCACACGACGCTATCGCGCGCGCCAACCCACCGGCGAGGTCGGCGATATCGTGGAAGCGGCGGTCGGCGTAGAGCGTGATGACCATCGCGGGCGGGAACCACCGGCTCATGCGAGCGAACCGGTGGTCGTGCTGGTGAGACGAACGGTCGCGCGCGGACACACTGGGATAACCGACGACCCCTCGACGACGGATGACTAGGGTCGACGTGCAAACGTGTGGATGATATGAACGCTCGGCGTCAGGCCGCCGACGCGCAGTGCGTCTCGAAGGCCGCGATCAGGTCGGCGGCAATCGCCTGCGCGTCGCGGCTCTCGATCTGCCACCGCTCCATGAAGTAGACGAGCTTTCCGTCCTTGAGGAGGGCGATCGACGGCGACGACGGCGGATAGCCCGTGAAGTAGGCACGCGCACGCTCCGTAGCCTCGGCATCCTGCCCGGCAAAGACGGTCGTCAGGTGGTCGGGACGGTTCGGCGCCTGCTCGACCGCGTGGCGGAGCGCAGGACGCGCCATCCGCGCCGAGCAGCCACAGACGGAGTTCACGACGACCAGTGTGGTACCGGTGTCGGTCGAGAGCGCAGCGTCCACGTCTGCGGCCGTGCGGAGTTCGGTGAAGCCGACGCGGGTGAGATCCTCGCGGATCGGGGCGACGAGTTGCTCGTCGTACATCATGCGGGGCATGGACATGGAAAAGTCCTCATCGTGAAAGCGGAACAGGTAACGACAAGCGCTGACGGCTCACTCATCGTCGACTTCCATCTCGTCGCGGACCAGCGCGAGGATCGCGCTCTGCGGGACGACGAGGTATCGCTCGTTTTCGAAAGTGATCTCGACGGCTGCCTTACGGAAGAACAGCGCGTAGTCCCCCGTTCGTGCCTGCATGGGGACGAATCGCGTCTCTCGCATGTTACCGGCAAGCTGCCGCCACGGTTCGTCGCCCGCGTCGGCCAGATCCGGCATGGGAAGGCCCGGCCCCGTCGCCACGATCTTTCCCCCCTGCACCGCCTGAGAGTCCACGGCGGTCGACGGGAGGTACAGCCCGACTTTCGTACGCTCCTCGCCCTCCTCGGACTTCACCAGGACGCGATCACCGACGACGATCAGACGCTTGGTCATGCAGGTGGGAAACTGGTGAGAGGGGAATATATCAGTGGTGAGAAGACGAGAAGACGAGAAGACGAGAATTGGCCTCTCGTCTTCTCGTCCTCTCGTCTTCTCGTCTTCTCGTCTTCTCCCTTACGGCTGCACCTTCGGGCGTACCAGGTGATAGCTCGCCTGCCGCTCGAACGCCCATCTCGGCCTCCCGTCCGCGCCGACGATGAAGTCCTCCTCCTGGGGGACGCGCAGGGGCTGACCACCCCATTCGGGGACCGGGGTGGTGGTCTGCAGCTCGGACGAGAACCACATACTGGGAATCACCAAGGCGTCGCCGCGCCCCGGGACTCCCTCCTGGTAGTCCCAGAGGCCGATGAGCGGCCCCGCGCCGTGGCCGTTCATGCCGATCGGATGCGAGTACATCGTCCCGCTGATCCCTTCCGACTTGAGCTTCGCGAGGCTCGCACGGAGGATCTCGTTCCCCGTACGCCCCGGGCGCGTCTCCTCGAAGAGGATGTCCTGCAGGCGGTTCGAGTTCGCCAGCGCCTTGCGCAGGCCGGCCGGCGGCTCTGTCTCCCCCGGCTTGAGCACGTAGCCGTTGTGCTGGGTATCGGTGTTGAGTCCAAGGGCCGTGATGCCGACGTCGCACCAGAGCACGTCACCCGGTTGAATGACCGGATTCTCGCCCAGGGCCTCGGGAAGCGTCCCTTGCCGCTGCAGCGAGACCGACGGCTGGAACCAGGTCCCAAGTCCACGGTCGTTGACCTGCTGTCGCCACCACCAGACGAGGTCCTGCGTCGTGGTCGTCCCGGGGGTGATGACCTCGTTCGAGAACATGCGGGCAGTCAGTTCGTGCACCTGACGGGTGAGTCTCCCGTAGAACTCCTCTTCCCCCGGCAAGCGCGAGGCGATCAGCTCGAGCGGAAGCGCCTCCGCCCGCGTGAAGCGGTCGACCCACTTCTTGCCTAGCATCTGCGACATCCCCTCGAGTTCCCCGGCGGAGAGGCCGTCGGAGAAGGCGTGGGTGCGTGAGACGTCGATCGCGATCACCTTCGGGTTGCGCTCCTCGACGACCTCCTTGAGGAGCAACCACTGTGTGTCGCCCCACAACTCGGCCTGGCGTCCGCCCACCGGGTTGTCGATGACCTTCTTCGCGGTGTAGGCCTTGTAGACGCCCCCCTGCGAGCTGCCGCCGAGCGCCAGCCGTTCAATGCACGACCCGTCGCCTGGATCGGCCGTGCCGGCTGCGGCACATTTGTCGAAGAAGACGTAGATGGTCCGGCGACGCGCGGCGAAGGTCGTCGGCGACACGATCGACGAAAAGACCGGATCCTCGTTGTACTCGCGCATCGGGATGACCCACAGGTCCACGCGATGCTTTCGCATCAGGGCGGGCAGAATCGTGGTCATGCGACGCTCGAGCCAGCGCTGCTGGATCTCGGCCTGCTCGCGCAGCGTGCCGAAGGGGCGCATGGGCGCGGCGGGCACAGAGGACTGCGCGCTCGCGGTGCCGGCCATCAGGGCAAGGGCGAGGAAGATCGGACGGTGAGTCACGAGATTGGCGGAGGGTTCGGGAGATGGAGAATCGAGAGCCGCTCTCGGTATGTTGCGGCGAGTACCGGCGAGGGCGATCAGCCTGGAGGCGGGGGGAGGATGATCGGGGTGCCGTCGAGCCAGCCGCGTACTGGGTGCGGTTGATAGGGCTGCTCCAGCTCGGCGCACTCCTCGGCGCTCAGCGTCACGTCGACCGCTGCGATCGCTGCGTCGAGTTGCTCGAGCTTCGTGGTTCCGACGATGGGAGCCGCGACGCCGGGACGCGACAAAAGCCACGCCAATGCGACCTGTGCCGGCTGGATTCCCCGTCGCTCGGCGACGCGCACCGTCGCATCGACGACGTCCCAGTCGGCGGGATGGTCGTACAGCTGGTCGGCCAGCATGCCGTCGCCGTCGTCGCGCAGCGACATGCCGCGCGCCCCGCGCTGCCGCTTCCCGCCGAGCAATCCTCGGGCGAGCGGCGACCAGGGGATGACGCCCAGCCCCTGGTCGACGCAGAGGGGGAGCATTTCGCGCTCCTCCTCCCGATAGACCAGGTTGTAGTGATTCTGCATGCTGACAAACTTCGCCCAGCCGTTCCGTTCGGCGAGCGAGAGCGCCTTCATCAGCTGCCAGGCGTACATCGAGCTGGCGCCGAGGTAGAGCACCTTGCCCTGCTGGACCAGGAGGTCCAGCGCTGCGAGCGTCTCCTCGACCGGCGTCTCACCGTGGTGACGATGGATCTGGTAGAGGTCGATGCGCTCCACGCCCAGGCGACGGAGGGAGGCTTCGCACGACTGGATGATGTGCTTGCGCGAGAGCCCGACGCGGTTCGGGCCGTCGGCCATCTTGAGTCGAACCTTCGTCGCGATGACGACCTCGTCGAGCTTCGCGTACTCGCGCAGCGCGCGACCCGTGATCCGTTCGCTCTCCCCGAGCGAGTACACGTCGGCGGTGTCGAAGAAGTTGATACCCCCTTCGATGGCACGCCGGAAGAACGGGAGCGACTCCGCCTCCTCGAGAACCCACGTCCGCCACGCTCGACTCCCAAACGACATGCAGCCGAGTGCAATGCGCGAGACGGTGAGTCCGGTGGATCCAAGTCGGGAATAGCGCATCGGTCGGGACCGGGGACGGAGCTACTTGCTCTTGTGCTGTTCGGTGACTTCGTGGTGCACCGCCGTGACGGTGTGATCACGGTGGGCGCGCTTGAGGAGAAGGTAGCGCACGAGTTGCACAACGCCGGCCAGCAGGATGGTGAATGCGACGACGGTGGTGACGCGCCAGAAGAGCGTTCCCGAGGCGATCGACGGCCAGTCGGCGAGCGTCGCGCGGGCCGATCCCATCGGTTCACGCTGCACGGTGATGAGAACGAGCGCGGTGGCAGCTTCCGCGACCGCCTCGAGGGCGGCAAAGGTCGGGGCGCGCCAGACCCAGTGGCGCAGCGTGAAGTTGCCGAGGTGGACGGCGACGGCGCCGAACAGCACGATGAGACGCACGGCGAACATCGTACCGGCGAAGACGAGCGAGTCGTTAGGCCCTTCGGTGATGACGAGTGCCCAGAAGAGGCGGAGCACGATCCCGACCGTCACCGCCATCCCCACGATGGACATCGAGAAGCGCCGAAGTGCCGGCGGCTTCGCGAGCTTGAACGTCCCGGTGACCTGGGGAAAAAGGGGAGGCATGCCGACCAAGCTACCTGGCCGCGCGCGCCGCCGACAGCGCGGCAGCGCACTACGGTCCGGTGCGCCGGCCGGCAGCGATCATCCCGTCCCCGACACCTGTCGCGCAAGCCAGACGAGGCTCTCGCGGGCGTGGACGCGCCAGTAATCCCAGTCGTGCTTCCCTGGCCACTCGGCGTATGCCGGGGCCTGCCCGAGCCGCGTGAGCTCCAGGCGAAAGACCCGGGCCTGGTCGACGAGGCCATCCTCGGTGCCGCAGTCGAGGAAGATCGCCGGGATGTTCGTCGCTCCCGCGGCGACCATGCGTTGCAGCCGACGGGTGGGATCGCGGGCGAACCAGGCGGCGGTGTCGGTCCCGAAGGCGGGAGCGATCAGCGGCCACATCCGGTCGCCCCACGAGGCCTCGAGCGCCGAGTCCGACGCTGCATAACGAGGAGTGCCGTCGAAGGGGTGCGTGCCCACATAGGCCGGCGAGACGACCCCCGAATGACTCGCCGCGGCGCGAAAGACATCGGGGTACTGCAGCGCGAGCGTCACCGCGCCGTATCCCCCCATGCTCAGCCCTGCGATCGCACGGTGCGCGCGGGACGCGTCGGTGCGGTAGCGGGCATCCACCGCCGCGACGAGGTCGCGGGCGATGTAGTCGTCGTAGTGCGGCCACGGCACGCAATACGACGCGGCGGCGGGATCGCCCGGGCGCGGCGAGAAGGTGCTGCGGCAGACCGACACATCGAGGAGCTTGTTCCAGGTGGTGTACCATCCATCGTCGCCGTCAGGCATCACGACGATCATCTCCGGCAATCCGGCCTTGGTCATGCTGTCGAGCGTGATGTCGAGCTTGCCCTGCGTGGTCCAGTCGATCTCGCTTCCCCACAATCCGTGCAGGTAGTACAGCGACGGGAAGCGCCGCGCGCCGGCGGCGCCGTACGACGGCGGGAGCCAGACTAGAGCCCGCTTGTTTGTCCCGAGCGACTGGGACCAGAAGGAAAGCGTATCAATTGTGCCACGTCCTATTGCCTGCGCCGCCGCCGTGCGGATGGTCGACAGTGCCGACGCGCCCAAGATCGCCAGGGCGGCCACCCGAGCGAGCATCCGGCCGACCATTCCAGCTTCGAGGCGGCGCCAG
>JBDTUA010000240.1:0-8220 GCA_040007995.1 Gemmatimonadota bacterium | reverse complement strand
AGCGAGTCGCCGCTCGCCACGTCGCGTCGCCACACCTGTTGCCCGAGGATGACGGCATTGTAGAACGAGCGGTCGATGTCCGTCAGGTACAACTCGTAGTAGCGCCCTCCGTGCTCCGTGAGGAGCATGGGAGAGCGCCGGACGCGCAGGCCGGCGCTGTCGCTCTCCACCCAGAACGTCGAGTCGCCCGCCGACAGGAGGAACGATGCCACGGGGAGTGCGTTCGACGCGCGCGGCGTTCCTCCACAGGCGGCGCCGACGCCGCAGAGTAGCAGGCCGACGAGCATCCAGCGACTAGGCGGGAGGCCCGGGTTTCGACGCGGGGAGACGGACAGCCGGAAGCGGGTCATGGCGGGCACAATATAGCACGCCCCGGGCCAGCGTCCCCGCGTCAGCTGCGTGCGATCTCCGCGACGCCAGCGATGAGTCGATCGACTTCCTCGTCGGTCGTGTAGCAGGCGCAACCGGCTCGAACGACCCCGTCAGCGGACTGGCCGATGCGCTCGATGACAGTGACGGCGTAAAAGTCACCGTTGGAGGCATAGATGCCGCGTGGCGCGAGGGCGCGCGCGACGGCGGTCGACGTGTGGCCCGCCACCGTGAAGATCAACGTCGGCGTGCGCGGTCCATTCCCCGGTGTGATGCCGTACAAGGTGACGCCGTCGATCGCTTCCAGTCCTCGCCAGAGGCGGGCGATCTGCGCATCGCCGCGGTCGTGGAGCGCCCCGAGGGCGCGCGTAAGTCGCCGACGCCGCGACCACGACGCGTCGCCGGCCGACAGCGAGGCGAGGAAGTCCACCGCGGCGCCGATTCCGACGATCGCCTCGTGGTTCTGGGTCCCGCTTTCCACGCGCTCGGGTGAATCGTTCGGCGCTGGGTCGAGCTTGGCGATCGGTAAGGCATCGACGAGCGACCGGCGCCCGTAAAAGACTCCCGCGTGCGGTCCATAGAACTTGTACGACGAGCAGGCGAGAAAATCGCAGTCCCAGGCTTGTACGTCGATGACGCCATGCGCGGCATAGTGCACCGCATCGACGAAGGTCAGGGCGCCTGCGTCGTGGGCCAGGCGCGTGGCGGCGGCCACGTCGGTGATCGTCCCGAGCGCGTTCGACGCCGCGCCGATCGCCAGGAGGCGCGTCCGTCCAGTGAAGGCGCGGCGCAGGTCGTCCCAATCGAGCGTTCCCGACACTGGGTCCATCCGGACGGTGCGCACGACCATGCCGCGATCCTTCGCCATCTCGCGCCATGGGGCGACGTTCGCGTGATGATCGAGCTCGGTCACGATCACCTCGTCCCCCGCCCCCCATCCCCTGCCTAACGCGTGCGCCACGTGGAAGGCGATCGTCGTCATGTTGTTGCCGAACGAGATCTCCTCCGGCGCCGCGTTCAGGAGATCGCCGGCGGCGACCCGCGCGGCATGCAGCCGCGCATCGGTCTCCTGCGACGTCGGGTACTCCCAGTGCGTGTTGGCGTTGTGGTAGTAGAGGTAGTCGGTCATCGCCTCCCCGACTTCCCGCGGTACCTGAGTTCCGCCCGGTCCGTCGAAATACGCCACGGGGTGGCCGTGCGCGAGACGGGAGAGTGCGGGAAAACGCGATCGAATGTCGGAAAGAGAGAGCATATATGAGAAGACGAGAAGACGAGAAGACGAGAAGACGAGAGGAAAAAAAAGACGAGGGTCAGTCGGTGATTACGGTGTCGGCCCACTCTTCGAGCAGCCGCACTGCTTCCACGTGGTCGGCGGCTTCTCCGAGTTCGTGACGGGCCAGGCGCAAGAGTTCAGCGACCTGTTGGATGACCGGAGATGGGACGCGTTGATCGCGGAGGAAGTCGGCGGCGATCGCGACATCCTTCTCCAGCAGGGCGAGGCGAAAGGTGCGAGGGAAGGCGCGCGTGACCACGCGCTGTGGAAACAGGTTCTCCGAGGTGTTGGAGCGCCCGCTGGAGGCGTTGATCACGTCGAGTGCGGCGGAGGGCTTCACGCCGGCTTTGGCCAAGGCCGCCAGCCCCTCGGCGGTGGACCAGATGTGCACGGCGAGCAGGGCGTTGTTCACTGCCTTTAGCGCATCCCCGGAACCGACCGGACCGACGAGGACGATTTTCCGTCCGAAGAACTCAAGGACCGGACGGGCGCGGGCGAAGGTGACCTCGTCACCGCCGCACATCACGGTCAGCGTCCCCGCCTCCGCGCCCGAGACGCCGCCGCTGACCGGCGCATCGATGAAGGCGATCCCACGCTCGGCCAGGCGCGCCGCGATGCGCCGCGATGTCGCGGGGTCGCCCGAGGTGCAGTCGATGAGGAGGGTTCCGGCCCCGATCCCCGCCAGGAGGCCGTCAGCGCCGTCCAGAAGCGATTCGACCTCGCGCGACGTCGGGAGGCAGGTGATGACGACGTCGGCGCCCGTGGCCGCCGCGGCGGGAGTTGGAGCGGTGGTGGCGCCGGTCTCGCCGGCGAAGGTAGTGGCGGTTTCCGCTGTCCGGTTCCACACCGTCAGCGACGATTGGGCGGCGACATGGCGCGCCATGGGGGTCCCGATGGCCCCGAGTCCGAGGAAGGCGGTCTTCATCCTCGTAATGTCACCCCATCGGATCGTTCGCGGGAGGGCGAGTATCTTCTTCCCCCATGATCTCCACGCTGCACATCGACGGCATGCGGAGCGTGCACTGCGCGCGCGCCGTCTACACCGCGCTCGCGGGGGTCGCCGGCATCGACTCCGCTGAGGTGGTCATCGGGCGGGCCATCGTCGAGCACCGCGTTGCGCTCGACGCTCCGGCGCTCGACGCGGCCATCGCGCAGGTCGGCTACACCCTGCGCACGGTCGTCCACGAAGCGCGACGCCTCCCGGTTCAGCCCCCGCGGGACGCACCGAACGACGCGATGGCTCCGGACGCCTAACGTGTACAGCGCGCGCGTCGTCCCTTGCTACAGCGAGAACCAGTAGCTGGCCTTGATGAGGAAGGTGTTGTCGGGGTGCGCCGAGAAGAGGTTGCGATAGTCGCGACCGAACTGGAAGGTCCCGGCGTCGAGGCCCTCCTGCGCCCGCCCCTGCGACCACACGAAAAAGAGCGTCGAACCGGGACGATATTCCCAGCGGAGTACCGTGTTGGAGCGGAACTGCTTGAAGTTGAAGCCGCCGGGATTCCCTTCCTGCGTGAACGGAGTGAATCGGCTCTCGTAGTCCGACGCGCTCGGGGCGGTGACGCCGCGCCAGTTGGAGTAGGCACCGCCGGTGACGAACGGCTGTGCGTACAGCTGCAAGGAGAGTGTGGGTGACGCCGTCCAGTTGATGCGGGTGGTGACGCCGAGCGTGCGTTGGGCCAGGCGGGCGACGGTGAAGTGCGTCGTATCGCTGCCGATCTCGCCATAGTTGCCGAGCCACTGGCGATCGTCGGTGTTGCGGGAGTACGAGAGGCCGAGGGAGGTGGAGAAGGCGCTGGCCAGTCTGCCTTCGAGCGAGCCGTTCACATTCGTGCTCAACGATCGACCGCCATCTCCACGCCGGAAGGAGGCGTTGATCGTCGGATAGACGACGCGTCGCTGGTCGCCCGTCAATCCCGTCCAGCCCTGCACGCTGCCGTCCTTGAACAACGCCGGGCCGCCACGCAGGCAGCTCCCGCAGTAGCTCCCGGTCTCGCCGCCGATGCCGCCATAGACGAACCACATGTTGCGGAGCTGTCCGTTCATGTTGACGTTGCCGCCGTGCCCGGAATTGAGGCCGTCGGGGTACCACGAGTTCCACTGGTTGAAGTTCACCTGCCAGCGGCGATAGAAGAGCTTGGGATTCTGGAAGACGAAGGCGAGCCACGTACTCCATCCGACGTTGTTGGCGTTGGTCATGAAGCCGACATCGTTGATCTCGAGTCCCGGCCCCTTGTACCAGCCGCCGGTGTAGAAGCGCGTGATGCCGCCCCCGTTCTTCGAGAGACCGATGCCCGTCCCCAGTCCCGACAAGGAGGTGCGCGTGGAGTCGTACGCGAGGCCGTCGTCGGGGCGCTGGTAGAGGTGCACCGTGGAACGCTGCGTACGCGCGATCGCTTCTTCGGAGCCGCGCACCTGGCTTCCGTACAGCTTGCCGGAGAGTTCGTAGTTCCCGCCGGTGCCGAAGCGATGGCGGGCGTCGAGCCCCGCGGTGTACGCCTCGCTGCGGAGATACTGCTCGGTGTAGCGATCGAGCTGCCGGTTCACCGCGCTGAAGATCGCGCCGATCCCGCTGCGTCCGCCGCGCAGGTCCTGCTGCGCGCGCGCGACGAAGTAGTTGGTGCGCGGTTCCACGGTGAGCGACTCGGCGACGCTCTCGCGGCCGGTCACGGCGTCCATGATACCTAACGAGAGCCCGGACGAGAGGCGACCGGTGACCTTGGCGGCGCCGAGGATGGTCGAATTAAGCGGGACGGCATTCTGGTCCTCGCTCAGGAAGCCCGCCTGCGGCGCACGCCCGATGCGCCGGGAGTAGAAGGGCCCGGTACACTGTCCATCGTTGCAGTCGATGTCGTACCGGAAGATGCCGGTTCCCTCGAGGAAGAAGGGGCGGCGCTCGTCGTAAAACTGCTCGAACGCGCCCAGGTTGAGGACGGCGGGATCGGCCTCCACCTGCCCGAAGTCCGGGTTGATGGTGGCATCGAGCGTGAGGTTCGAGGACAAGCCGTACTTGACGTCGGCACCTAACGACATACGCTGCGAGCGGCCGTATCCGTCGGCCCGTTGCTTCGAGTCGTTGGCCTGCACGGAATAGGGCATCAGCTCGAGACGGCGCGGACTCGACAGCCCGGCAAGACCACGCACCTCGCCCAGCTGTGACGCGAGCCCGAACTGCGAGCGACGCCAGAGCGGCCAGCTGGAGCGCTCATTGAGGCGCGCCACTTCGCGGTGCAGCCCGATGCCGAAGACATGCTCCGCCTGTTGCGGATAGCGGAGCTGGCTCAGCGGAATGCGGAACTCGGCGGTCCACCCCAGCGAGTCGATGGCGGTCTTCGCCTCCCAGACCGCGTTCCAGGTCACGTCCTCGCTGGCGTCGTTGTAGAGATAGATGTCACGCTGCACTCCGGCGGGGTTGACCATGAACTCGTAGCCCGTGCGCCGATCGTGATACGAATCGACGATGACGCGCAGGTAATCCGACTGCGTGCGCTCGTCACGACGCGAGAGCAACGCCATGATGCTGTCGGGGTGTGGATCGAAGGCGCGGACGAAGACGTACAGATTGCGGTCGTCGTAGGCGATGCGCGCCTCGGTGGTGAAGGTCGGCTCGCCGTTCTCCACCGGGTCGAAGACGCGGAATCCGTCGATGCGTTGCGCGGTCCGCCACACCTCGTCGGTGTCCTCACCGTCGATGGTCGGCGGCTTGAGTGCACGAATGGCGGTGGTGATGACAGTGAGGGCACCGCCAGCCGCAGCGACGGGGTGCGAGACCAGCTGCTGGGCATGTCCGGGTCGGGACAGCACGACGGTGAGGATCACGGCGAACAGCGGGCGCATAGGCAGCTCGAGCCTTACGAGGGAAGGCGTCTGGTGCAGGTCGTGTGAATTGGACAGTGCGCGACGCGCGACGCGCGCGCCGCGAGGTCCGGAGGTGCCGGGGAGTGGCAGGGCGTGTTACGGCACGATCAGGCGTCGTGGCCCGCGTGGCCGTCGGTGGGTGTGAGGCCCCACCGCCCGTAACGCAGAGTGAGACAGCGAGTGCCCGGAAAAGGTTGGTCGCGAAGTCACGCGCGCGCTTGTTCGCCCTGAACGACGCCCATAACTTGCGGCCCCGCGGCGGGTCGGCCGCACGCGCCAGTCGCTCTTCGCCGGACGGCGGCCATGACGCCATCGCAACGCAACCAGGACAGCGAACTCGCCGCGCTGCTCGCCCCTGATATCCTCGTCATGCTCGAGGAGTCACCGGGTGATGTCGCTGCGGAGACGGAGGAGTTGCACCCCAGAACTCTCGCGGATGTCGCCGAGGCGATGCCGCAGGATCGCGTGGCGGAGCTGTTGCGCGCGCTTCCGCCCGCGCGCGCCGCCGACGTACTCGAGTATCTGGACGAGGAACTGCGGTCCGCGCTGCTTGAGGCGATGAGCACGGAGCAGGCGGTGGCGCTGATCTCGGAGATGACCCCAGACGATCGCGCCGACATCCTCGAGGAGCTCGAGGAAGAGACGGCGGACGAGATTCTGCACGACCTCCCCGACGCCGAGCGTCAGGAGACCGAGCGCCTCCTGCAGTACGAGGCCGACACCGCCGGCGGCCTGATGACGACGGAGTTCGTCTCCCTGTCGCACCGCCTAACGGTGGAGGAGGCGCTTACGCTGGTGCGGATCGCCGCGCGCTCCGGGCGCAAGGAGGCGATGCATGCGCTGTATGTGACCGACGAGCGTGGCGCCGTCGTCGGCGTGATGTCGCTGCGCGAGCTGGTCGCAGCCCCCGAAGGGAGTACCGTGCTCGACGTCGCCTGGACCGAGGTTGAGAAGGTCCCGGCGACCGCAGACCGGACCGAGGTCGCCCGGCTCATCTCGGAATACGACCTCGTCGCCGTCCCGGTCGTCGACGGCTTCGACCGGATCCTCGGCGTCATCACGGTCGACGACGTCATCGACGTCATCGTCGAGGAACAGACCGAGGACGTGCAGAAGCTCGGCGCGATGCAGCCGCTCGAGGAGCCGTACTTCATGACCGGCTTCTGGATGGTCGCGCGGAAGCGGGTGGGCTGGCTCGTCTTCCTGTTTGTCGGGGAGATGTTCACCGGCACCGCGATGCGCGCGTACGAGGACACGCTGGCGAAGGCGATTGCGTTGACGCTCTTCATTCCGCTGATCATCAGTTCCGGGGGGAACAGCGGCGCGCAGTCGGCCACGCTGATCACCCGGGCGCTCGCGGTTGGCGATGTCGAGATCCGGGACGCGCTGCGCATTCTGATGCGCGAATTCGGGCAGGGGATCGTGCTCGGCACCTGCCTTGGCGCGATCGGGTTCGTGCGGGCGCTGATGTGGGGTAACCCGGTGCCGCTGGCAGCGGTGGTCGCCCTTACGCTGGTGATGGTCGTCCTGGTCGGGAGCGTGGTGGGGGCGATGCTCCCGCTGCTATTCAAGCGGCTTGGCTTCGACCCGGCGATCGCCTCGTCCCCATTCGTCGCGTCGCTCGTCGACGTGACCGGGCTGGTCGTCTACTTCAACATTGCGCGCGTCCTGCTGAAACTCCAATGAACGGCAGCGGGACGAGTGCGGCCCATCGTCCGCTGGCACCCGGCACGGCGACGATCGCCGTGCTGTGCTCGGCGATCGGCTTCTCGACGATCGCGATCGCCACGGTCATCGGGACGCGGGACGGCACGCCGCTGACCACGGTCGTCTTCTGCCGCTTCCTGCTTGGCGCCCTGGTGCTCTTCCCACTGGCCGGCGGCCGCCGGGGCCTGTCGATCGGTCGGTCGCATGCGGGACGGATCGTGCTGTGGGGGGGCATGGGACAGGCGATGGTGAACCTGCTGAACCTGTCGGCGCTGGCCTACCTTCCGGCAGCGACGGTGGTGTTCCTGTTCTATACCTATCCGGCGTGGGTGACCGTGGTGGCGGCGCTGCGCCGCACGGAGCGAGTGGGAGCCACGCGCCTGGTGGCGCTCCTGGTCTCGCTGGCGGGGATCGTGATCATCGTAGGGGCGCCAGGATCAGGCGCGATCTCCCCGCTCGGCGCCTCGCTCTCGCTGGCGGGTGCGTTCGTGTACGCACTCTACATCCCGCTGCTCCGGCAGCTGCAAATCGGGACGACCACGACGGCGGCAATCTTCTATGTGGCCATCGGCACCTGCCTGTCGATGCTCGCCTACGGCGCGCTGCGCAACGAGCTCACCTGGCAGTTCTCCGCGCCGACGATCGGGGCGATCGTATGGCTGGCGCTGGTGCCCACGGTGCTCGCCATGCAGGCCTTCCTGCGGGGGCTGGAAACGCTTGGACCCGTACGCACGGCGATCATCTCGACCGCCGAGCCGTTCTCGGCGGCCATCCTCGCCGCGCTCCTGCTCGACCAAAGGTTGACCCTGCCGACGGTGACAGGCGGGGCGCTGATCGCAATCGCCGTGTTGCTGCTGCAACGCCCGGATCGTGCGGCGGCGCCGCGTGACGTGAGATCGCCAGCGCACGGCTCGTCGGCTGCCTAACGCCTCTGATGCCGGCCGGCTAGCCCCGAGCGCGACGTGCGACGACCCCGGCGCCGACGAGCGCGATACCGGCAAAGGCAAACCACTGGA
>JBDTUA010000239.1:0-8221 GCA_040007995.1 Gemmatimonadota bacterium | reverse complement strand
GCATCAGGGTCAGCAGGAGAACGACCGCGCGCGCGCGGGCGAGGAGGGGCGCCGGCATCGAGGACGGGATCGAGGGTCGCGGCAGAGGACGCATTTGGCGAAGCTAATCCGGCCGTGAGCCGCATGCGAACGGAGGCAGCGGGGAGGCGTGGAATCCGGCACACCCGGCAGTCGCGAAGCGCGGCGAATCAATGGTCGCGGTTGCCCCGTATGTTCCTTCGTGCCATCTTCGCGCAACCGACCGATGTGACTCACCCATCGCACGAGCGGATTCCCTCGGAGTGCTGTTCCGAATGCTATGCGGCGTTGCCAATCAGCCGCTGACTGACAGGACACCGCAATCAGCGGTGGGTGGTGCGCACGCAAGTGCGCGCCTGCAAGTGCGCGCCTGCAAGTGCGCGCCTGCAGGCGCGTGCCTGCATGCGCGCGCGCGCGCGCGTCCGCCAATATCAAGTCGCCGATGACGATCCCGATATGAAGACTCCACTCGGGATGAGCGCGGCGCGCCTCCCAACCCCGCCTGCGGGCAACGACGCCCCGATCATGGTGGACGTATTCGCCCTGTCCGACGTGGGGCGGACTCGCGATCACAACGAAGATGCCTTCGTGGTGGCCGACCTCTCGAATGCTGTACCGTTGGCGTTCGAGCGGGTCGTGCACAATGCGGTGGGGCCCGCGGGACACCTGTTCATGGTCGCCGACGGAATGGGCGGCGCGGCAGCTGGCGAGCTGGCGAGCGAGACGGCCGTCGATGTCGTCCTTCGCGCGCTGCGTGAGGAATGGATCCCCCAGCGCTCGGTCGAGCCAGGGGTCTTCGTCGAGACGCTGGAGCGGGCGACCGACCTGGCTAACACGACGATCTACCGGCATGCCGCGGAGCATCCCGAACTACGGGGGATGGGGACGACGGCGACGATCGCCGGATTGCTCGGCGATACGCTGTATCTGGCGCAAGTCGGCGATTCGCGCGCCTATCTCGTGCGCAACGGCCAGGCGCGCCAGATCACGAAGGACCAGTCGCTCATGCAGAAGCTGATCGAGGCCGGGGAGATCAGCGAGGAGGAAGCCGAGCATAACGAGCGGCGCAATATCATCCTCCAGGCGCTCGGTCCCGAGGCGCAGATCAAGATCGACCTGACGTACCAGCGCGTGCGGCGCGGCGACGTGCTCATTCTCTGCTCCGACGGACTCTCGGGGCTGGTGCGCGCGGAGGAGATTGGTCGCTCGGTGGTCGAGGAGCCCGACCTGGCGCACGTCTGCCGTCGGCTGATCCAGATGGCGAACGCTCTGGGAGGGCCGGACAATATCACGGTGGTGGCCGCGCGCTTCGACGGGAGCGGCCTGAGCGCGCCTAACGACGATGACCACGTGGGGCATCGGCTGTACGCCGTGCCGGGACGCGAGATCGTCGCCGGCGAGTCGGTCGATGACCTCATGCGCGCCAAGACCGAGCAGATGGAGGCGATCTTCCAGAAGACGCCGCTCGAGCTGGCGCCGGCGGTACGCGCGGCGCGGCAGGAATTGTCGCTGGTGGTGCGCGGCGTGCTGGCCGCGTCGGCCGTGGTCCTTGGGAGTTACCTGATCTGGCAGGTGCTGCACCTATTGCAGCCCTAGGACCGACGGGACGCCCGCGTCCCCGGTCGTCGGCTTCTCCTTCAAGGGCAACACCGAGATGGTCGGCAAGCTCGTGAACTTCTCCTATCGGAATGCGGCCATCGGGACGTCATTCGCCAAGAACTTCACCGGGCACGAAAAGCGCTGGGACTTCTTCAGGCGGATGGCCACGGCCTGACGAGGCGACGGGCGACGGCTTCCTGCATCGCGCGCTCCCCGCCCCAGGCACAGAGCACGGGAAGGTCGGCGGGAAGCTCGGCCGCCAGGCGCGGATGCGAGAACTGGGCGAGGTAGACATCGCGGCGCCGCGCCCGTGCCGCCGCCACGAGCTGGCGGACGCGGTCGAGCGCGGCCGGCGAGTAGCCCGGGCGCCCCTTCCACGCGCGAATGTCGCCGAACAGGGCAATGACCAACGGGTGCGTGCCGGCCGCCGGGTGGAGCTCGACCTCGGCCGTGACGCCGGCGGCGCCTAACGCGTCGAGCAGCGGCTGCCGGCTGGGCGGCGGGTAGGGCCCCCCGAGGTCGTCGTCGACGATGGCGACGCCGACACGCGGGCCGAGCGGTGGGATCGTGCCGCGAAGCAGGTGCACCACCCGGTCGATGAGCGCGCGTCCCTCGGCGCGATCGGTAGCCTGCAGCGGCCGCGCACGATCGGGGGTAGCGGCCCAGCGCGCCCAATGATCACGGCGGGCAAGCGAGGCGTCGAGCTGCGCGCGGGACACGGTGCGCCCAGCCGCCATCTGCAGGCCGTGCAGCGCCGCCGACGGACTGGCGGGATACAGCAAGAGGTCGCATCCCGCGGTGATCGCACGCGTGGCGGCGTGCCCCTCCCCCCCCTCCTCCTGCACACCGCCCATGATCAGCGCGTCGGTGACGATCAAACCCTCGAAGCCGAGCGTCTCGCGCAGCAATCCGTGCACGATGGCCCGGGAGCAGGTGGCGGGAGCGCCGGATGGGTCGAAGGCGGGATAGGCCACGTGGGCGGTCATGATCGAGGCGACGCCCGCATCGATCGCAGCGATGAATGGCGCCAGGTCGAGCTGCAATTCCTCCCGCGAGGCGTGCACGACCGGGAGCACGGCGTGCGAGTCGGTCGTCGTGCGCCCGTGCCCCGGAAAGTGCTTGGCGCAGGCGAGCATCCCTTCTTCCTGCAGCGCCTCGACCAGGTCGCTGACCGCCGCGCTGACCGTGACCGGGTCATCCCCCAACGACCGCGTGCCGACAATGGGGTTGTTCGGCTCCAGATCGAGGTCGGCAACCGGCGCGTATGTCCAGTTGACACCAAGCGCCAGCGCCTCGCGCGCGGTGAGTCGCCCGGCGACCCGTGGAGCGAGCGCATCTCCTAACGATCCGATGGCTGCAAGCGGAGGGAGCTGCGTGCACCCGACGAACTGCTGCCCCGCGCCGCGCTCGAGGTCAGCCGCAATAAGGAGCGGATGTCCGGATGCGGCGCGCAATTGCGCGGTCAGTGCGGCGACCGCCGTCGAGTCTCCCCCGAACACGATGAAGCCGCCGACGCCGATCGCGAGAGCGCGCTCGATCTCGGCGCTCGCCGCATCGAAGCCGCGCTCGGCGTCCCATCGGATGGCGGGGAGGAGAAGTTGCGCGAGTTCGTTCAGGAGCGGCTCAACAGGTAATTGGTTCGATGGCGATCGGGGTGCCGGATTGCCGGGATCATCCCCAGCCCGGCGGTGTCAGCGGCCGCAGTCGTGGCGCGAGGTGCACCATCGCCCGGTGAGCCAGCGTGCGGTATGCTACACCCCGGGACGCGGCGCTGGCGAGGGCCGCGCCGGCACCTGCTCGCGACGATGTCTCTATGCCGGCGTAAGCTTTCCCAGGATGCGCGGCCCCCGCGCTCCCGTCGCGGCTGGAACGTTCCCCGCCTCCCCCGCCAGATGCAGCCACCCCAACAGTGCGAAGGCGACGGCCTCCTTCGCTTCGCCGTCGAAGAAGACGTCGTCGAAGCGAACAACCGCGCGCCCAGGTAGGAGCGCGGTGATCGCCTCCACGAGCGCCACGTTCTTCGCTCCCCCCCCCGAGAGCACGACGTCGCGAATCGGCTCGGGGAGAAAGCGTTCGTATGCCTCAGCGATGGAACGCGCGGTGAAACGCACCGTTGTGGCGACGATGTCCTCGGTGCTCGCGGTCGGACGCAATTCCCGGCAACGGGCGATGAAGGCGGCGATGAAGTCGGGGGAGAACAGCTCGCGTCCCGTGCTCTTCGGAGGCGGGGAGGTGAAGTAGGGGTCGGCGAGCGCTTCGTCGACGACCGCCTCGATCGCCGTCCCCCGGCGCGCCATGTCGCCGTCACGATCGAATCGCACCCCTGGCACGAGCGCTCGGATCGCGCCGTCGATCACGACGACCCCGGGACCAGTGTCGAAGGCGCGCACGCCGACGATCCCGCCATTCGGCGGGACAACCGTCACGTTGCCGATCCCGCCGATGTTCTGCAGCGCCCTCCAGTGCCCGCCACTGAAGAGCAGGCAGTCGGCCATCGGCACCAGGGGCGCTCCCTGTCCGCCGGCCGCCATGTCGCGCGCACGAAAGTCCGAGATGACCGGTCGACCCACTCGCTCGGCGATCACCGACGATTCGCCAATCTGCCAGGTCGAGTGCCCCGGCGCGTGCCAGACGGTCTGACCGTGCGACGCGATCGCAGCGATCTCCCGGCGCGGAACGCCCGACTGGGCGATGACCTGGATCGCTGCGCGCGCGAGCAGCTCGCCGACGTCGACGTTGAGACGGCAGTACTCCGCCGGCGTCGCCTCGCGCAGCGCACGCGCGAGTCGCTCGCGCTGCGCCGTGTCGTACTCGAGCACGTCGTAGGCGAGCAATTCCGCGCCGATGCGATCCCCGTCACGTGCAAAGCGCACGACGGCGGCAGAAATCCCGTCGAGCGACGTCCCCGACATAAGACCGACAAGCGTGGTCCGGGACCCGTCGGGAGACGATGGCAAGGCCGGAGCCGACGCCTCGTGCTGATCGGCGCTCATCCGGTCACCGGCGGTGGGTCGCCCCCGATCACCCGACGGATCAACCCGTCGCCGGCGTCGAGCGCCTCGCTCGCCCGCTCGGCCGAGACGCCGAGGGCGTGCATGACGATCGCAAGCTTCACGCGCCCTCCCGCGTCGAGCATCAGCGCTTGCGCCTCGTCGCGCGTCACGCCGCAGACTTCCATCAGGATGCGCTGGCTACGATCGACGAGCTTCAGGTTCGTCGCCTTGAGATCGATCATCAGGTTGCCGAAGGTCTTGCCGACGCGGATCATCGCGCCGGTGGTCAGCATGTTCAGCACGAGCTTCGTCGCCGTCCCGGCCTTGAGCCGCGTCGAGCCGGTGACGACCTCAGGCCCCGTGACCGGGATGATGGTGAGGTCGAGCGTCGCGGCGAAGGCCTCCTCGATCGGCGTGCACGCGATCAGCCCCGTGGCGGCCCCCAGCGCCTTGGCCCTCGTTAGGGCGCCGCGCACGAACGGGGTCGTCCCCGACGCCGCGATCCCGATAATCACGTCACCGGCGCGCACGCCGTGTTCCTCAACGGCGCGCGCCCCATTCTCCGGAAGGTCCTCGGCGCCTTCCTGCGCCCGGAAGACCGCCTCGGTTCCGCCGGCGATGATCCCCTGCACCAGTTCGGGGTCGCTGCCGAACGTGGGAGGACACTCGCTGGCGTCGAGGATCCCGAGTCGTCCCGACGTTCCCGCCCCGGCGTAGAACAGGCGTCCGCCGCTCCTGAACGCGCGCTCGATGAGCGTGATGCCGCGCGCGATTTCTTCGCGTTGCGTGGCGACGGCGTCAGGGACACCGCGGTCCTCGGCGTTCATGATATCTACGATCTCGATCGGCGAGGCGAGGTCGATGTCGGCCGAGCGCGGATTGCGATGTTCGGTGATGCGGGGATCGATTGCTCGAGATGGCACGCGGCGGCGGTGCTGAGGGTAGACGGGAGCGAATTGCCCCCCGGGACCGGCAGGCGTCGTCTAACTTACCCTCGCGCCGAGAGGGGTCACAACGGAGTGGATATGCGTACAGAACGCCTGGAACGTCGGAGAGTGATCGGCGGATCGATTTCAAGAGCGGCCATGCGCGTCGCGATCGTGCTTGCGACGGGCGTCGTGCTGTCCGGGGCGCTGTCGCGGGCGGAGGCGCAGGGGCCGCGCCGTGGGGGGCGCGGCGGGTACGGGAGCTTCGGCCCCGAGCCAACGTGGTGGGGCTCGGTTTCCGGGGGATATCAGTGGAGCAACCTGGTGGGTGATCCGGGAACGTCGTCGGTATGGGACTTCGACGCCAACTGGGCGCTGCGCCTGACGGCCGAGCGCCTGGTCGCCCCCCGAACCACGATCGGGCTCGGATATACCTACGCTCGGCTCCCCCTGACGATCCGCGGGAATAGCGCGGCGACCGCCTGCCGGATCCCGTGCGCGGCCGATGCCACGATCGCCCGATACGGCGTGGTCGCGCATTCCGGCGGGGGGCCGGGATTGCATCTCGTCTACGAAGGATTCCTGGGGGCAGCGCAGTACAGCAACTTCACCGTTCAGGGTGATGGGACCGCCGCCTTCGCCGACGTGAAGAACACGGACTTCGCCTGGTCGATCGGAACCGGGGCCGGTTATGGCCTCTCGCACGACTTCGCCCTGCAGGCGATTTTCGACTACGGCAGCAGCCTGCACGAAAAGGCGAGCGACCTGTTCCAGCGCCGGACCACGCAGCACTATACGGTGCGATTTGGTGTGCGCGCAGGGCTGTAGACACGAGCCTCCGGCCGTCGCGCCGGATGGCATGAGATAAACGCATTTAACCGTTAGGTCACGCGATGCTCCGTCCGTTTCGCACCCTGCTGCTTCCGCTGGCGCTCGTCGCCTGTCGCGCCCCGTCACCCTCGATCGGCGACCTGCGCGCCGACGGACCGGCCGTCCCGTCGCGGCGGGCGGCGACCTTTCCCACGGGGTGGCGCTTCGCCGCCGGGGAGAAGGCGGCGTTCAGCGACCGCTTCATGATCGCCAGCAACCAGGTGCTCGCGTCGAACGCCGGTAGCGAGATCGTGAAGGCCGGGGGGAACGCGGTGGATGCGGCGGTGGCGGTCGGCTTCGCGCTGGCCGTGACCTACCCGGTGGCCGGGAACATCGGCGGGGGGGGCTTCATGGTGATCCGGATGGCCGACGGGCGCGCCGCCACCATCGACTACCGCGAGATCGCGCCCCTTGCCGCCAGCCGCAACATGTACCTCGACGCGGCCGGCAATCCAACGAACGAAAGCATCGTCGGCTACAAGGCGTCGGGGGTGCCGGGGGCGGTCGCCGGAATGGCCGAGGCGCTCGCCAAGTACGGATCGATGACGCTGGCGCAGGTGATGGCGCCAGCCATCCGGATGGCGCGCGACGGCTTCGTGGTGGATTCGGCGCTGTTCAACAGCCTGCGCGGGAGTGCGCGATACATCGGGCAGCTCGGCGCGCAGGATGTGTTCTACCCGGGCGGTGGCCCGCTTCAGCCGGGGACGTTGTTCCGCCAGCCGGCGTTGGCGCACACGCTCCAGCAGATCGCCACGCAGGGCCCCGACGCGTTCTACAAGGGAACGGTCGGCGACTCCCTCGTCGCGGCGATGCAACGCGGCGGGGGGATCATCACAAAGCGCGACCTCGAGCTGTACAAGGCCGAGTGGCGCACGCCGATCCGGAGTACCTATCGCGGCTACACGATGTTCACGATGCCGCCCTCGTCGTCGGGAGGCATCGTGGTGACCGAGGCGCTGAACATTCTCGAGGCATCAGGCGATTCGCTCCCGACGTGGGGGAGCGCGGCATATGCACACCTGCTTGCCTCGGCGTACCAGCGTGCCTTCATCGACCGCAACAGCAAGCTTGGTGATCCGGCGTTCGTGAAGGTTCCGCTGGACCAGCTCACCAGCAAGTCGTACGCGAAGGCGCTGGCCGCCACGATCGACCCGATGCGGAAGACGCCGACACCGCCGAACGGGAACCAGATCGCTGACGGGATGCACACCACGCACTACTCCGTCGTGGACGACAAGGGAAATGCGGTCGCGACGACGACGACGCTCAACAACGGCTACGGTTCGGGCGTCTACCTCAGGAATGTCGGCTTCTTCATGAACGACGAGATGGACGACTTCGCCTCCGCGCCGGGAAAGCCGAACATGTTCGGTCTGGTGCAGGGCGAGGCGAATGCCATCGCACCGGGAAAGCGGATGCTCAGCGCGATGTCGCCGACGATCGTGCTCGACCCGAAAGGTGGGTTGTTTCTCGTCGTTGGAGCCGCGGGCGGGCCGCGCATCATCACGGCGACGTCGCAGGTGATCCTCAACGTGATCGACAGCCGCATGACGCTCGCCGACGCCATGCGCGCCCCACGCCTGCATCACCAGGCGCTCCCCGATACGCTGATGGTCGAGACGAACGGGCTGAGCCAGGCGGCCCAATCCGGACTGGAGGGCATTGGACACGCGGTGCGCTTTATCGGCGCCCTTGCCAACGTGAACGCCGTGATGCGCGTCGCCGGCGGCTGGGAAGGAGTCTCTGAGCCGCGGTCAAGCGGCACGAGTGGGACGAGCGGAGGGGGGCAATAGTCGGACGGGGGACGGGGGACGG
>JBDTUA010000238.1:0-8226 GCA_040007995.1 Gemmatimonadota bacterium | reverse complement strand
GAGCGCGCCAAGGGCGAGACCGCTCCACTCCCACAGCGAAGCCGGAGCGAAATGTGCGAACGCAGGAGCCAGCAACAGGGCGGCGGCCTGACACTCCACGGCGAGGAGCCACCACCGATTAAAGGGCGTTCCGGTCGCGGTGCTCGCGCCACCCAGCGCTCCCCACGCTGCCGCCGGCAGCATCAGCGCCGCCAGCCACAACGCCGATAGCCATTCGTCTCCCGGACGCAACGGGCGATCGAATGGCAGGATGAAGGTCCAGCCCAACGAAACCGCGAAGGGGATTTCCACGTGTTGCACACCGCGCGAGCTGTGTACCGTGGCATACCAACGGTTCCGGTGCAGTCCCGCCATCGCGATCACCGCCTCGCCGGCGGGGGGGATCGCGTCGGGGAGAGCGATGCCCGGCAGGCGCAACAGCCAGTCGCGCACCGCCAGCCGCGTGCGAAAGACGAGGTCCGTCCCATGCACACCGACCAGCAGCACCTCCTGAAACCGGCTTCCGGCGCGTGCGATGGCCGACAGGCGTCGCGTCGGTGTGCCGGCGGTGAAATCGACGACCGCCCGCGTTTCCCCGCCAAGTATCCGCTGCCGAAGCGGCTCGCTCTCCGGCACCAGGTTATAGGGGATGGGAATGTCGTTGACTTCGAAGCGGTGCACCGTGCCGTCGTACGGCTCGAAGGTGAGTTGCTGCGGTGTCCACTGTCCCCACATTCCCATATCGGGGACGGCGGGGCGGAGCAGGGCGGCGGTTCCCGACATTATGCCGACGGCGAGCAGCGTTGCCGCCACCATCAGCCAGCGCGCCGCCGCGGGCGGCGGCGACAGGACCCGTCGCCAGTGCGTCGCCAGCAGGGCACCGATGGTGCCGCCGATCGTGTTGGTGAGCAGGTCCGAGAGTGTGGCATCGCGCCCCGGGATCAGCGTGTACTGCAGCGATTCCACGAGCAGGGTGGTCGCGAAGGCGATCGCCACGGCGCGTCGCCAGGACGTGCCGGCGGCGACGAGGGTGATACCCAGCGGCACGAAGAGCGCGACGTTGAGGATCACGTCCACGCCTCCCAAGTCGCCGCAGATCAGGCAATCCATCGGCACCTGGAACAGCGGACGTGGCGCGGGACGCAGCGTGAGGGCGGCGATGAATGCCAGCGAGAGGGCCGGCCCGAGCCACCGGCGGGGCGACGCGCCGGGCGCAGTACTCACTCGGACGATCGCGTGGCGTTGCGATACGTCGCGAGCGCTCGGCAGCCCGAGTCGTCGTCGGGTGCATCCGTCGGCTCACGCAACCGCAGCACCAGCGTCGCGCTCGGGAACGTCTGCAGCAGCACGAAGTCCCGACAGGCGCTTGCCAGCAGGCGATCGTGCTGCGCGGCCCTGAGCCCCACCGTCGTCGCGACGGTGTAACGCGCGCCGCTGGCGCGCAGGAAACCGGCGAGCGACAGCGAGTCCTCCTGCAACGCGCGATCCTGGTTGATCGTGAGGCGACCGGAATGCAGGTAGAATCCACGCTCCTTGTTCACGAAGAAGACGGCGGACGGCGGCGTCGAATCGCGGACCCATCGTGCCGCCTTGAGGTAGTCGCGATAGCTCGCGTCCCAGCACGCGCTCTCGACCGGATCTTGACGGTCGCAGCCGAGTGCGGTGGCGAGGCGCGACGCGTTCAGCTGCGTGGCCCCAATGGTTAGCAGCACCACCAGCGCGGCGGTTCCCCACGCGCGATGTCGCGGCGCGAAGCGCTGCATGAGCCAGTCGACGCCGAGCAGCATCGCGGCCAGGAGAAACGGGACGAGCGGGTTGGCAAATCGTTCGACCGCGTAGCGCCACACCAGCAGCAGCGATCCGTAGCAGAGCGTGATCAGCGCTGCCGTCGTCCAGCGTCGCAGCATCAGGATGACGCCGGTTCCGCCGAGGCCGACGAGTGCTCCCAGGGAGAGCCAATTGTCAATCGACGTACGGGGGATGGATGGGAACGACAGCACGAACGGAAAGACGATCGTCAGCAGGCGCCGCGTGCGCGCCGGCAGGCGCAATAATTGGTCGACGAGGAATCCGGTGCGCGGCCGACCGCTGCCTTGCGGGACGACGGCAGACACGTACAGGCGCCGGTGCTCGGGCTCGGGGGCGACCAGCGTCCAGGCCGTCCACGCCCCAACCGTGCACAGCGACGCCACGACGAAGAGCGCCACCCAGCGGTAGCGCCGCTTCAACAACCAGTACAGGCCAAGTGCGGGGAGCAGGAAGAGCCCGGCCGAGCGTGTGAGGGCGGACGCGAGGATTGCGCCCCCGGCGAGGCCGGCGTAGCGCGAGTCGTCGTCCTCCCGGGTGAGCGCCCAGACCCCCAGCATCATCAGGAACTTGAAGGGAGCCTCCGCCATCACATGCGTGCTGTCCCAGATCGACATCGGGTTGATGGCGAAGAGCACGGCGGTCAGCAATGCGATCCGCTCCCCGAGGTGGCGCCGGGCGGACAGGTAGATCAGCGCGATCGTGGCGACCGAAAACAGCATGTTGAACGCCAGCAGCGCATCGGTGGCGTCGGAAAATGGCCAGCCGAGCAGCGCGATGATCAGCGGGTATCCGGGCGGGAAGCGCGCATGGATCGGTGCCGCGATGTCCTGGATCTCGCGATAACCGAAGTGTCGCAGCTGTTGCGCAAGGAGAATGTAGGCCGCATCGTCCTCGCCCCACGAGAGCGCCGGGATCCGGGTCAGCCACGCCAGCACGAGGTGCACCACGGCCGCGCCCGAGAGCAGGACGAGTACGCGCCGCGACGTGGGCGAGGGTGGGGCCGCGGGGTCAGGCGAGAAGGTCCAGCGCATCGAGTAACCTGGAAGTCTGCCGCTCCCGGTCAAAGCGACCGTCGGCATTGAGCGGGGTAGGGCGGACGCCGTCGCGGAAGGCGCGATAGCGCCGTTCAATCGCACCAGCCACGCCGTCGACGTCGTCAGGAGCCAGCACGTCGGCCCCGCTGTCTCGCAGCAGCATCTCGGTCGCCGAACCGGCGTCCGCGATCACCAGCGGCCATGCCGCCAGCTGCACGTATTCGAAGACCTTGCCTGGCACGGAATGCAGGTGCTGCTGCGGCAGGAGGACGACCATTGCCGACGACTGGATCAGCGCGAGCGCCTCGGCGCGCGGGCGTCGGCTCTCGACGACGGTGAACCTGGCCACGCCGCACTCCGCCGCCAGCATCTGCAACGGCCGTCCTTCATAGACGTCATCACCCATGAAGTGGATGTGCAGGTCGCCGGGCGCGAGCGCAAGGCGCTCCACAACCGTCGCCACAGCACGAAACAGGATGCGCGGGTCTCGCCCCGAGTACAGGCTCCCCGTGTGCGAGATGATGAAGCCGGGACCTGACGCGCCCTCCGGCTTCACGTCGGCATCGGCCCCGTTCATGACGGTGAGGATCCGCGCCGCGCGCTCCGGGTAGCGCTCGATCATGAGGGCGCGACACGAGTCCGTGTTGACGACCACGAGCGCCGCGGCTTCGACCGCGCGTCGCTCGTCCGCCGCCGTCAGGTCGCGCCAAGTCGCTCCTCGCATCGCCGGCGGCTCCACGTCGTCGGAGAACCACGGGTCGCGCAAATCGATGACGAGCGGACGACGCGCCGACGCGGCTATCTGCCGAGCTGCGTCGTGCGCGAAATGCGGCGGGCCGGAACTGACGATGGCGTCGTACGTCACGTCGCGAGCCAGTGCCGTCCCGACCTCGGCGGCCCGTGACGCCCAGTCGTTCCATTGCGCGAAAAACACGCGCGTGCGATACGCGCGGAGCAGGCGACCGACCGGTCCGGCCTGGGCGGCGCGACCCTGTCCGCCAGCGGCGGCGAGCGACGATGTGCCGTGCGTTGTGCCTGACGATACCATCGCGCCGGAGCGCCACTGGCGAAGTGCGCGACGGACGCCCTGCTCCGCACGTTGGATCGGGACGTCGCGCAGCGGCACGTCGTACAGGCGTGCACCTGGCGGTACGGCATCCAGCCGCGCGGTCTCGCGCAGCGCTGGATCGGTCGGGTCGATCAGGATGACGTCGATCGTCCAGCCGCGGGCGTGTGCGGACTGCGCGATCTTCTGCCACCGCAAGGCGCCCACTTCGGCGCTCGGCGGGTACGCGGCAGACACCAGGAGGAGCCGCCGGGGTCCCGGCGCACCGGGGGCAGTGAAGAATGGGCGAGGGATTGCGTCAGGCATGCGGTCGGTCGGCGTTAGGCACGCGCGGCGCGCACGCCGGCGAGGAGGGCCCGCACGCGGCCACGGTGGAGCGTGAGCAGGGCGACGCAGTACGAGAGCGCACCCACTCCCACCTGGATCCCGAGCCGCACGGCGCGCGTCCACTCCGGCGGCATGGCATTCCGTGCCCCCCAGACCGCCAGCGCCATCACCGCCACCCCGGTGAGCGGCGCGGAGAGCGCGCCGAAATACTGGCGTACCGGGAGCTGCACCTGGCGGAAGACGGCGACGGCGAGCGGGACCACGACGGCGACCGGGTAGACGAGGATCCACATGGCCGCGATGCCCGTCGTCCCCCATCGACTGCCGAGGTAGAACGCGGCTGGCATGATGAGCGCGCCGATGATGTTCACCTGCATCCCGCGGCGGTTCTGCCCCGTGACTGTCAGGACCTGCGGGAGGATCGGCGTGATCGAGCGAATCGCGGCCGCGACCGACAGCAGCTGCAACGGGACGACCATCCCCACCCACTTGTCGGTGAGCAGCAGCGGGACGAGGTCCTGCGCGACGAGCCCCAGGCCGATCGTCGCCGGGAAGGTGACCAGGGCGAGCACCTCGGTGATGCGCAGCACGTAGCGGCGTAGCGCGGCGTGGTCATTCTGCGCGGCGGACAACACCGACGGCGTGACGCGCCCCACCATGCTCACGATCTTCTCCAGCGGCGTGCTGGTGAGGTCCCACGCCACACGATAGACACCCATCAAGTCCTTCCCGAACACCTTTCCGGCCACGAAGAAGTCGGCGTTCTGGTACACGTACCACGCCAGCCGCGCGAAGATCGTCTGCTGGCTGAACGTCACCGCCGGCTGCAACGTCGCCCAGTGCGGGCGCGCGAACGGCACGCGCACGAGTCGCAGCACTCCGATGGTCGAGAGCAACGCGCCGAGGATCGCGCTGAGCACCAGCGTCCAGTACCGAAAGCCGAAGAGCGCGAAGACGACGGCCCCGACGGCGAGTGCGACCGCTTGCAGCCCGTCGTTCAACGCCAGATCCCTGAATCGCATGTCGCGCTGCAGAATCGCCTGCGGCACGACCCGCGCCCCGGTGATGAGGAAGATCGTCGACATCACGATGACGACCATCGTGAGCTCCGGGGCGTTGAAGAACCAGGCGAGCACCGGCGCCACCGCGCACGACACGAAGAAGCTCGCCACGCCGAACAGCATCGAGAGTGAGTTGATCTGCGCGTGGTCGTCGGTCGAGAGCCCGCGCATCGCGACGATGGTTGTGCCGATCCCGAATTCGCTCAGCATCGTCACGATGCCAAGGTACATGCTTGCCAGCCCGACCAGGCCGTAGTCGGCGGGGGTGAGGAGGCGCACGACGATGAGGGTACTCGCCCACGTCAGCAGCTGCGTGAGCCAGCGCACCGATCCCATCCACGCTACACCCTTGGCGAGCGAACGATCGAGCGTGCGGCGCTCTTCGCTGCTCGCTGCGGCTCCGGCGACGCCGTCGGGGACGCGCATCCCCCGGGGAGGACCGTCCGCCGCCACGACCACCTTCTGAGACGGAGTCGGTGTGGAATCCGTCTGACTCATGCGCCGGTGGTGACGGTCTGCGCGTCGCACCGGATCGGCGCACACGCTACGTTCCTTCCGGACCCATCCAAACGTTCACGCACAGCTATGAAAGTCCTCGTTGTTGCGGGTGCTCGTCCCAACTTCATGAAGGTCGCGCCCATTCTCAATGCGCTCGGGCGCGCCGGACATCAGCGCGTCTTTGTCCATACCGGACAGCATTACGACGCGTCAATGTCCGATGCGTTTTTTCGCGACCTGGGACTTCCAATCCCCGACCGCCACCTCGGCGTCGGTTCCGGCTCACACGCACGACAGACCGCGCGTGTCATGGAAGCCTTCGAGCCCGTCCTGGAAGAGACGCGTCCCGACTGGATCGTCGTCGTCGGGGACGTGAACTCGACCCTCGCCTGCGCCCTCGTGGCCTCGAAGCTCCGCGGCTCCCTTGGTTGTCGAATCGCGCACGTCGAGGCGGGACTTAGAAGCAACGACTGGGCCATGCCGGAGGAGGTCAATCGCGTCCTGACCGACCGTCTCAGCGACCTTCTGCTGACGCCGTCCCACGACGCCCAGCCTAATCTCCTTCGCGAAGGGATCGAGGCGTCGCGCATCGTATTCGTCGGCAACGTGATGATCGACTCCCTCCTCCGGATGCTGCCCCACGCCGAGGCACTCCAGGTCCCGGCCACCCTCGGATTGTCCGATGGTGCGTACACCGTCGCGACGCTCCACCGTCCGTCCAATGTCGATGACCGCGAGCAGCTGCACGTGATCCTGACCGCCTTTGGCGAATTGGCGCACGACCATCCCATCGTCCTCCCGCTGCATCCGCGCACGCGCGAGCGGGTGCGTGCCTTCGGGCTCGAAGGGATGCTGGAGCCGCTGCAGGTGCTGGAGCCCCTTGGGTACACCGAGATGCTGGGATTGCAGTCCAAGGCGGCGGTCGTGTTGACCGATTCCGGCGGAATCCAGGAGGAGAGCACGGTACTCGGCGTGCCGTGCGTGACGTTGCGTGAGTCGACCGAGCGCCCGGTGACGGTGACGGAAGGGACGAACCGGCTGGCGCCGTGGCCGCTCACCGCCGAGGGGATCGTGGCAACCGCGAGCGCCGCACTCGCGCAGGGACGCGTGGCGGTCGGGGCGCGGGCGCCGGAGGGGTGGGACGGGAAAGCCGGCGAGCGCATCGTCGCCGCGCTCGCCGCCGCCTCGCGCTGAGGGCGATCCAGAGTCGCCCCGGGACGTCGCGAACAGGTCGTTACCCGGTCCCCGGTTGCTGCAGCCCCTCCGGGTGCTCCCGAAGCCACGTCCAGAGCTTCGCGATGCCGTCCGGCAGCGGAACCGTCGGCTCGTATCCCAGGACCTGACGCGCCCGCTCGAGCGACGCCAGCGAGTCGCGCACGTCGCCACCGCGCGGGGGGCGGTGGTCGACCGTGATGTCACGTCCGGTTGCCTCTCCGACGAGCCGTACCAGGTCGAGCAGCGAGGTGCGCGTCCCAGCGCCAACGTTGACCATCCGGCCGTTCACCGTTTCGGCGGGTCGGGTGGCAGCCAGCATGTTGGCGTGGATGGCGTTATCGACGTAGGTGAAGTCGCGCGTCTGGAGCCCGTCGCCGAAGATCCCCATGGCGACCCCTCGCAGCGCGGCACTGAAGAGGGCCGGGACGACCGCCGCGTACGGGCCATACGGATCCTGACGAGGCCCGAAGATATTGAAATAGCGGAGCGCCACCCCTTCGATCAGCCCGGCACGGGCGTACGATAGGACATACATCTCACCGGCGAGCTTCGCCGCGGCATAGGGCGATCGCGGGAGCGGCTCCATCGACTCGACCTTCGGCAGCGTGGGCGTATCGCCGTAGGCGGACGACGAGGCAGAGTACACGATGCGTCGGACTCCCGACTTTCGCGCCGCCTCGAGGAGGTTGATCGTCGCCGTGACGTTGTTTTCGTGGCAGGCGATCGGATCGACGAGTGAGCGCGGGACGCTGGGGAGGGCGGCAACATGGAAGATGACGTCGATCCCCTCCGTCGAGCGCGCGCAGGCCTCGGGATCGCGCAGATCGCCCTCGAGGAACTCGAAATCCCCGTCGAGCCCCTCCACGTTCCGGCGGAAGCCGGTCGAAAGGTTGTCGACCACCCGGACCGGGTGACCACGCGACAACAGGTGACGAGTGAGGTTGCAGCCGATGAATCCGGCGCCGCCAGTGACCAGGGCACGAAAAGGAGACGACATGCGGGCGCGAAGTAGGAGCAGCGGTGGTGGATTGGCGAGGGCTCGCGCAAACGACGCACCATCTTGTACATAGAGACGTCCGAGCACCCGAGTCGCTACGCACGGGGGCGTTCGGAACAGCTCGGCGGTGCGTGGCCTCCCCACTCCGATCGTGGCCCACAGAATGTGGGATAGGCGCAACACCAAGCCGTAGGCTCGTCCGAAACGTCGTGGACAACTTAGCAGGTCGTCGCAGGTCGT
>JBDTUA010000237.1:0-8252 GCA_040007995.1 Gemmatimonadota bacterium | reverse complement strand
AAGTCCTGTGCCATCACCACTGCGGCGCGGTCGCCGGAGATGAAGACGACGGGAACCCCCCAGTAGCCGGCGACGATCGCGTTCAGCCCGTACTCCCCAACTTCCTTGCCGTTCAGTCGCACTACTTTGAGCGCCGAAGAGAAGGTGTGTCCATGCACCGCGTTGGCCGTGGATCCCGGGGCGTGGTAGCCGATGTACACCGCCGCATCGAAGGTGGAATCGAGTCCCTGCGTCATGCCTAACGGCTTCGGCTGCCCGGTGATCAGCATCGCGCGTCGATCGACCTCGTCGGGACGGAGGTTGGTCTGCGGCCCGTGCGAATCGTTGACCAGGACCTCCGTCGCCCCTCCGGCGAAGGCTCCTTCGATTGCCGCGTTGGTCTCGGCGAGCATCTGCTTTCTGGCCCACTCGTAGTTGGCGCCGGAGGGCGACGTCTGCGACGTCGCCACAACGCCGGCGATCCCCTCCAGGTCGACAGAGATGTACACCTTCTTGCGCGACGTGGCCTGGCCGTCGGCGTGCGACGGGAGCAGTGCGAGGGCGAGGATGACGACGAGGGCGGCGGGGTGTGGTCGCATTCGACGGGATTGGATGGCGGGTGGAAAAGGTCGGGACAGGGCGTACGCCATGTGATACGTCGGGACCAGTGGACTGGCTAGGGCGCGCCTCGCCCCGATCTGCACTTCGGCCCCCGTTGTCCCGTGCCGAGACTTGGGGAGTGACCCTCACTCGGAGCATGCGTCCTCGTATCGTGGCGGCGTCTCTCGTTCCTATCGATCCTCCCTTCTCGGCGACCACGCCAACGACTGAGCGCGCCCTGCTCAGCGGGACGTTGGCCGCGTCCATGGAGCGCATCGCACGCCTCGCGGTCACGGTGCTGGAGATCCCCGCGGCGACGCTCGCGCTGCTCGGTGCCGATCGGCGTACCTTCCGTGCGGGGGGCTTCGCACGCGCCTGGATCTCGCACGACAGCGGCGTGCTCGTCCGCACCGGGCTCGTCTCGCGGGCCCTCGACAACGGCGGAGTCCTCTCCCTGGACGACGCTGCGAGCACGTCGAGCGATCCCGCCATGCGCGCGGCGGCCAACGAGATGCAGGTGCGCAGCCTGGCGCTGGCCACCCTCACCAGGCCGGATGGGACGGTGCTCGGGACGCTGGTGGCACTCAGCGACGAGCCGCGCGCCTGGAGCGAGGCGGATCTCCAGCTGCTGAGCGATCTGGCCGAGACGGCCTCGAACGAACTGCAGCTGCGGCATGCGCTGTCGGAGCGTGAGATGCGCGAGCGCCAGCTGCGCCACGATTCGCTGCACGACCCGCTGACGGGGCTCCCGAACCGCTCGCTCTTCATGAAGCGGCTCGCCGACGCCTCGCTCCGCGCCCGCCGCGATGGCGATGGCCTCTTCGCCGTGCTCTTCCTCGACCTCGACGACTTCAAGGTCGTCAACGACAGCATGGGGCATCACGTCGGCGACGAAGTCCTGGTGATCGTGGCGCGGCGTCTCGAGGAGTGCGTGCGCGGAGGCGATATCGTCGCCCGGTTAGGCGGCGACGAGTTCGCCATCCTGCTGGAGCGGGTGATCGACGCGCGCGACACAGCCATGGTCGCCGAGCGCGTGCAGGTCGCGCTCAAGACGCCCATGACGATCGGCGGCTACGACTGGGTCTCCACCGCGAGCATCGGTGTGGTGCTGAGCAGTTCGGCGAACGAACGCCCGGAGTACCTGCTCCGAAGCGCCGACATGGCCATGTACCGCGCCAAGCACCAGGGACGGGCCCACTTCGAGATGTTCGACCGCGCCATGCACGCCGAGGCGTTGACGCGGTTGCAGCTGGAGACCGACCTGCGCCACGCTGTCGAACGACAGTCGTTCGTGCTCCACTACCAGCCGATCGTCTCGCTGGCCAGCGGACGTGTCCACGGCGTCGAGGCACTCATCCGGTGGCAGCACGAGGAACGCGGCATCATTTCGCCGAACGACTTCATCCCGGTCGCCGAGGAGACGGGGCTGATCGTCCCGATGGGACGGTGGGCGCTGCGCGAGGCGTGTGCCCAGGTTCGGGAACTGGAGCGCACCCTCCCCCAGGTCGCCGGATTGCAGCTGGCCGTGAATCTCTCGGTGCGCGAGTTCGCGCAGCTTGACCTGGTCCGCGCCGTGACCGCCATCCTCGAGGAGACCGGGCTCGCCCCCACGCAGCTGCAGCTGGAGATCACCGAGAGCGCGATCATCGGGCAGCAGCACCCGGCGCTGCAGACCATCGCCGAGTTGCGGGAGCTGGGAGTAAAGATCCATCTCGACGATTTCGGCACCGGCTACTCCTCATTGAGCTACCTGCACCGCCTTCCGCTCGACGCCATCAAGATCGACCGCGCGTTCACCAGCGCGATGGAGACGGAAGAGCGACCACGTCACGTGATTCAGGCGATCCTCTCCCTGGTCGGCGCGATCGGGCTCGATGTGGTGGCCGAGGGGGTCGCGTCGGAGCTGCAACTCGAGCTGTTGCGCGGCATGGGATGTCCGTACGGGCAGGGTTTCCACTTCTCGCGCCCGCTGACTGCCGCCGCCCTCGAGGAGCTGCTGCGGAGCGACCCCCGCTGGTAGCGGGATCCCGGTGTCGACGCAGGGCCCGGCGGTGTGCCGGGCCCTGCGGCGTATCCAGTCCGTGCGAAGTGCACGCGCCGCGAGTTACGGAATGCTGGGCGGCATGCGCGTCGCCTCGAAGTCCTCCGCCGACACGGGCTGAATGTTCCCGAGCTTGCGATTGAAGACGAGGAGCAGCGCGATCACGATCGCCCACTGCATGACGATCGTGCCGATGTTCTCGATGCCGAAGGGGTCCATCGCGCCGGGGCCGCGAACCTGCCAGACCCACCAGAGGATCAGGGCGATCGCCTGGAAGGGGAGCAGGTACTTCACCACGTAGTCCCACCAGGCTCCGATGCGGATGTCCGAATGCTCATGGTTGAGCTGTTCCTCGCGGAACTTGCGCACACCATAACGAATGACGCCGATCGCAAACAAGAGCCCGGACATCATGAGGCCGATTCCCCAGACCCAGTCCTGGTTGTGCAGGATGTCGATCGAGATGGCCGAGGGAATCCCCATGACCACAGCGGTGAGGCCCACGAGCCAGACCGCGCGCTGCCGCTGCCAGCCCATGTCGAGAAAGACGCGCGTCCCCAGCTCGACCATGGAGATCAGCGAGGTGAAGGCGGCAAAGAAGAGGGCGAGGAAGAAGAAGCTCATGAGGAGCCGCCCGCCCGGTAGTGTTGCAAACAGTTTGGGGATCCAGATGAAGGTGACCCCTTCGTTGCCGGCGCCGAAGATCGTGTTCTGGACCAGCGTGGCGTCGAGCGTCGCGCCGTTCCTCACTGCCTCGGCCAGCGCCGGGAAGTCGGCGAGCGCATGCGGGTCGCTCGCGAGTGACGAGGCGAGCTGCGGCACCACGGTGAAGACGGTGGAGAAGATCATCATCCCGGCGCAGAGCGAGATGATGTTGTTGGCGAACGGCAGCAGGAAGCCGTTGAGCGCCGTGTCCTCGTTCTGCCGCATGTAGGCGGCATAACAGAGCACCAGCCCCCAACCCGCGCCGGTATCCCATGCGTTCTGCGTCAGCGCTTGCAGCCAGAGGTTGGCGTTGCCGAGCTTTTCCCACTCGACGGTGAAGAGGTACGACAGTCCGTCGTGGGCGCCCGGAAGGAACAGGGCTCGTCCGGTGAGCAGGAGAATGATGCAGATGAGGATCGGCATCAGGATCGTCGTCGCACGCTCGATCCCCTTCACACCTCGTGCGACGATGAACGTGGCGCCGAGGATCGAGATGATGTGCGGAAGCACCGGCGCGTACGAGGTGGAGAAGTCGCGCCAGAAGCCCACCGAATTCTCGCCGCTGAGCTGTCCCGACGCGGTGGCGAAGAAGTAGCGCAGCGTCCATCCACAGACGACGGAGTAGTACCACATGATGGCGATCGCCACGAAGGCGATAAAGCCTCCCATCCACGCCGATTTCCGCCCCTGCGTGATAACGAACGCACCCACCGACCCGCGTCGCGTCAGGCGACCCATGCCGAGTTCGATCAGGATCAGCGGGATGGACCAGGAGAAGAGGCAAATCGCCCACGCGACGAGAAACTCCCCACCACCGTTGGTGGCGGCGATGCGTGGAAACCGCCAGATGTTGCCAGTGCCGACGGCCATGCTGATCATGGCGAGCATCATCGTCAGGCGCGACGAAAAGCCTTGTTGCTGGGACACGAACCCTCCGGAATAGCGGAGTAGGTGAGAGACCGCGGTGTGCGCGGTCAGACGATGCGCGGCGATTGTACGTGTTGGGGCGCGAGATGGCGAGAGGGGACGCGCCATCTCGCGCGGCACGCCCCTCCGCCGCGCTGACTGCACGACGCGCAGCTTTCGACCAGCGTTGGGAACGGCTACCATCACGGGCCATCCGTCCGCGCGCCATCCACCGCGATGCCGCGTTGAAGCGATTGACTGCCCCCCCGCGAGGAATTCCGATGCCCGCTCGAGACCTTCCCGACGACGACGCCCCGTCCCAAGCGCTCGATCGGCGCCAGTTCGTGCGACATGGAATGGCGCTGGGTGTGGCCGGTACGCTCGGCCGCTCGCTTGCGCCGGCCCCGATGCAGCGTGACACGGTCTCTCTCGATGCGCGCGCGCCGGGCGCTCCCGCGCAGTTCCCGCTCGAGGAAGTCACGGTCGAGTCGCTGCAGGGTAGCATGACGACCGGCCGCCTGAGCGCCGTGGCGATCACCCAGCAGTATCTCGACCGCATTCAGGCAATCGACCGGACCGGCCCGTCGGTCCACGCGGTGATCGAGGTGAATCCCGACGCGCTCGCCATTGCCGCACGCATGGACGCCGAGCGCGCCGCAGGGAAAGTGCGCGGCCCCTTGCACGGAATTCCGATCCTGATCAAGGACAACATCGACTCGGGCGACCGGATGCACACGTCGGCGGGGACGCTGGTGCTGGCAGCGTCGCGCGCCGCGCGCGATGCGGGGCTCGTCGCGCGACTGCGTGATGCCGGCATGGTGCTACTCGGGAAGACAAACCTTTCGGAGTGGGCGAACTGGCGGTCGACGCGCTCGACCAGCGGATGGAGCGGGCGCGGGCGTCTCACGCGGAACCCCTATGCGCTCGACCGCAACGCGTGCGGATCGTCGTCCGGCACCGGCGCGGCGATCTCGGCCAATCTCGCGACGGTCGGGATCGGGACGGAAACCGATGGCTCGATCGTCTGTCCGGCCCATGCGAACGGGCTCGTCGGGCTCAAGCCGACGGTGGGCCTCGTGTCGCGCGCCGGGATCATCCCGATCTCCAGTACGCAGGACACGGCGGGGCCGATGTGCCGCACCGTGAAGGACGCTGCGGCGCTGCTGTCGGTGATGGCGGGTCCCGACGATCGCGATACCGCAACCGCCGCCGCTTCCTCCCACGCGGCCGCCGATTACACGACCTTCTGCGATCCCGACGGGTTGCGCGGGGCGCGCATCGGAGTTGTACGCCAACTCTTTAATGCCGGTCCCGCCGTGGATGCGGTGATGCGAGAGGCGCTCGACGCGATACGGGATGCCGGCGCCATCCTGGTCGATCCCGTGGCAGTGCCGACGTTAGGCAAGTTCGACGCGGCGGAGCACGAAGTCCTCCTGTACGAATCGAAGGCGGGGATCAACGCCTACCTTGCCGCGCTCACCGGCGACGGACTGCCGCGCACGCTGGCCGACGTCATCCGGTTCAATGAGGCACACCGCGCCGAGAGTATGCCGTATTTCGGCCAGGAGATCCTGCTGCAGGCGCAGGCGAAGGGGGGGCTGGAGTCGCCCGCGTACCGAACAGCGCTCGCCACCTGCCAGCGGCTGGCTCGCGTGGAGGGGATCGACCGGGTGATGCGCACCCATCGCCTGGACGCGCTGGTCGCGCCGACCGGCGGTCCGGCGTGGATGACCGACCTGGTCAATGGCGATCACTTCGGCGGCGGCAGTTCCTCACTGGCGGCGGTGGCCGGCTACCCGAGCATCACTGTTCCCGCGGGGACGATCTTCGGGCTCCCGGTCGGGATCTCGTTCATCGTCGGGGCGTGGCAGGAGGGGCCTCTCGTTAGGTACGCGTATGCCTTCGAGCGGGCGACGCACGCGCGCCGCGCGCCGCGCTTCCTCGCCACCGTCGAGTTAGACCCGTAGCCCGCTCGTCACCACGTGTCTGGTGCCTGCGGCCCGCCCCCAGTAGCTTCGCCGGGGTGGACGCGGCGAGGAAGCCGCCGATCCTCGCCGCGCTCGACTGGTACCGTTCTCCCCTCTTTTCCCGCCGTCCAACATGGCAACCGACTCCATTTCCTGGGGGGGCGTCGCCCTTCGCGTGGTCGCCGCAGCGATCCTCGTTTTTGCGACCTACAATCCCGAGGGCCAGTCCTACTACCACTGGGCGCTCGCGCCGCTGGTGCAGGATGTGGGGAGCTTCGGCGCGCTGAAGTTTCTGGCGGGGGGCGTGCTGCTGGCGGGCTGGGTCGTCTTCCTTCAGGCCACGAGACGGTCGATCGGGTGGATGGGTGCGCTCCTCGTCGCGGCCATCACTGGAGGCGTGATCTGGTTTTTGATCGAGCGCAAGATGGTCACCGCCACCAGCGGACGCGGGATCGCGCACGTAGCGCTTATCGCCACGGCCATCGTGCTCGGCGTCGGCATGTCGTGGTCGCACTTCTCGCGCCGACTCTCCGGGCAGGCCGATACCGACATCGTCGACTAGCCCCTACGACAGTTCCGCCTGCAGGGCGGCGCGCAGGTCGCCGCTGTTGATCCGGTAGTCCCAGTGCGGATACACGAAGCGTGACGGCTCTTCCACGCCCAGCACGTAGCGCATGCTGTGTCCGGTGGCGGCGGCAAGGGCGTTGTAGCACGGCACGACATAGCTCTGTTGCCCGAACAGGATCGTGCGCGCGCCTGCCGGGGCGAAGAGCAGGTCCGCGACGTGCGCCCCCACCGGGGCGACGACCACGGCGACATCGGAGAAGAGGTCCCGACGCTCGGCCACACTCAGCGCCGACGTGTCGACACTCTCGAAGCCCTGCGCAGCGCAGATCGCCTCGGCCTCCGCAAGGTTGAGCAGGTGCCGCGGTCCCGTCGCCGCACCGGGAAGGAAGAGGCGCCGCGCGGGGGTAGGGCAGGCCGACATCGCCGGGATCCTCAGGTGATCGCTGAGCCAGCGCCACACGCCGGCGTCGGTGCACCCGCCGTCCTTCCGATGGGCGACGACGAGCAACTCGTCGAACTCCAGGATCTCGTCAGGCGCGACCTGCACGACGCGATCGAGCGTGATGCCCAGCCACGCGAGCGTCTCGACTTGGAACGGCTGCAGAGGCGCCGGGACGACGAAGCGCATGTCCGGGTCGAGGAGCACGTCGGGCATCGCCGAGAGGCGTCCCAGCGCGTCCGCAAGCCAGTGATAGTAGCTCGCCGAGCCGTTGCTGGCGAGGAGGAATGCGCGCCCGCCGCGTAGCCGCTCCCCAGCGGGCGAGTGCAGGAGGAGGCGGCGATCGCGCGTCGCCCACAACACGCAGTTGCGGCCGCGTTCGATCAGGCCTGGAAAGTCGTGGCACCGCGGGGTCCCGAATTGCACATCGGGTTCGTCTACCACGCCATGCACGTAGCCGACATCAGCGCGATCGATGGCGAAGAACAGGTCGCCCACTACCCGTCCGCCCGGGATCACCCGCACCGAGGAGGGGCCGGTGTGCACGGTGACGCTCCTCGCGTGCTCGACACCTGCGTGCTGCACGACGTACGGCAGCCGCCAGGGGAGTCGCGCCGGATCGCGGAACGGTTCGTCAGGCGATCCCGCCGGGTCGACGCGAATGGCGAGGTGCTGACCGGTGCCCAGTTCGGGGATGAGTTCGGTCAGTTGCGGCTGGCGGAGGTCATCGAGCGCGACCTGCTCGCGATGATCGGCAAACGTTGCGAGCGCGCGGGCCACGAGGGCCCCCGTCGTGGCGCCGCAGGCCACCGCGCGTTCGGCCGCACGACGCGCCTCAAGCGGGAAGCCGGAGCGCAGGGCGCACTCCGCCAGTGCGTAGTGGGCCTCGGCATCGACGGGTGACTGCTCGACCGCGGCAACGGCGAGCGCGCGCGCGCGCGCCAGGTATTCCGTCGCCAGCACGAGGGGCGCGGCGTCCGCGATGCCGATCGGGCGCAGGTCCAGTCGCGCCGGTTCAGCTCGCCGAGGTATCAACGACTCGTGCCTG
>JBDTUA010000236.1:0-8254 GCA_040007995.1 Gemmatimonadota bacterium | reverse complement strand
GGTGTATGCGGGAACGCTGAATACGGAGGGATCGCTCGACCTCGAGGTCACCGTCGATCCCGCGCACAGCACGCTGGCCCGCATCGTCGAACTCGTACGATTGGCGGAAGCGAAGAAAGCGCCCATCGAACAGATCGTGACCCGATTCTCCCGCGTGTATACGCCAGTGGTCGTGGCCTTGGCCGTGCTCGTGATGGTCGTCCCCGCGCTGGCGTTTGATGCGCCCCCGCTCGAATGGTTCGTGCGCGGTATCACGCTGCTCGTGATTGCCTGCCCGTGCGCGCTCGTCATCGCCACCCCGGTCACCGTGGTCAGTGCGCTGACGAATGCCGCGCGACACGGTGTGCTTATCAAGGGCGGCGTGCATCTGGAAACACTCGGAGCGGTGCGAGCGCTGGCGATCGACAAGACGGGAACGCTCACGACCGGTGCACTCGTCGTCACCGACTTTCGCTACCGTAGCGCCTCGCGCGAGCACTTCCTCGGCCGCATTGCATCGTTGGAAGCGCGATCGGAACATGCCGTGGCGACCGCGGTCGTTACCTACGCGGCCGCAGAAGGAGTGGCAGCATCGCTACCAGTCGACGCCTTCACCTCGCTCCCGGGTCTCGGTGTCGCCGGCCGCCTCGACGGCGTCGATCTCAAGGTCGGCACCGAGACGCTGGTGGGACCTGATGTCGCGGCCACGTGGGGACCACCCGATCCAGGGACGCTGCGCGTCTACGCCGTTGCGGGTGATGACGCCCAAGGGGTATTCGTGCTTCGAGACGAGATTCGTAGCGCCGCCAAGCGCCTTGTCGATGATCTCCGCGAGATCGGCATTCGACCGATTGTCATGCTCACGGGCGATAGCGCCGCCGCCGCTGACGTGGTTGGCACGGCCGTCGGCGTGGATGAGGTGCGATCGCGACTCCTTCCCGAAGACAAGGTCGCGGCCATCCGTGAGCTTCGCGATCGCTTCGGCACCGTGGCGATGCTCGGCGATGGGGTGAACGATGCGCCCGCCCTGGCCGAGGCCTCTGTTGGCCTTGCCATGGGTGCGGCCGGATCGCCAGCCACAATCGAAACCGCCGACATCGCCCTCATGGGCGACGATCTGTCGAAGCTTCCCTTCGTCATCCGGCTGGCGCGCAGCACGCGCAACACGATTCGCTTCAACATCGCCTTCGCGATCTGCGTGAAGCTGATCCTGGCGGTCGGCGCCGTTGGAGGCGTCGTATCGCTGGCGGTCGCCGTGCTCGTCGGGGACATGGGAGGGTCGCTTGCAGTGACGCTGAATGCGTTGCGCGTGTCGCGGCGACGTGTGTGACCGCGCATTGCGATCCTGCGGCGACAGGAAGCCATCACTTGCGCCTGTGATCGTCGCAGCGCTTGTCGCTCATCCCCGCGAATCCACCAGCGTCCCCTCTCGACGCTCGCGCTCGTCCCGGCTCCCGCCATCGCTGCGCTCAACGCGCCGCTCACTACGCACAATCTCGCGCTCCTTCCACAGTGAATAGATCGACGGAATCACCACCAGCGTCAGGATCGTCGCACTGACCATCCCGCCAACCATAGGTGCCGCGATTCGCTTCATGACATCGGCACCGGTCCCCTGACTCCACAGAATCGGCACCAGTCCACCGATGATCGCCGTCACCGTCATGATCTTTGGGCGAACTCGCAGCACCGCCCCGTGCATGATTGCCGCGTCGAGTTCAGACCGCGTAAGCGGGCGACCCTCTGCTCGCTGCGCCTTCCACGCCTGATCGAGATACACAAGCATGATGATGCCTGTCTCGGCCGCGACACCGGCGAGGGCCACAAACCCGATCGCTACCGCAACGCTCAGGTTGTAGTGCAATAGCCACATGAGCCACACACCACCCACAAGGGAAAATGGCAAGGAGAGCATAACGAGCGCACTTTCCGCTACGCTGCCGAAGTTGAGGTAGAGGAGCAGGGAGATGATCGCCAGCGTGATTGGCACGACCACCTTCAGCGATCGATTCGCGCGCTGCATTGCCTCGTACTGCCCCGACCATTCCAGGCGATAGCCCGCGGGGAGGGAGAGCCGCTCGGCCACCAGCGCCTTGGCCGCGGAGACATACCCTCCGATGTCCCGTCCGCGCACGTCGATGTAGACGATGTTGTTCAGGTAGGCGTTCTCGGACTTGATGAGCGTGGGCCCCTTCACTATCGAGACGCGCGCCAGTGTCCCGAGCGCAACCTGTGCCCCCGAAGGAGTGGCGACCAGCGTATTGGCCACCGCTTCTGGACTGTCGCGGAGCGCGCGAGGGTAGCGGACCAGCACCGAGTAGCGCTCGCGTCCTGCGATCACCTCGCCCGCTTCCATGCCTCCCACCGCCGTACTCGCGGCCATGAGCACATCGTCCCCGGTCATTCCGTACCGCGCGGCGGCGACGCGATCGAGCGTGATATCGAGGAATCGACCGCCTTCGGGTCGCTCCGAGAACACGGAGTTGGTTCCCGGAACACTGGGCAGCAATCCCTCGAGTTCCTTCCCGATCCTGTCCAGCGTGTCGAGCGACGGACCGAAGATCTTGATGCCCACGGGCGTCTTGATTCCGGTCGCCAGCATGTCGAGCCGGTTCTTGATCGGCATCGACCACATGTTCGCAACGCCAGGTGTCCGGACGGTCGCGTTGGCCTCGCTGACGATCGAGTCATACGTCACCCCCGGCCGCCATTCATCCTTGTCCTTGAGAATTGCGATCGTCTCGATCATCGACAGCGGCGCCATGTCGGTCGCCGTCTCGGCGCGGCCGATCTTGCCCAGCGCCATCTTCACCTCGGGAATTGCGACGAGCGCCGCGTCGCGTTGCTGAAGGATCATCTTGGCCTGTGCGGTCCCTATACCGGGAAAGAGGCTGGGCATGTCCATGATGCTCCCCTCGTTCAGCGGAGGCATGAACTCGCTACCGAGCCGCGACCAGGGGACGACGGTCAGTACCAGCATGGCGATTGCCCCGAGCACCACACCCCATCGGTGACGCAGGGCGAAGCGCACGACGGGACGATAGGCGGCGATCAGGAAGCGATTCACCGGATTGGCCGTCTCCGGCCTGATAGGCCCGCGAATCACAAGGCCCATCATCACGGGCACCAGCGTGATCGAGAGGAGCGCCGCCGAGGCCATCGAGAGCGTCTTGGTCCAGGCGAGCGGCTTGAAGAGGCGGCCTTCCTGGTCCTGGAGCGCGAAGACGGGGACAAACGATACGGTGATGATCAGGAGCGATACAAAGAGCGATGGCCCGACCTCCTTCGCCGACTCGGCGACCAGTTCCCAGTGGGTGCGAGGCGATCCGGCGTGCGAATTCTGCTCGAGGTGTTTGTGGAAATTCTCCACCATCACGATCGACGCGTCGATCATCGCGCCGATGGCGATCGCGATGCCCCCGAGGCTCATGATGTTCGCGTTCAGGCCAAGGAACCGCATCGCGACGAACGCCATGAGGATGCCCACCGGGAGCGTCACGATCGCCACTAGCGCACTAGAGGCATGCAGCAGGAAGAGGAGCGTGACGGCGGCCACGATGAGCGATTCCTCGATCAGCTTCTCCCGCAGCGTCTGGATCGCGCGCTCGATGAGGGTGGAGCGATCGTACCCTTCAAGGAAGATCACGCCAGCAGGGAGCGCGGCCTGAAGCTCGACCATCTTCGCCTTGACCCCCTTGATCACGGCGAGCGGATTTTCGCCGAAGCGCATCACCACCCATCCGGTGACCACTTCTCCCTTCCCATTCAGGTCGGCGATTCCACGCCGGATGTCGGGGCCGAGTTGTACGGTCGCGACATCGCCCACGGTAATTGGTATGCCGTCGCGCCCGGCGCCGATGGTGACCGCACGGAGATCGTCGAGGCTGGAGATTCGCCCGCGTCCGCGCACCACATACTCCGAACCGCTCATCTCCAGCACGCGACCGCCTACATCAGCATTCGACGCGCGCACGGACTGGGTCACCCGGCTGAGCGGGATGTCGTAGGCGAGGAGTCGGGCCGGATCCACCTCCACCTGATACTGCTGCTCGAAGCCGCCGAGCGAGGCGATCTCTGCGACGCCGCTGACCGCGGTGAGCGCCGGGCGAACCGTCCAGTCGGCGAGACTCCGCAGCCCCGCGAGGTCGATCCGCCCCGTGGTATCGGCCAGGATGTATTGCATCACCCAGCCCACACCGGTGGCGTCGGGGCCAAGTGTGAGGCGCGCACCGGCCGGCAGCCGTCCGGCGACGCCGCTCAGGTATTCGAGGACGCGTGAACGCGCCCAGTACAAGTCGGTACCATCCTCGAAGACCACGAAGACGGCAGAAAGCCCAAACTGACTCATGCCGCGCACATACTTGGTGTGCGGCACCTTGAGCATCTCGGTCTCGAGCGGGTACGTGACCTGGTCCTCGACGAGTTGTGGCCCCTGCCCCGGCCACTCCGACATGACGATGACCTGGACATCCGACAGATCCGGGATCGCATCCACCGGCGTGCGGAACATCACCCAGGTCCCGCCGGCCGTGATCGCGCCGGTCGCGAGCAAGACCAGGAGCACGTGGCCGACCGACCAGTCAATGATTCGTCTCAGCATGATCGGCTACCTCTCCTTGGGCGGCATCGACATTCCCTTCATGTCCGCAGCGGTCGTATCCTTCGCGCCCTTCATGTTCCCCATATCGGCAGCGCCGGTCTGTCCGATCATGCTCCGCATGACCTCGGCGAGGTTGGACTCGGAGTCGAGGAGATATTGGGCCGAGGTGACAACACGTTGTCCGGGTTCGACGCCGGAGAGCACTTCGGTGTACGCTCCCGAAGTGCGCCCGGTCACCACCGGCATCGGCATGAGCGCGCCGTCCCCCATGTCCATGAAGACCAGCGTGCGATCACCGGTGCGCAACACGGCCGACGTAGGCACGGTGAGCGAACGAGCCGACGGCGTCACGAGGGTGACGGTGGCGTACATGCCGGGCTTCAGGATTCCGGCAGCGTTGGCGACCTCCACGCGCGCCCGCAGCGAGCGCGCCTCCTGGTCCAGCGTCGGGTACACGTAGGCAACCCGGCCGTGAATGGGCCGTCCGGGGCGCGAGCTCAATTCGACGGCGGCGCTGCTCCCGATGCGTACAGCGCCCGCATCCTGCTCGCGAAGGGACACGTCGATCCAGACGCTGGAGAGATTGGCGATCCGGTACAGCGTCGTGCCGGCCTGGATGGCCTGACCCTGGACGACGCGCTTCTCGAGCACAGTGCCAGATGCGGGCGCGTACAGCGTCAACGTGTGTTGCACCTGGCCGCTGCGAAGTATGGCATCGATCTGGGCCTCGGAGATCTCCCACTGGGCGAACCGACGGCGCGCCGCCGCCACCAGGTCGGTCGACGTGGCCGGAACGCCGGGTACGCTGCTCGCGCCAATGCTCTGCTGCAGCTCAGCGGCCACCAGGAGTTCCTGTTCGGCGGCCACCAACTCCGGGGAATAGATCTCCATGAGCGCCTGGCCCTTGCGTACCGCCTGGCCGGTCTCGTCCACATAGAGGCGCTCGACGTATCCGCCAAATCGTGGCGTCACGTCGGAGAGTGTCGACTCATCCACGGTGACGATTCCCACGGTCCGAATCGCGTCCCCCATGTCGCGCTCCTCGACGCGGCCGAACGTGACGCCGAACTGCCGCAACTGATTCGCCGAGAAGTGCACCGTGCCGTCGGAAGGCATATCCATGCCTTCCATATCGCCTCCAGCCGCCGGCGCGCGTGTCGCGCCTGATGCGGCGGCCGTATCATTCGATGGTCGGCGCTGCATCACGCGCCACGCGACGAACGCCGTCACCACGAGGATCCCCCCGAGCACTACGGGCCACAGGCGAAACTGCCGACCGCTCCCGACCTTGTCGTTAGGTGTGACAGTGGAGGGCTGGTTCATCGCAGGACTCCCGCACCCACCGTGCGCTCAAGCTCCGCCACGCCCTTCGCGAAATCGGTCAGTGACCGGAAATACGCGATTTCCGCGTCGAACACACTCGCCTGTGCATCCATGACGGCGGTGAAGTCGAGTCGGCCGACCTGGTAGCTGGCGGTGGTCGAGCCGAGCGTCGCCTGCGCCTGCGGGAGAATCGCCTGCTTGAACAGGGCGAGTGCCGTACGCGCGCGTTCGATGTCACTCACCTGCTTCGCGATGTCGGCGTCGAGGGCATTCAGCATGATGTGATGCTGCGCCTCGGCTGTCGTGAGATCGGCGACCGCCGCTGCCACCTCTGCACCCTGCCGGCGTTGACGCTGCACCGGGAGGGGCAGAGAAACGGTCGCATTCAGCATGTCGGTGAACCCCTGCCGCTGGCCATAACTCAGCGAAACGGAGACGTCGGGGAGATGCGCTTTCTCGGCGAGCGCGATGCGGTCGCGCTTGATGGCGATGTCCGCCAGATGCTCATGAACGACCGGGCTGTTCTTCGCCGCCAGGGCCTGCAAGGCGTCGACCGTGAGCAGCGGTGAGTCGGCGGCGCGCGATCCGAGGACGCTGGAGGCGAAGCGCACCTGGGACGAGGAGTCCGCTACGGCTGCGCGGACGGTGCGCGCCGGCATTGCAGTGCTTGTGATCGGGGCATCGCTCTGACGGTCGAGCGCTGCATTCAGCTGCGCCAACGTGGACCGGCGTTGTTCGACGAGAGTGCTGGCCCCCTGACCCAGCGTCGCGATCTCGGTGCGAGCGCGCAACACGTCCGCCTGACTCCCTGTTCCGCTCGTGTAGCGGACCTGGGCGACGGAGACCAGGTTCAGCAGCACCGTCTGGTTCCGGAGCACGATCTCGAGGGCGCGATCGGCGAAGCTCAGCTCGTAGTACGCCTTCTCGACGGTCGCCGTGACGTCGAGCCGAGCGGATTCAATCGCTGCGCGGGCGCCCGCCACTTCGCTCTCTGCCACGCGCGTCTGGAATGCGAGTTTCCCGGGGAACGGAAACGTCTGGCTGATGCCGATCATCTTCATTGTCATGAAGTCGGAGAAGCCAGGTTTCGCGACGGGAAGATTCTGAATGCCGAGCATCAGCATCGGGTCCGGACGGGCGCCCGCCGGGGCAACACGTCGCGCGGCCGCAACCGCGCGTGCCTCCGCTGCGTGAATCGCAGGATTGACGGCCAGCGCACGCGAGACGAGGGAGTCGAGTTCTCCGTCCGTGGGCGACGCTCGCTGGCCTGTCGCTTGCGCGCCGGCCGACGAACTCACGAGTGATGCAGTAACGATCAAAAGAAGCGCTGTGTGCGCCAGCGACAACGGCGCTTGCGCGAGCACGAAGGGTCTTTGCACGGTTGGATGTCCGGTCAGGTTGATGCGTTCGACGGGCGAGCGAGCCGCTACGGGCTGTTCGCGATGATCGAGCGCTCGGTGGCGCGGAGGCGAGACCGCGGTCTGCGGACTGCCTCAGCGGCTCACGGTACGACGTGTCTGCGTCGGACTACGCTTTCGGCGGCGGGAGCGCGGGGCGAGTCGTCCGCGAATGCGGCGCGAGGACGACGCTCTCGGGGAGGGGCGACCGAGCCAACTCCGGCTCGGCGACTCGCGCGTCAGTCAGCGTCATGGCGGCAAGGGAGCACGCGGCCAACGGCTGACACGTTCCCGGACCGAACGGACCGTTGCAGGGCGCCCGGTCGGGCGACGACGAATCGTTCGATGCCGGTACCGTCGAAACCGGCGGCATATCCATGCCGGGCATCGCGTCAGTTCCAGCGCGACCGGTCGCCTGTCCCGCGGTTCCCTCGACGCAACCGATCGCCTCCGCAGCCAGGACAAACTGGAAGAGCAGGGGAAGCGCGAGCAAGATCCCGAACTGACGGAGCCGCCTCATGGAGGAGAAGGTAGTCCGGCACACGGGAAACTCCAGTGGGTACTCGGGAGCGTCGACGCATCAGACGGCATGCGGACACTCGGAGTCGCGAACCGACCAGTGCGTGCCGCGACAGAATAGATGCGTGAGCGGTCCCCCCGCGTGTTGGAGGCAGTGCGGGTGAACGCGATGAGCGACGCCATCGATTGGCAACGGATGCAGGACCATCACGCCCGAACTCCATGCCATGAAGAGCGCAGCCATCGCCACGAGAATGGAGCGCCGAGACACGCGACTGCCGACCGTCGAGTCGATCCCAGCAAGTCGCTGAAGCCGGCGCTCGAGCAGCTCGCCGGAGTGAAATGGCACCACGGACGTGCGCCGACGCCACGCATCGCCGGCGCCGGCGCCGGCGAGAACGACCATTGCAGAGGCGAGCCCGGCGGGGAAGCGCTC
>JBDTUA010000235.1:0-8262 GCA_040007995.1 Gemmatimonadota bacterium | reverse complement strand
GTACGATTGCCCCGGCTAGCGCTCCTTTTTCCGTGCTGTCGTGCACGACACCGCTGATCGCCGCAGGCTTCATCGGAGCGCGCATTGCGTCGGTGGTCACGGTCCCCCCCTCCTCGCGTAGGCGATACGACGCGGAACGGAGGAGGATCCACGGTGCACTCCCTTCGGTCGACAGCGGCTGCGCGGAACGCCCCTGCACCGGCACACGTAGGAACCACCGCCGCACCAGCCACGCCCCGTTCGGCAGGCGGGCAAAATGGAGCTCGCCGCCGAGTGCCGCCGAGTCGAGCCCAGGGCGCACCCGGTCATAGGTGAACTCCACCAGCTGCAATTCGTAGGTGCGGGCATCGAGCCAGAGCGTCCCCGCGACGTCGGGGACGGGGCGACCCGCGACCGGGGAGAAGGCGAGGCCGACGAGTCCCTTGCGCGTTCCCCGACCTTCGACCGGCCGGAAACAGTGGTCGTCGAGGAAGGCGTCGCTCAGGAGCACCTCCGCATCGGGGCCGTAGTAGGTCACGACACCGTCCTTCGCCTCACGCCAGTAGCCGACCGCGGAGAGCGAGTCGGGCGGAAGTGCGTTGAAGGGCGAGGTCACGACGCCTCGTACGCTGCTCTGCGTCTCGTCCAGCACCCGGAGCGTCTTCGGCTCGAGATCGCGCAGGTAGCGCGTCACTTCAGCCGAGAAGAGTTTGTCGCGCAGCGAGATCTCGGTGGCATCGAGGGCGGTGCGCGCCTCGTCCCAGAGCGAGGCGACGCGCCTGCTCTCCCTGGGGTTCACCGCGCAGAGCGCATTCGCCGTAACCACAACCTCCGGCAGGCGGAACTGCACCGGTGCCAGCACAATCGACTCCGTGCGCGTCTCCCCCATTCCCAGCGTGAACGGGGGACCCTCATAACGGCGCACGCCGATCCGCTTGGCGCTGAGGCGGTAGCGGCCGGCGGCGGGGGCGCGGAGTTCGAACCCGCCAGCTGCATCCGAGAGGGCCGACGCTCCGCGGACGTCGACACTGTCGGCGAAGAGCAACTCCACGAGCGCTCCGGCGACGGGGGCCGCAGACGTTTCCTGCGACACTCGGCCACGGACGAGCTGCGCGTAGAGCGGCGATCGCGGAACCATGCTCGCAAGGAGCAACACGAACAGTGCGACGCCCGCGCGTCCCACGCGGTGCCCGCGCCCTGCGATTCGGTCCTCGGTGAACCGTGGACCGGGGGAGCAGACTACACCCCGCATCGTGCCGTCATCGCCTGGGCCGGGTCGAGCGCTGGGTCCAGCGCTGGGTCGCGATGTTCCGTTCCGCGGCCGCTAGTCGGCCCCCACGTCGATGACGAGGAAGCCACGCTTCGGAGTGAGCACCTGCCATTGTCTCGCGGTCGTGCCATCAGCGTTCAGCTCCTCGATGACCAGTCGAATGTCGCGTGGCAGCGTGCACGCCGTCACGCCGCCGGCCGCGTCGACCGGAAGATCGGTCGCCATGTTCAGCGTGCGGATGACGCCGGGCGTGACCTGCCGCAGCAGTCCCCACGTGAGGTGAAGCATACGTGGGGACGCGCCCTTCGCGTCCGTCGCCCCTGACTTGGACTTGGGCAGGACGATGCGCATCGCGACCAGCGTGTCGGGCACCTCATCATACCCGCAGAGCTGACGAAGGATCTGCGGTGTGTCGATCGCGCGCACCAGCGTGATGGAAGACGGCGCGTCGCCAATCTCCAGCGACTGCTCGCCGGCGGTCAGTCCGAGTCGGGCGTACGCCGGGTGTTCGACCAGCAGCGTGTAGTTTCCGGGAGGGATCGAGTCGAGCTTGAAGGCGCCGTCCCGGGCGGTCGTCGTGGCCCGCGACATTCCGAGCAGCGAGACGCGGGCGTCGGCGAGAGCGGCGGTGCCCGTGCTGTCGATCACGCGGCCGTTGAGGGTGGCGAGTGCGACGCTCGACGCCGGTTGCTCGTCGGCGACCACGCGTCCCCCGACCTCACTGAAGGAGGCGACGACCGCGCGCTGCGTGGTGACCATGGGCGCGCGTCGCGTTCCACTGGTAGACGATTCCATCGCCACCTGTGGCACGCGCATGTACCAGCGCGACACGTACCAGGCACCACCCGCGAGGTGCTCGAACCGCACTTCGCCACCGGTCCGCGTGTCCTGTATCGGCAACGGAAAGTTGGTGTAGCGGAACGAGACGCGGTGCAGTTCGTAGCTCCGCGCGTCGAGCCAGATGGTCCCCTCGATGTCGGCGACGCGCCGCTGGCGCACGGGACGGAAGGTGATCCCCACCTCACCCGACGTCGGCTTCGCCAGGCCGAAGCAGTGGTCGCGGACGAAGGAATCGGACAGCAGCACCTTCGCGTCGGGGGCGAAGTGCTCGATCGTTCCGTCGTCAAACGCTCGCGCGTAGCCGACGATGGAGAGCGACTCGGCGGGGAAGCTCACAAAGGCGTGCTCGGTCACGCTTCGGCGCACGTTGCGCGATTCGTCGCGTACGGAGAGCGTGCGTGCGTCGAGGACACGCTGGTAGTGTTCGATGGTTGCGTGGAACAGTCGGTCGCGCAGCGACAACTCGCTGGCGGTGAGGGCAGCGCTGGCCTCGGCCCACAGGGCGGCGATGCGACCGCGATCGACGTCGCGCGTCCCGCAGGGAGTCGCGGTCGATACGGTGACGGTGGGGAGCTCGTACCGTACTCCCTCGAGCCGGATGTCGAGCTGCCGCGTCTCGCCGCGCGCGAGTGCGATGGCGGGCGACACGTACTGCCGCACACCGATCCGCTTGGCCGTCACGACAAAGTGCCCGCTGTCACCCGCCGCGAGCGCATACGCACCCTGCGCATCGGTCAGTCCAGCCGTTACGCGCGCGAGCGACGTCGGGAGTGCGACCTCCCCATCGCGGTGGTGCAGGATCGACACGACGACGCCGGCCAGCGGGGCGCCGCTCGCGTCATCGCGCACCGTGCCTCGCACGACCTGCGCATGCGCAGCGGGAGCGGCGGCTCCTACCAGGGCGAGGACGAGCAATTGCAACGTCACCCGTCGTTCATTGAACCGTAATCTCGTGATCACCGACCCCTCATCTTGCATGTCGAAGTTAGAGGTGGCGGCAGCTGCACGATTCGCCGAGCTGCGTTGCCCGCGTTGCCCGCGTTGCCCGCGTTGCCCGCGTTGCCCTTCTCCCTTGCCTTGGAGGTCTCCCCATGTACCTCACCCTACCCGAATCATCGGCTCGGAGCCAGCGCGGACCGGGCGGCACCGTGCTGAGCGCGGTTGTACACGCCGCCGTCATCGGAGCGACCGTTGTCGGCACGGGCATCTCAGCGCCACGTGAGACGACTCCGCTTCCCCTGGAGAAGCTTGTCTTCGTGGTGCCGCCGCCGGAAGTGCTTCCGACGCATACGGCAACGCTCCCCTCCGTCCCCCCACCGCCGCAGTCCACTGTGACTCCGCCGCTTGTCCCTCCCGTGGTTGCTCCACTGCCGGATCTCGCGATCGTGCCCACCAGCGTGCCCGCGAGCGTACCCACCTCGCTGCCCGACGTGGACATGAGGCTCGCCGGGATGCCCGAGGCTGGGCCGGTGACGCAGGGCGTCGGTAGCGGTGGGACGCCCAAGGGCGGTTTGCTCGCTTCGATCGGAGGTGCACCGATGACAGCTCTCACCGTCGATCGGGAGGTGATGGTCCGCGTCGGCGCTGCGCCACGCTACCCCGCGATGCTGGCCAGCGCCGGCATCGAAGGACTCGTCCTCGCCCGCTTCGTGGTCGATACACTCGGACACGTCGAGCGTGGCAGCATCGAGCTGGCGTCCAACAGCCACGCCATGTTTGCGCAGAGTGTGCGCGACGCGCTGGGCCGCATGCGATTTGTCCCCGCCGAGTCGCACGGAAGAAAGGTACGGCAGCTCGTGCAGCAGCCGTTCACCTTCGAGATCACGCCTCGTTAGGTGGCGACGCGCGGCGGGGTCCGGAACTGACGCCGGAGCCCGCCGCACCCTCCGACGTGCCGGCTAGCGACGGCGCGTCGTCTTCTTTCCGCCCATCAGCGCGCCCAGGATGCCGCGCACCAGCGTCCCGGTCACTGCGACGGCCGCCGTGCGAAGCACGCTCTTGCCGACCGATGAGTTCAGCACCTGTCCCAGCACGGTGCTGTCGACCGGGTTCGCCGCGCCGCGTCCGCGCGTCGGGGTGGCGGCCGCCTCGGCGGCGGCGGCCGCGGCGGTGGCGGCATTGGCGGCATTGGCGGCATAGCGCGCCTGCAGGATCTCGTAGGCGCTCTCTCGATCGACCGCCGCCGAGTACTTCTTCACCTGCGGCGTGCGAAGCCGCTGCGCCAGCTCGTCCTCGGTCAGCGTTCCCATCCGCGACGTCGGCGGGATCATCCGCGAGACGAATGGCGCGGTGGGCGTCCCCTTCGGCGTCAGCGTCACGATCATCGCCTCGCCGGTGCCCATCGACGTCAGCGTGGCCTGCACGTCATAGAAATCGGTCTTCGGATAGGTGCGCGCCGCCGCGCGCAGCGCCTTTTCGTCATCCGGCGTGAAGGCGCGCAGCGCGTGCTGCACGCGGTTCCCTAACTGCGCGAGGACGGTGTCGGGGATGTCCTTCGGCGACTGCGTGATGAAGAAGACTCCGACGCCCTTCGAGCGGATCAGGCGTATGACCTGCTCGATCTGGTCCAGCAGCGCCTTGCTGGCGTCGTCGAAGAGCAGGTGCGCCTCGTCAAAGAAGAAGACGAGCTTCGGCCGCTCGAGGTCGCCGGCCTCGGGGAGTTCATTGTACAACGTCGCCAGCATCCACAGCATGAAGGTCGAGAAGAGGGCAGGCTTCTGCTGCACGTCGCTGAGCGAGAGCACGCTGATCAATCCGCGTCCGTCGCGCTCGACGCACAGCAGGTCATCGAGGTCGAACATCGGCTCGCCGAAGAACTGGCCGGCCCCTTGTTGCTCGAGCTCTACCATCTCACGCAGCAGCACGCCGACCGTCGCTTTCGACATCCCGCCGTACGCCTTCAACTCCTCGGCACCATCACCGGACAGGTACTGCAGGACGCTGCGCAGGTCGGCCATGTCGAGGAGCAGCAGTCCCTTGTCGTCGCAGTACTTGAAGACGAGGGCGAGCACGCTGGTTTGCGTGTCGTTCAGGTCCAGCACCTTCGCCAGCAGCTGCGGGCCGAACGAGGAGACGGTCGCGCGCAGCTGTGCCCCGTTGGCGCCCGTGAGGCTGAGGAACTCCACCGGGAAGCCCGACGGCGCCCACTGGTAGCCCGTGTCTGCCGCGCGCTGTTTGATACGTTCGCTGGGCTCTCCGGGTACTGCGACGCCGGCGAGGTCTCCCTTGATGTCGGCCATGAAGACCGGCACGCCAGCCTTCGACAGCTCCTCGGCGATCAGCTGCAACGATCTCGTCTTGCCCGTCCCGGTCGCCCCGGCGATGAGCCCGTGGCGCGTCATCATCGCCAGCGGAATCCGGAGGAGCGGCTCGGGTGTGCACAGCCCCTCGTGCACGACGGCGCCAAGCGTGATGGCATCGCCGGCGAAAGAGAAGGCGGCGCGGGCGGATTCCAGGACGGTGGTCATTTAGGAACGGAAGTCGGTGGACGAAAGAAGGAGCTCGGTGATCAGCCAGCAGCAGCCGCCGCCGCCGCCGCCGCCTGCCGCGCGGCCTCGGCCGCTGAAAGAACGGCACCTTGCGTCGAGCCGCCAAGCTCGGAAGCAAAGATGGCGATCCCAGTCCCCATGCCTTTCAGCGGATCAGTCCACAATAGTGCACCGCTGCGCGGGTCAAGCGCGAAGATCTCACCAGCGCAGCTCGCGAAGAGCCCCTCGCCGTCGCAATAGACGTTCACCGGGGACGCGGAGCTCTTGTATCGCGCTGGGAGCGCGGTCCGCCATGCCTCGATACCGGTCTTGCGGTCGAAGGCGACCACATGATGCTTGATACCGACGTAGATGAGCGATGCGCGCCAGCGGGCCATGATCAGGAAGCTCCACCTGTGGGGGGATAGCGGAGAATGGTCTGCGCGTCCGGCGAGCGCCAGCGATGCCATGCGCGCTGGACGACGTCGGAGGTCCACCGGTAGCTTCAGTCGCGGCGCCACGCCGGACAGCGACGCCCTTTCTTGCGCCGGAGACGACTCATGGACGACGAATCGCGCACGCCCGAACTCCCCCTCTCTCGTCGCGCCCTCGTCGGACGGGGAGTCGCGGCCGCTGCCTTCCTGTCGCTTCCCGCGCGATGGCGCGAGGGTGGTGCGACCGATCCCCTGGCAGGCGCGGCACCGCGCTATCGCGAGACGGCCTTTGCCGCCGAGCGTTGGATCGCTCAATCGGCGATCCGCGATGGCGATCGGTGGGAGTGGCCCACCGATCCCGCCGACGTCGCCAGTGTCCAGCGCGATCTCTATTCTGGAACGCCCGGCGTCGTCCTCTTCTACCTCGAACTCTGGCACGCCACCGGGGATCGCCGCTGGCTGGAGCCGATACGATCCGGCGCCCGGCAGCTGGCCGCCACGCTCCCCGTGTCGGCGGCGTCGTTAGGCGAGGAAGGGGCGGGGCTGTATACCGGGACTGCGGGTGTGGCGTACGTGCTGGAGATGGCGCACCGCGCGACTGGCGACCAGACCCTCGCCGACGGCCGCGCGCGCGCGGTCTCCCTCCTGCGCGCGTCGCTGGCGCCGGCGGGTAGCGGAGCGGGCTGGAATCCCTCGACCGACATCATCTCCGGAAGCGGCGGGATTCTCCTCACCCTGCGTTGGCTCGATCAGCACGGTGGCGCGTGGAAGGACTGGCGTCGCGACGCGATACGCGTTGGCGATCGCCTGATCGAAGTCGCCACGCCCGAGCAGGGAGGGCTCAAGTGGGGAATCGCCAGCGCGGTCCCGAGGCGATATCCCAACTTTTCGCACGGAACGGCCGGCGTATCGTTCGTGCTGGCGACGCTCTCCCAGGAGACGCAGGAGCGCCGCTTCCTCGATGCCGCATTGGCGGGAGAGCGTTACCTGCAAGCGATCGGTACCCGGACCGTACACGACGGCTTCAAGGTCTTCCATTCCGAACCCGGTGGTGAGTCGCTCTACTACCTGAGTTGGTGCCATGGTCCCGCCGGCACGGCCCGCCTGTACCATCGCCTGGCCGAGGTCACCGGCGATACCAAGTGGCGCGCCATGCTGCCCCGGCTCGCGCAGGGGATCGTCGATAGCGGAGTCCCCGATCAGCACCCCGACGGCTCCGGTTATTGGAACAACATCTCCCAGTGCTGCGGCGCCTCTGGCGTGGTGGAATTCTTCATCGCCATGCATGCGATGACCGGTGACTCGGGCCACCTGACGTTTGCGCAACGCGTGATGGACGATGCCGTACAACGCGGCACAGCGGACGGCGACGGGATGAAGTGGGTCCAGGCGGAACATCGCGTGCGGCCGGAACTCCTCGTGGCGCAGACCGGATTGATGCAGGGCGCGGCGGGCGTAGGACTGGCGCTCTTGCACCTGGACGGTGCCATGGTCGGGCGGAAGCCCTTGGTGGTGCTCCCTGACGCGCCGCAGTGGGCGTAGACGCCGCGACGCAATGTGAGGTCGCTCCACCGCGGGGGCGCGCACGCCGCCCGATGAGGATAGCGGCGTGGCGCGGAACGACGGATCAACCCGGCGCATCGCGCCGGGCGCACTCCGCTACTTGAAGATCCCGACGGAACCCAACAGCCACCAGAGCAAGAGGAAGACGAGGATCGTGGAGAAACATCCTCCGCCGAGCTTCTTCGCGCCCCACCCAGCGGCCAGGCCGCGCAATAGTTTGCTCATATTAGGACGCCTGCAGGCGCAGCCTGCTCAAAGGGACGATGGACGATGAAGAGAGAGCGCGCAATCTCGCGCGTTGCGTGCCCGTTGTCGTCCTCCCTAGGTGTGATTCAGGATCGCCCGCGCGTTAACCGACTGCATCACCCGCTTGGGCAGTCCCTTGCGCGTGCGCCGCGATCGGTGCCCTGGCGGCGACCGATAGGGGCGTCCCGATGCTGCTCAATGCACCTCGGCGGAGGCCCCCGCGAGGGGACCTCCGCCGAGGTGCATTGAGTCCTACGCCGATCACTTCCCGCAGGCCGGCGTCGACGAGGCGGCAAGAGGGTTCGTGAGTCGTTCGCTGTTGGTGATCGGGAACATCGAGCCGGGGCAGGTGACGGCGTCCGAGTTCGATACCCACTCCGCGTCGACGACGCCGAATCGGTACATGTCGTTCAGGCGGCGCCCCTGCATGAACAGGTTCACGCGCCGTTCGTACTGCAGCATA
>JBDTUA010000234.1:0-8282 GCA_040007995.1 Gemmatimonadota bacterium | reverse complement strand
CGCGTGGCTCGGCGATCACCCCAACTACGCCGATCTCATCGATTCGAGCAGCTGAGACGCACGCGCGTGGCCGGCGACGCGCCCATCCGGCGCGCCACCGACATTGCGAGTGGCCACCGGGTCATCCGGCCGTTCGCTCAGTCCACGCGCAACGCGAGCATCGGGTCCGCTCCCGCGGCCCGCCGGGCCGGGAGGTAGCTGGCGAGCATCGCCACGCCAATGAAGAGCAGCGACATGCCGCCGAATGTGACGGCATCGAGTGGACTGACATTCAGAAGCAGACTGGCGAGGAGTCGCGTCGCCGCTGCCGCGAGGACAAGGCCGATCAGCACGCCAAGTCCCGCGAGGACCATCCCCTCGCGAATGATCAACCACACCACGTCGCCGCGGGTGGCGCCCAGCGCCATGCGCAGCCCGATCTCCCGCGTGCGACGGTTCACGCCGTAGACGATCATCCCGTACAGCCCCAGCGTCGCCAGCAGGAGACCGACCGCGCCGAGCGTTCCGGTCACGATGGCGGCGATCCGCTGCGGCAGGAGGACGATGCTGTTCGCATCCCGCAGCGATGTGACGACGGGACGCGGAAGCGTGGGATCGATGGCCTGCACGGCACGCTGCATCGCGGCCGACGCCTGGCTTCCGCCCGTCGCATCACGCACCAGGACGATCTGACCCGGCACCCACGCCTGCTCGAGCCCGAAGTACACAAAGGCTGGTGTCTCCTCGGTCAGTGAGTCGTATTTCGAGTCGCGCGCAACGCCGATGATCGTGTAGTGATCGTCCAGATACGTGAAGCCTCGTCCGACAGCGCTGCCATCCGGCCAGAAGCGGGCAGCAAACGTCTCGTTCACGACCACGACCTTCGGCGCATGCACATCGTCCGTGCGCTCGAAGGCGCGCCCGCGACGGATCGGGAGCTTCATGGTCTCGAAGAAGCCGGTCCCGATCAGCGTCATCTGGATCGGCTTGCCGTCCTCCCGTTTCCCCGGCTCGGTCGGAGGCTTCGCTCCGATGCCGTCAGGCCAGACGCTTCCGGTCGAGGTCGCGAAGGCCAACGGCATGTTGCTGGCGAAAGACACCGAGACGACACCGGGCGCCGCGTCGAGTCGGTCGCGTAGTCCCTGATAGAACTGGTGCGCCTTCTGCGTGTCGTAGCCGTACGACTGCGTGTTAAGCGAGGCGGTCATGACCCCGGTTGGGTCGAATCCCGGATTTGCGTTGGTGCCAAGGTCGAGGGCGCGCAGGAAGAGGCCGGCCACCACCAGGAGCACAAGCGAGAGGGCGAGCTGACCGATGATCAGCGAATTCCCCATGATTCGGCGCCGCGTCCCCGCGCCCGTCGTGCCGTCGCGCAGCCGCGCGTTGATGTCGCTGTTCGCGGCGCGCAGCGCCGGAGCCAAGCCGAATATGAGTCCAGTGAGGAGTGCGATGGTGAGCGCGAAGGCGAAGACCCTCACGTCGGGTGATATCTCCAGCGCCATCGGTACATCCACGGGAACGCTCAGGCGCTCCATGGCCGACGTGGCCTGCACGGCGAGGACGATTCCGCCGAGGCCACCGAGCACGAACAGCACCACGACTTCCGTCAACAGCTGCCGCACGAGTCGGCCGCGCCCCGCGCCCAGCGCCGCCCGCACCGCCATCTCCCGCCGCCGGGCGATCGCGCGCGCCGACAGCATCGAGGCCACGTTCACGCTCGCGATCAGCAGGACCAGCACCGACGCGCCCATCAGCAGGGCGATGAAGCCGAGCGCCATGGCGTGCGCGTCGGCCGGCAGGCCGTCCATCTCGGTCAACCGGATGGCCGTGAATCGGGCGCGCCATTCCGGCTCTGTGCGCTGGTCGACGTATCGCTTCACCAGCGACGTCAGCTCGACGCGCGCCGCGTCGCGGTTCACGCCGTCCGCAAGTCGGCCAAAGGTCCACAGCCACGTGTCGTGCACGATATCGCGTCCAGGGCGGAGCTGCTGCTGCATCATCAGCGGAACCCAGGCGTCGACCAGGATCGGCGAGAAGACCCCGTGAAAGTCAGGAGGGGCGACGCCGATGACCGTGTATGGAACGCCGCTCACGCGCACCGTTCGTCCGACGATCCCACTGTCCGCTGCGAACTGCGTGGTCCAGAGCGAGTGCGAGATCACCACCACGGGGTGGGTGAGCGGCGTGCGGTCCTCGTCGGCGGCGAAGAAGCGCCCCATCTCCGGACGCACGCCCAGCACGGAGAAGTAGTTGCCGCTGACGAGATTCCCGTAGACCGTGGTTCCCTCGCCCCCGCCCGACATCGTGAACGTCGCCTTCCCCCAGGCCGCGATCCCCTGTAGCGCGTGCGTGTTCTGACGCACGAAGTCGAACAGCTCATACGACGCCGAGACCCCCTCGGCTTCGTCGGGGGTTCGGCGATCGATCGCGATCAGGCGCCGCGCGTCGGTCGTCCCCGGGAGTGGGCGCAGCACGATCGCGTTCATCGCGCTGAAGATCGTTGTCACCGCCCCACTGCCTAACGCGATGACGAAGATGGCGATCGCGGTGAAGACCGGGGTGCGGCGCAGGACGCGCAGCGCAAAGCGCGCATCAGACAGGACGGTCCCCGCCACCCCATCCCACCCGTAGCCTCGCACCTCTTCCCGCACAGTCGAAGGACTCCCCATCTCAAGGCGCGTCGCTCGGCGCGCCTCCTCGGGTGTCGCACCGCCTGCGACGCGCGCGGCAATCGCCTGCTCGAGGAAGTGCTCTACTTCGTCCGCAATCTCACGGTCGCTGGTGTCGCGCCGAAAGAGGCGTCGCAGGCCGCAGGTCATGTGACGCCATGTCGACATGATCAGGCCTCCGCCTTGAGCAGGCGCGACATGGCCGTGACTCGGCGCGTCCAATCCTCGGTCTCGACGTCGAGCCGCTTGCGACCGCTCCGAGTCAGCGCATAGAACTTCGCCCGTCGCGCATTCTCCGTCTGCCGCCACTCGGCATCGAGCAGACCGTCGCGTTCGAGCCGCTGGAAGGCGGTGAGCAACGATCCCGGATTCACCTTGAAGACGCCCCGCGAGATCTGCTCGATCCGCCGAGCGATCCCGAAGCCATGCATCGGCTCGAGGCTCAGCGTCTTGAGGATCAGCATGTCCAGCGTCCCCTGGATCACGTCCGTGCTCTTCTCGTCGTCCACGACGTCCACTCCGGTAGAGTCAGCCGGAGCTTACCGGGTTCTCCTCTTGATTGTCAAGATGTGACGGTCAGGGGTATTGCGACAGTTGGACCGACGCGCGCAGAGCACCCTGGCGCCTGTCGCCGCATCGCGCTCCGTGAGCGGACGGCTATCGGGGATGCGCAGCGTAGAACTCGCGCCACCGCGCGGCAACCAGCGGCGCCTGCTCCAGCGCCGGAAGGTGCCCCGCCGAATCCACCGGGAAGAATTCCACCGACGGAATCGCGCTCCGCACCACCGTCGAGCGCTCGATCTTCACCGTCTGGTCCTGCTTCCCCCAGATCAGGAGGACCGGGATCCCCGTCTTCCCCACCGCCGAGTACAACGCGGGAAAGTCAGTCGTCCCCATCGTCCCTGCACTGCGAAGCAGCGCGCGCCCAAACCCCTTGAAGCGCATCTGCGGACGGTATCGGTCGGCCCACCCCGGGAAGTGCTCCGGATGCAGGAAGTCCGACGCCTGTCCCGCCGCCATCCCCGGGACGCGCGTCACCTGCCAGATCCACTCCCCGAGGAAAGGGGCCCGAAGGATGCCGGGCAGCGGCGAACCATCGCTCACCGGATCGACCAGTACCAGCGTCCGCACGCGGTCGGGATGGCTCGCCACGTAGTGCGCCGTCACGAACCCGCCGAACGACAGTCCCGCCAGGTCGATCGGTCCAACGACATGCAGCGAATCGAGCAGTTCATCCAGCTGTCGATCGTACATCGTCCCGTCATAGGCGACGTCCGGACGGTCGGACCACCCGCGACCGTAGAGGTCGTAGCGTATGACGCGGAAGCCGTCGTTGCTCAGCGCGTGGAAGGTGGAGTCCCAGATGTAGGCCGGAACCGAGAAGCCGTGTACCAGCACCACCACACGCCCGGTATCGGGACCCGCGACCTCGAAGTGCGTCACGCCGTTCGACAAGGCGACGAACTCCCCGGCGACACCGGCGCGCGTCGATTCATCGAGCGTCGCCACCTCGGGGTCCTTCCACTTCCGGATCCCCGCAGCGATCGCCACAGCGAGGATCAGCGTCATCAGGATGATGCGGACCGGGCGGGACATCGTGGAGCTCCGGGAAGGATGGAAGAATAGACCGATGCGGAAGCTACTACGTCCCCGTGCGCACGCGGTCTACCACTCGGCGCACGGCCTGGATCACCACGTCCGGCCGGAAGTACTGGATGTAGTGGGACGCATCGTCGACCAGGTGGTGCTCGCTGCGCGTCGACCATGTCGCCTCATCATCCTGCATCGCCTTCCACGCCGCCTTGAACTCGCTCCCCGTCTCCGCCGAGATCTCGAGCGTCGCCAACTCGGCGGACGTCATCGGCTTCATCGCCGTGAGCACGACCAGCGGGCGGTCGCCCAGCTGCCGAAACGTCCCCGCCTCGCTGAGCGTCGCGCCTAACGCGACCATCTCACCGAGCGCGCCATGGAGCGAGTGCGGGGAATACGCGGCGACCTCGCGCACGGTCGCGTCATCCTGGTGAGGCATCGCCGGCGTTGAGGCCGTGGCGAGGCGTACGACGCCGGCCCACGAGAAGGCGGCGGCAACCTTCATCGACGTCAGCGCCGGGTTGGCCGCCGCGGGCACGATGCGTCCCAGACGATCGATCTGGTCCGGGTGCGACGCATCGACCATCACCGCCCCGGCGACCTGGTCTCCGTAATACTTCGTGTAGGTCATGAGGTACGGCCCGCCGAGCGAGTGTCCCACGAGCACGAATGGCCCCGTCTCGCCGGCCTTGTCGAGCGCCGCATGCAGGTCGTCCGCCACACCCTTCGCCGTCGTCGCACCCGGGGCCGCGTCGCTCCACATGATCCCCGCGCGACTGTAGGCGCAGGTGCGCGTGGTGAGGGCCAGCGAATCGTGCACCGCCGACCACGACGTCGACCCACCGATATCGAGCCCCGAGATGAGCACCACGATCGGCGTGCCGGTGCCGCGGCAGTCGATCTGAATCCGGCGCCCGCCGATGTCGACGAGCGTTCCTGGCGGCGGAAAATTGCGCCTGGCGGCGCGGCGGCCGATCCATTCGTAGCATGCGCCACTCACTGCGACGAGGAGGACAAGAACACCGAGACCGATGCCGATCCTGCGGAGCCACTTCTTCATGGGACCAGACGAGCGAGAGGATGGTGCGTACTCCTGCGGTCCGCGCAAGCTGCCACCCCTGCACCGCTCCCGACAGGGGCGGCGTCGCGCTGGAGCATCGCCGCGCGTCACGAAGGGGGACACCCGATCCGGGCGCCCCCCTTCGTCGCGCGCGCGACGTGGTCGTGCGTCAGAACGATGTCTACATCGACTTGGCCAAGTCTCCGACAGCTCCCGCCGCCATGTGCGCCTTGGGAGCATCGGTGGCGGAGCGTGCTTCCGTGTGCATACGCGTGGCCAGTGCGTCGAGCGCGGAGCGGCGCGCGCTGCCCGAGAGCTTCTCCGCCGCCGTGAGGTCGGCGCGCGCGGCGGCAATGCGATCCGTCGGCTCCCCGCCGTTTCGCTCCAGCTGGTCGAGGTACGCACGCGCCAGCGAGAACGACGCCGGCCAGAGCAACTTGGGCTGCTCCTGGGCATTCAATTGGTCGAAGTGCACCGTGCGGGCCGCGTCGATCTCATGCTGCGACAGGTGAGCGCTCGGTACGAGTTCGTAGATGTCGAGTCCGCGCGCGATCTCGGAGCTCACCAGCGTGCCGTTGTACCAGTACACCGACCACGAGCCGCCACTCGCCAGCTTGGTCGAGTCGACCGGACCGCGGTCGAAGTAGGCGATCTCGTACGGCTTTTCCGGGTTGGTCCAATCGAACACCGAGATCCCGCCCTGGTACCACGCCTGCACCATCACCTCGCGTCCCGGGATGGGGATGAGCGAGCCGTTGTGCGCCACGCAATTCTCCTGCGCGGTCTGCGGCGCCGGCATCTTGTAGTAGCTCTTGAACGTCATCTTCCGGTCGACGAGCGTGAAGATGGCGTCGGCCCCCCACTCCATCTTGTCGGTCGAGCGACAGCGCGGCTGCGTCCCTCCCCCCCACTCGTCGGTGAAGAGGATCTTCGAGCCGTCGTTGCTGAACGTGGCCGAGTGCCAGAACGAGAAGTTGGAATCGGCGACCGCGGCCACCCGCACCGGGTTGGCGACGTTGCTGATGTCGAGCAGGAGGCCGTACCCCCCGCAGGCACCGCCGGCCAGCCCGATCGCCGGATACACGGTGATGTCGTGGCACTGCGTGGGGCCGGCATTGCGGATGTTGGATCCCGGGCGCGGAGTCCGGCTGGCCGCACGGGCGCGGGCCGCCGAGTCGAGGACCTCGGCGTGCTTGGGCGGCGCGGTCAGGTCGTTGAAGATGCGCGGCGAAGAGACGATCGCCGCCTGCTCCGGGTGTGCCAGCGGCACCTTGATGACCTCGATACGGAAGAGCGCCGAGTTCGCGTCGTCCGACGGGGCCAGTCCCGAGCAGCCCGGCAGTTCGTTAGGCGAGCGCACACCGGCTGAGCCCGAGACGTAGACGTATACGTTGGCAGGATCGCGCGGATCGCTCACGACGGTGTGCGTGTGCGAACCGCGGCACGTCTGCACGTTGGTGATGTACTTCGGGTTGGAGATGTCGGTCGCGTCGAAGATGCGGATCCCGCGCACGCGCTCGTGACTCACGGTGTCGCGCACGCCCTGCGTCCCGCAGTCCAGACGCCCCGTCAGCCCTTCGGCGGAGACGAAAAGCAGGTTCTTGTAGACAGAGACGTCGCTCTGCGAGGCCGGACAGAGGAAGGTCTTCTTGACCGTCGGCTTGCGCGGGGTCGAGATGTCCCAGACGATGAAGCCGTTGTAGTTCCCCTGGATCGCGTAGTTCCCGATGAACGCGAGGTCGGAGTTGGTAACGCCAACGAAGCCCTGCGGCGACGGCGAGTTGGAGAGCAGCCGCAGGTTCCACGACGCCTCAGCTGCATCGTGCAGCCCGGCCTTCAGCCCGACGCGTGGATCGGGTGACGGTGGGGTCGGTGACATGTTCGGCGCCGCATTCGTGACCATCGCCCCGCGCGCGCAGGCGCCGAGGGCCAGGCCGACCGCGACGGCGCGGATCACGCGTGCGAGGACGACCGGCGGGCGCCGATTCGACCTTGGGGATTCCATGGCGACTCCTTCGATGCTGTGAGGGGACACGAGTGGCGGAGGGGGAGGTAAGACCGCGCGCGGACGCGCCGGGCTAGTTGCGGCTGCCGGATGGCGGAATGGCGTCGAGCATCCTTTCCATCCGGTCGATCTCGGTCGTCTGGTCGGCATAAACGTCGGAAGCGAAGCGGAAGATGACTTCGTCCTGTCCCGCTCCCTCCGATCCGAAAAGCGCATCGACCATCGTGATCGCGCCTTGGTGGTGCTGAATCATGAACGTGAGAAAGAGGCGGTCGAAGTCGTCCCCGCGCGCCGAATCGAGCTGTCTGAGCTGGGCATCGGTCAGCATACCAGGCATGAGCATCTCGTGCTGCATCCCGTTCATCGACATCGTCGTCGGCCCCGGCGTTCCATCGGGAACTGGCTCGCCCTTTCCGCGCAGCCAGTTCTTCATCAGGGCGATCTCGTCCTTCTGCGCGACGCCGATCCGCTCGGCGAGGCGCTGCAGCGACGGGCCGGCATTGTGCGAAACAGCCCACCCCGCCATCAGCACTGCCTGGGCGTGATGGTGAATCATCCCGGTCATGAAGTGCACGTCGGCCGCGGTGTGGGGCATCGATGGGATGCCGGCGGTCGTCGCGGAAGCGGGGGTACTGCGCGGGGCGGCAGGTACGCGTGGCGCCGACGCGCACGCCGAGAGGAGAGACGCGAGCGGAGCGAGAAGCGCCGCGTGCAGGAGTTTCGTAGTCACGGCAAACGTCGATCGGAGCTCGGAGCGTGGGGTCGTTCAGCCGCGCTGCAGCCATCGGCGCGGCGGCGATTGTATCGATTACGGCGCGTCGACGGAAGTCGCTGCACCGGTCCTCGCACCGGCCCTCGCACCGGCCCTCGCACAATCCAAGCGTTGACGCATGGCAGTCCCCCTTTCAGACTGCGACGCAGGGGGGCGCTGCCGTGCGCCGCCGGCTGTACACCTACATCGACCGGCACGAGAGCCTCG
>JBDTUA010000233.1:0-8365 GCA_040007995.1 Gemmatimonadota bacterium | reverse complement strand
CACGAAGGGCCGCCCCCGGCGGCCCTTCGTGCACTCCCGTCCCCCGTCCCCCGTCTATTTCAAAACGTCACCCCCACCGACACCGGAATAAACCGGCTCGTCGACTTCTCCGCTCCCGACGGCGTGACGCTGAACTGGTGAAACCGCGTCTCGACAAAGACGCCGATGGCGCCCCCGAAGCGAATGCCGGCGCCGCCGTTGAAGCCGAAACCGCTCTCCGAGTCGCTCAGGCTGATGCCACTGGCATCGGTCAGGCTGGCGGTCTGCTGGTAGAGACCGAGCCCGCCGATGAGATAGGGTCGCGCCGTCGCCGCCGGGCGAGCGAGATGATACACGGCACTGATTCCGACGTAGAGCACCTTGTTGCTCAGGTCATCACCCTCGCCGGCGCCGGCGTCCAGGAGCAGGTCGTCGGTGTACTTGGCCTTGGAGTACTGCGCCTCAGCGCGCACGGCCCATGGAGCACCTGAGAGCGGCTCGTACTGGAGGTAGGCCAGCCCGTTCCACCCCGTCTTGACGTCGTTGGCGAAGTCGCCGACCGGGACGGTGCCGCCGCCGCCGATCCCGACGCTGATGAGGCGCGGGAGCCGCCCCTGCGCCGAGGCGACCGACGGAACGAAGAGCGCCAGGATCGCGAGCGCGATGAGGCCGACGGGAAGCTTCCTGGAAACTGGGTGCATGCGAACGACTCTCCTCGGATGTGTCGTCGGAACGTGCGGGCATCCTCTCGGTGCTTCGTGAGGCGCCCCCGACGTCGGTGGCGTAGCTGACCCAAGCACGGCGTCCGCGTCCCACAGATGGATGAAGCCGAGGAGCCGACCCTCGCGGTGACCGCGCGCACGTCGCGGCCGGGGTCGGCAACCGTCGTCCCCTTACTGCCCCCTGGCGGTGGTGACCGGAAGGGAGGCGAGCCGCTTCTTGAACTCCTGATAGCGCGGCGTGTCACGCGTGAGGCGATCCAGCAAGGTCGTGTTGAACTTCGCGATCGTCGCCTGCGTCGCCGCCACCCGGTCCTCCTCCATCGGATGCGTGCGGAACCAGGCGTCGAGTCCTCCCGACGGACGCTCGTTCCGCTCCTTGATCAGGATCTGGAACATGTCGGGTATGCCGCGCGGGTCGATCCCGGCGCGCATCGTGTACTCGATCCCCGCTTGATCCGACTCCGCCTCGTCACCACGGCTGAAGGAGGCCATGATCCCCTGACCGGCCATTCCGACGGCCATGTCGCCACCGTTGGTGCAGATCGGCGTGAGGATGCATCCGAGCATCATGCCGAGATTCATGCGCTGGCCGGTCTGCATCTGTTTCACGCTGTGCCGATTGACCACGTGACCGATCTCGTGACCCAGCACGCCGGCGAGTTGATTCATCTGGGTGGTCCGCTCGATCAGCCCCCGATTCACGTAGACGAAGCCTCCCGGGATGGCGAAGGCGTTCACCTCGGGACTATCGACGATGAAGAAGCGCCAGTCGAGATTGCGGTCGTCGGCGACGCGCGCGATCGAGTCACCGAGCACATTGATGTAGCGCACGACTTCCGGGTCGTTCACGATCGGCAGCTGCGCGTTCACCTGGTGGGAGTAGTCAGTCCCGAGCTCGATCTCCCGCTGCGTCGAAATGGCGCATCCCGAGATCAGCAGACACGTCAGCGCGACCCGCACCGCCACCGTAACGGCGCGTGATGGACGTCGACCGGCAGTCCGGGCGATGAAATGACGGGTGACCCGCATGCGAGCGAGGGGAATTGAAGTCATGGCGACATGGTACCGACGAAACGGGCGCTCAATGCGCCCCGTACACCCACAGTACACCCACCGTACACCCACCGTACACCCACCGTACACTCTCAGGCGATGATACACCGCGACGGCGATAATCGATGCGTCTGCTGACGCTGGCCCGCGACCTCTCGCGACGAAAGGCGCGCGAGCGCGAGGGAATGTTCGTCGTCGAGGGTATTCGCGCCTGCGAGGAGCTGGCGCGCTCCCCGGTCGAGGTGATCGGCGTCCTTTCGGCCCCGCAACTGGCCGCCGGTGAGCGCGGGCAGGCCTTGCGGCAGGCCTTCTCGGCTCGAGGCGCCGATGTTTCGGACGTGACCGACAAGGAATTCCAGAGCGCCGCCGAGACGGAATCGCCTCAGGGGGTGCTCGCGGTGGCGCGCGCTCCGTCGTATCGCTTCGACGGACCGGAGATCGTCGCCCAGTCTACGGTCCGACTTCTGGTCCTGGATGCGGTGCAGGACCCCGGAAATGTGGGGACGCTCATCCGGACCGCAGCGGCGCTCGGAGCCGACGCGGTCGTTGCGCTTCCGGGAACCGTTGACGTGTGGAACGCCAAAGTCGTCCGTAGCGCAATGGGAGCTCATTTTCATTTTCCGGCGGTTCATGCCACGTGGGAGGCGGTGCAGCAGGCTTGCGCCGCCCACGCGATCGTGTTGTGGGGGGCGGAGTTGGGGGGGACAGACGTTTCGTCCGTCCGCGCCCCCGATCGATTGGCGCTGGCGGTCGGCAACGAAGGGAGTGGGCTCTCGGACCCCGTGCGCGCGGCGCTCGCGCAGCGCATCACGCTTCCCATCCGATCGACGGTCGAGTCGCTGAACGTGGCGGTGGCCGCCGGCATCCTTCTCCATCAATTGCGCCCGTGATCGACGCATTCCTCGGCACGTTCGCCTTCGCCATCGGCGCCTCGATCGGGTCGTTCCTCAACGTCTGCATCGGGCGCTGGCCGCACAACGAATCGGTCGTCTCGCCACGCTCGCGCTGTCCCAAGTGCAGGCTGCCGATCGCCTGGTACGACAACCTGCCGATGGTGAGCTGGCTCCTGCTGCGCGGCCGCTGCCGTGGCTGCGCGCTCCCGATCTCGATCCAGTATCCGATCGTGGAGCTGGTGGTCGGACTGATCTGGGCGGCCGCCGCGCTGCACTTCGGACCGACCTTCGCGGCGCTGCGGGTCGCGATCTTCGCCACGATCATGCTCGGGATCGCGGTGACGGACTTCAAGCACTACCTGATTCCCGACGGCTTCACGGTCAGCGGGCTGCTCTTCCTGCTCGTGACGGCGATCGTGGCGGTCTTCCGCGGTGAGCCGTCGCCGTTCGCGGGGCCGTACGATGCCCTGATCGGCGCGTGCGCCGGTGCCGGAGCGGTGGCTATCGTCGGCTGGCTGGGCGAAGTCGTGCTGAAGCGTGAGGCGATGGGATTTGGCGACGTCACCCTGATGGCCGTCGTCGGGGCGGCCGTGGGGCCGGCGCGATCGCTGCTCGTGCTCTTCATCGGGGCAGCGTTAGGCGCGGTGACGTTCGTGGGGGTCGTCTATCCGGTCGTCCGGTTGCGTGGCGCGCCGCGCGGCGAGCAGATGGACCTCGCGCTGGGTGCCCCACAGGCCGCGCTCCCCGAGGTACCATTCGGGGTATTCTTGGCACCGGCCGCGGTCGCGGTGCTCGTCTGGGGAGAAAGGCTGATCTCGTGGTATCTCACGCAGTTCATGGGGATGTAGCGGAATGCCGCTGGAGAACACATGAACGACATGGACTTGGATCGGCCGATGAGGGGCGCCCTCGGGCGCTTCACGCGCGACCTCACGCGGGAAGCGCGCGAGGGTCGACTTGAACCGGTGCGGTGCCGGGCCGAGGAGGTCGCGCGCGTCATCGACATCCTCCTTCGTCACGGCAAGAACAACCCCGCCCTCGTCGGCCCCGCGGGCGTCGGCAAGACTGCGATCGTCGAGGGGCTGGCGCAACGTCTGGTTGGGGGGGAGGTCCCGCTCTCGCTCCGTACGACCCGTCTGCTCGCGCTCGACCACGTGTCGCTGCTCGCGGGGAGCGTCTACCGCGGGCAGTACGAGGAGCGGATCCGCGCCCTCGTGCAGGAGACGTCGGCCGATCCCGACGTCGTGCTGTTCATCGACGAGCTGCACAATCTCATCGGGCAGGGGACCGGGCTCGGGGTGGCGATGGATGCGGCCAACATGCTCAAGCCCTCGCTGGTTCGAGGCGACTTCCGCGTGATCGGGGCGACGACGAACGAGGAATACGACCGCTGGATCTGCGGCGACCCGGCACTCGAGCGTCGCTTCCAGCGTGTCCTCGTGCGCGAACTCACGTCGGAGGAGACGATGGACGTGCTGCGGGCGCGACTCGACCGGCTCGAGCGGCACCACAACGTCGCCATCGCCGAGGACGCGTTGCGTGCGAGCGTCGAGTTGACCGATGCCCACATGCTCGACCGCCGGCGCCCCGACCGAGCGATCGATGTGCTGGACGAGGCATGCGCCCACGCGCAGGCGCTCGCGCACTACACGCCGCGTGCCGAAGCGCTCATCGCGCGGCGACGCGAACTGGTTCGGCAGCGGGCGTCGAGCCGGCGGGGGAGCGACGGGCGCCCGGTGTCCGGCGGTGACGCGACAGGCGCGGACGAAGGATTCGAGACGATGGCTCGAGACGGGCTGACCGCACTGCAGCGCTTCGGCGCCGAGCTCGAGGCCATCTTCACGGCGGCACCGGCCAGCGAGGGAGCGTCCGCTTCGCCGGACGCCCGGCCGACGACGGCGTCCGCACCGGCGAAGGGAGCGGCGCCCGCGCCGAGTCTCGCGGTGCTGGACGTGGAGATGCGCGCGGTCCTGATCGAGGACGGCGTCGTGGTGCGTGGGCTCGACGTGGCTCGCGTGGTCGCCCTGGCCACCGGACAAACCGTACGATGGAGCGATTGATGGCACGGATCGGCGCGATGATGTTGCTGCTGGCGGCGGTGGCCTGCGGGGAAAAGAAGCCCAAGGATGTCGCGGCGAAGGTGGCCGACGCCATTCCCCGCCTCGAGGAGTCGACGGGGCTCAAGTTCAAGACCCCGCCCAAGTTCGAGGCGCGTACCAAGGACGAGGTGCGGCAATTCCTCGAGCAGCGTTTCCTCACCGACATGCCCGACGCCGAGCTTCGCGGGAGCGAACGGTCGTACAAGCGCTTCGGGCTCCTCCCCGATTCGCTCGACCTGCGGAAGTTCATGCTCAGTCTCCTGACCGAGCAGATCGTCGGCTACTACGATCCCACCACCAAGGTCCTCTACATCGTGCAGGGGGCGTCGGACGAGATGGTGGCGGTCACGGTGTCGCATGAACTGGTACACGCCCTGCAGGACCAGTACTTCAACCTGGACTCGCTGCAGAAGGTGCGGGGCCACAACGACCGGCTGATCGCGGCGCAGGCGGTGATCGAGGGACAGGCGACGTTCGAGCAGTTGTCGGCGATGCTCGGCGGCGGGACGATGGTCGCCAACCTTCCAGGGGGATGGGAGCGCGTGCGCACCCTGATCCGCGAGAACAATGCCTCGATGCCGGTCTTCTCCTCGGCGCCGATGCTGATCCAGGAGACGCTGCTCTTCCCCTACTTGTCCGGCGCCGAGTTCATGCGGGCCTTCAAGGAGAAGGCGGCCGGCAAGTCGCCGTTTGGGATGATGCCGGTCTCGTCGGAGCAGGTGATGCACGACGACCGCTACTTCCTGAATCGCGACGATCCCACCGTCGTCACCCTCCCCGCACCCCCGGGCAAGGTGATCTACGAAAACGACCTCGGGGAATTCGAGACGCGGCTCCTGCTCTTCCAGCACCTGAAGGATCGCGACGCGGCGTATCGCGGGGCGGCCGGATGGGACGGCGACCGCTACGTGCTCTTCGAATCCGGACGGGGAGGGGAAGGACTCGCCTGGGTCACCGTGTGGGACACCTCGATCGATGCCGCCGAATTCTTCGACCTGATGGACACCGCCATCCTCAAGCGGTTCGGCGCGGTCAAGCCGTCGCAGGCCTCGCAGAGCACGCGCGTCTACTCGGCGCGTGGTCGCACGATCGCCGTCACGGCGACCGACATCGGCGGACGTCCGGTCGTCGTGTACGTGGATGTTCCCGCCGGGTCGAGCATCGACGTGCTCGACCTGCGCAAGGTCAAGCTCGAGGAATAGCGTGACCGCAGGGAGCACGCCGAAGCCGCCGGTCGCCCGCGACTCGCTCTCCGTTCCCCAACCGCTGCGCCCCGAAGACGAGGCGTTGCGGCAGGTGCGCCTGCGCAACATGAAGGCGTGGGCGCTGGCGCTGCTGGTCGTCGCCACTGTCATCTTCGTGATCGCCCGCCTGCTCGAAGGACGCTATCCGTGGTTGGGGATCGTGCGGGCCACGGCGGAGGCGTCGATGGTCGGCGGCATCGCGGACTGGTTCGCCGTCACGGCGCTCTTCAAGCATCCGATGGGGATTCCGATCCCCCACACGGCGATCATTCCCACGCGGAAGGATCGTGTCGGGCTGACGCTGGGCGCCTTCGTGCAGAAGAATTTCCTCCACAAGGACGTCATCGTTGCCAAGCTCCACACGCTGAATGCCTCGGCGCGCATGGCACGATGGATGGTGGATCCCGAGAACTCACGGCGCATCGCGCGGCAGCTCGCCAAGTCGCTCGCCGCCGCCGTCAACGTCCTGCGTGACGAGGATGTCGAGCAGGTCATCACCAAGGCGGTGGTCGGGCGCGTGCAGAAGACGCAGATTGCGCCCTTGCTCGGACGGGCGCTGTCGCTGCTCACCGCCGGGAACCGGCATCAGGCACTGCTCGACGACGCGATCGGCCTGCTGGCCAAGGGGCTCAGCGAGAACCAGGACCTGATCCGCGAGCGGGTGGAGAAGGAGAGTCCGTGGTGGATCCCCGGCGCGGTCGATGACAAGATTGCGGCGCGGATCGTTGCGGCGTTGGAGCGAACCGTGCAGGCCGTGCACCGTGACCCCAACCATCCGTTGCGGGCTCGTTTCGACAACGCCATCGACGACTTCATCGTCAAGCTGCAGGCGTCGCCCGATGTCATCCTCAAGGCCGAGCAGATCAAGGAGGACCTGCTGCAGGCCGACACGGTGCGACAGTTCAGCGCCTCGCTCTGGAGCGACGCCAAGGCGTCGATCGTGCGTCATGCGGAGAATCCCGACGGCTTCAATCCCGAGACGATCGAACGCGGATTGACCGCCTTCGGCAACGCGATCCTCTCCGATCCGGTCCTGATGGAAAAGGTCGACGCCTGGCTGGTCGAGGGGGTCGTCGCCGTGACCGAGCGCTATCAGGACGAAGTGGGCGAACTGATCGCCTCGACGGTGCGGCGCTGGGATCCGCAGGCGACGTCGTACCGCATCGAACTCGCGATCGGTCGTGACCTCCAGTTCATCCGCATCAACGGGACGTTGGTGGGCGGGCTGGTGGGAATGATCCTGTACCTGCTGCAGAAGCTGCTCTGACGTTCCGTGGGCGAGGAAGCGCGTGCATCCTCGCCCACCGCTCCCGACGTGCGCCGGTGTCGGGCGTCGGGTGTCGTGCCGTTCGGACGGTTTGCCTACTGTGCGCTCGGCTCCGCTGCGACTGTGGGAGCCACCGTCGTTTCGTACCGCTCGCGAGTCTCCGACGGGAGGAGGTCGACGAGCTCCGTCGAAGGCAGCGGGAGGAGGGCGAGCCGGAAGACTTCGTCCATCGAACTGACGAAGGTGAAGGCCATTTTCTGCCGGACCTCGTCCGGGACCTCGCGCAGATCCTTCTCGTTGCCCGCGGGCAGGATCACCTCGCGCAACCCGGACCGATACGCCGCCAGCGTCTTCTCCTTCACGCCACCGATCTCGAGGACCTTGCCCCGCAACGTCACTTCTCCGGTCATCGCGACGTCGCGGCGCACGGCACGACGGCTGAGGACCGAGGCGATAGCGAGCGTCACCGCCACGCCGGCGCTCGGCCCGTCCTTGGGCACCGCCCCGGCCGGGAAGTGGATATGCAGGTCGCTCTCCTTGAAGTCCTGCGTCGTCACGCCTAACGAATCGGCGCGCGAACGGACGAACGACAGGGCGGCATCGATCGACTCGCGCATCACGTCGCCGAGCTGGCCGGTCACGGTGAGCTTCCCAGAGCCGATCATGCGCAGCGCCTCGATGGTCATGATGTCGCCCCCCATGTTCGTCCAGGCGAGCCCGGTGACGGTGCCGATCTCCGGCTCCTTTTCCGCTTCATCTACCGCGTGCTTGGGGGCCCCGAGGTGCTTCTCGATCAGGGCATTGTCGACGATCCACGCGCCTTCCTCGCCGTCGGCCTTGCGCCGCGCCCGCTTCCGCATCAGCGCGGCAATGTTACGCTCGAAATTGCGGAGCCCCGCCTCGCGCGAATAGCGCGAGGAGATGTAGCCGAGGACCTCGTCGGTGAACTGGATGTCCTTGTCGCTGATCCCGTGTTCCTCGAGCAGCCGTGGCAGGAGGTAGCGCCACGCGATCTCCACCTTCTCCTCGACCGTGTAGCCGGCGATGCGGATCACTTCCATCCGGTCGCGCAGCGGGGCAGGGATGTCGAACAGATTGTTGGCGGTGC
>JBDTUA010000232.1:0-8400 GCA_040007995.1 Gemmatimonadota bacterium | reverse complement strand
CAGCGGCAGTCTTACCCAGTTGCTGGACGTCGTTGACGCGGCCGACTACGCACCGACGACGCCGGTGCGTGAGGCCGCCACCACGGCCTTACGGACGCTCGAGACGCTCTTGGCGGCGATCAAGTAGCGGCGACACAGCGGAAGGAGCGCTCAAGGGAGTCTCGGTTGCAGCCGAGACTCCTGATTGATGAGTCGCATCAGCATCATTCCCGCGAAGCCCAGCGTGTTCGAGACGCTGCAAGGACACGGCGCCACGCTCGTGACCTCGTCTCCGCGCGAGCGTGCCGAGCTGCTCGATGGGACGAATTGGAGCCATCGGCTCAGCTGGAAGGAGGAGGAAGGCATCGGCTTCTACCTGCAGTACTTCTCCCTTCCTCCCGGAACGATCGTCTTTCGTGAAGGCGACAGCGCTCCGTTCGCCTCGATCATCGTCGACGGGACGCTCGAGATCCGGAAGGGCGATTCGGCATTACACGACCGGGTCGTCGCGCGCCTGACGCGCGGCAAGATGGTCGGCGAGATGTCGCTCATTGATGGTCAGCATCGCTCGGCGACCGCCGTAAGCGTCGAGACGACCACCATCCTGGTCCTGACGCTCGATGACTTCAACGCGATGATCGAGCAGCGTCCCGATCTGGCGCTCAAGTACACGATGATGGTCGCGGAGGCCATCGCGCAGCTGCTGCGCCAGACCACCGGGCTGCTCGTCGATCACCTCGACACCGCGGCCCACCCCAGCGCCTAACTGCGTCGAGCGTTGGACTGCGCTGCCGGCGGGTGCATCCCGACCGTCACTCTTCGACCTCGCAGTCCTCCTACTCGAGATGGAGCGCCGCGCGCGCGACCTCGCCTGTCTACCCCTTAGGGTAAATGGCGCGATCGTGGAGCGCCCTTAGCTTGACCGTCCGACTCCAGCGGGAAGCCGAGATGGTCAAAACAACACAGTCGCTGCGCCGCCGTCTCCCGGCCTGGATCGCCGTCATCGTCGCGGTTGCCGTCGTCGCCTTCGGCTCCGTCGCGTATGTGGCGGTGCGGCAGGAGTCGGAGCGTGTCATGTGGGTGCGACTGCGCTCCGTGGCCGATCGATTCGCTTCCGTGACGGGACCGGGCGTGCTGTCGCGCGTTGCCGCGGTCCGTGAGATCGCGGCGCGTCCGCGGGTTGCGGCCCTTCTGGCTGGGCGGGGCGACACGGCGGCGGTGCGCACGCTGCTCGCCGCGCTCGGACCCGACACCGGGCTTACGCTGGCCGTGGGGTTACGAAAGGCAGACGGTTCGGTCACGCTCAGCCTGGGGCGCCCGCTGGTCGCTCGTCCCGCCGACGTCCTCAACAGCCGCGACTCCCCATACGTGAGTCGCCTGTATCTCCTCGAGGGCGAGCAGGTATTCGAGACCGCGGCCCCGGTGAAGAGCCATGGGGCGGTGGTGGGCCAGGTCGTCGTGGTGCGGAGCGTCCTCGCCGGGCCCGACGCACTCAAGCTGCTCAACGAACTGCTTGGGCCGCGTGGGCGGATGCTGGTGGGGAACGCGGACGGATCGCAGTGGACAAACTTCGTCAAGCCGTTGGGGCCGCTCGAGATTCCGACGGGACGAGGATCGTTTGTCGACAACGGCGAGGCGCGCATGGTCTACGCCTCGCCGATCGCAAACTCGCCGCTGCTCTTCGCGGTGAGCGTGCCGAGGGCCGAGCTGCTCGCGCCGGTGCGGGGGATGCTTTGGACGCTGGTCGGGCTTGGGGGAGTGGTCGTGGCGTTCGGTGCGCTGGCCGGGTGGTTCGTCATCCGTCGCGTGACGAGTCCGTTGGTGCAGCTGACGGACGCGGCCGAGTGCATCGCGGCGGGTACGCGGGCCACCGAGTCGTTGCCGGTCGGCGGCGACGACGAGGTCGGTCGGCTGGGAGAGGCCTTCGTGGTGATGGCGAACAGCGTGCGCGCCGCGCGTGAGCGGCTGGAGCAGCAGGTCGCGGAGCGCACCGAGCAGTTGCAGCTGGCGCAGGGCGAGCTGATCCAGCGCGAGAAGATGGCGGTCCTCGGGCAGCTGGCCAGCAGCGTGGGGCACGAGCTCCGCAACCCGCTGGGCGTGATGTCCAACGTGGCGTACTACCTCAGCCACGCTGTGCCGGACCTCCCGCCCAAGGCGCGGGATCACCTCGCCACCCTGCGCCGGCAGATCGGTATCGCCGAACGCATCGTCTCGGACATTCTCGACTTCACGAGAATCAAGGAGCCTCAGCGCGAGTCGGTGGCGGTCGGACCGTTCATCGACGACCAGCTGCAACGCATGACGGCCTCGTCGACGGTCCGCATCGAGCGCGAGATTTCGGACGACGTTCCCGAAGCCATGGCGGACCCATTCCAGGTTGGCCAGGTGCTCTTCAACGTGCTTACCAACGCGGTGCAATCGATGGAGCCGGTCGGCGGAACCGTCACGGTGCGCGCGTATGGGAAGAACGGGCGCGTGCAGATCGACGTCGCGGACGAGGGGATCGGCATCTCGGAGTCGGCGCGCGAGAAGGTGTTCGAGCCGCTGTATACCACCAAGATGCGGGGGATCGGGCTGGGACTTTCCGTGTCGCGCACGCTCGCCCGCGCCAACGGCGGCGAGCTGTTGATTGCGGGTTCGGGGCCGCGCGGTACGACGTTCCGTCTCGAACTCCCGACCGCGAGATCCCTGTGACGCGCCGCCGCATTGCTGTGGTCGATGACGATGGGGCAATGGTCGACATCCTCTATGACATCCTCGAGATGCATGGATGGGAGCCGATCCGCGCGCATGATGGCGCGGAGGCCGTCGAGATCGTGGTGCGTTCCCCGGTGGACGTCGTCCTGATGGACATCCGAATGCCGAGAATGAACGGAGTGCAAGCGCTCGAGGCGATCAAGCGACGCGCGCCCGAGACGAAGGTCGTCCTGTGTACTGCCAGCGCCTCACAGGACTTGATCACTCGCGCCTTGGAAAGCGGCGTCTCGCGCATCCTGCGCAAGCCGGTCGATGCCGAAGTGCTACTTGCGGTGCTGGATGAATTGACCGCCGCCTGACGCGGAGGCGGCTGAGCCTCAGGCGCGCGAGACCGACGCGCTGACGCTTGCCCCGAGCGGCGCGCGGCTGGTCACTCCCACTCCTTCGAGCGGCGCTCGTTCTTCTTCTGTGAATCGCGCTTCTTCGCGTCGAGTCGACGCTCCTTCGACGCCCGGCTCGGGCGCGTTTTCTTGCGTGTGCGGGGAACGACGATGGCGCGGGCAACGAGTGCCGCCAGCCGCTGCTCGGCGAGTTCGCGATTCTGGCTCTGGCTGCGCGTGTCGCTGGCGACGACCCGCACGCGTCCCTCGGCGTCCAGTCGAGCGGCAAGCTTCCCGAGCACGAGTACCTGTTCGTCGGCGTTCAGTGCGCTCGAGGTGGACGGATTCCAGAGGACCTCAACGCGTGTGGACGACGTGTTGACGTGCTGCCCGCCTGCGCCGCCGGCGCGCGACGCGCGCGACGAGAGCTCTGCGCGCGGAATCACGTGCTGTGCGTCGATCACCAGCGCATCGGCGGGAACGTCGGGGTCACGTGGGCGCGGGCGCGGACGATGGGGCGGGGGCATAGCGGCAGTCAGGAGACAGGGGTCTGGCGGTGGACGCGAACGGCAGCAACGCGCCGCTTGTCCATGGCGATGACTTCCAGCTCACCACCGGGATACGGGGCGCGCTCGCCAAGTGTCGGCACGCGACCGAGCCGCGCGAAGACGTATCCTCCGAGGGTGGTCCACTCGCCGTCGGGAATCGGAAGGCGGTGGTCGGAGCGCACGTCGATGAGCGAGAGCGATCCGGAGAGTTCGAGCACGCCATCGACTTCCACGACGTCGCGCGAGGCCATGTCGTATTCGTCGGCGATGTCGCCGATCACCTCCTCGACGAGATCCTCCATCGTCACGATTCCCGCCGTCCCTCCGAATTCGTCGAGCACGACCGCCATCTGCGCGCGCGTGCGGCGCAGGTCATCGAGTACACGCTCGGCCGAGCGGGACGCGGGGACGAACAGCGGCTCGCGAAGATAGCTTCGCAGGTCGAACGCATCCTGTCGTTCGCGCAGCCACAGGTCCTTGGACAGGAAGACGCCGACGATGTCGTCGAGCGATTCGTCGTACACCGGGTAGCGCGAATAGCGCTCGCGTCGCAGGCGCGCGGTCACCGCCACCTCGTCGTCGTTGACGTGCAGGGCGACGATCTCGGTACGCGGGCGCATGACGTCGTGGATCCGCTTGGTGGCAAAGTCGAAAATGCCGGCGAGCATCGCCGAGTCGGTCTCGCTGAGCGTACCCACGGCCCTCGCCTGCAGGACGAGGAGGCGGATCTCCTCGGGGGAATGCGCGTGCGCCAGTTCCGAGACCGGCTGAAAGCCGAAGAGTCGCAGGAGCGCCGACGCGCAACCATTGAGGACCCAGATGAACGGCGACATCAGCCAGGAGAAGGCCATCAGCGGCAAGGCGACCAGGCCGCTGACGCGTTCCGGCATCACCAGCGCCACCGACTTGGGCGCCAGTTCGCCTAGCACGATGTGCAGGAAGGTGATGATCGCGAAGGCGGTGATCGTGCCGGCGGCGGTGTGCGCCATCCCGATCGGTACATCGACGCCGAACTGCCCCAGGAATCGATCGACGACGACCGCCAGCGCGGGTTCGCCGATCCAGCCGAGGGCGAGCGAGGCCAAGGTGATCCCCAGCTGCGTTCCGGAGATGTAGCGATCCAGGTCGGCGATCGCTGCCAGCGCCCTCCGCGCCCCGCGATCACCGCGGCTGGCCATCTCGGCCAGCCGACTTCGACGTGCAGCGACGAGCGCGAATTCGGCCATCACGAAGAAGCCGTTCACGAGGACGAGGAGCAGGACCGCGGTAAGGCGGCCGCCGAGCGAGGAGACGGAGAGCGGTTCCACGGCGCGGGGTGACGGGGAAGGGAGGAGCGCGTCCGGTCCGGCGCGCCCCGCGAGGCCTATCGCTGCACGCAGGCGCCGTCCGCGACACGCTCGCGAATCGCCGACGGGGGAGGAAGGGAATCGCGCGTCGGGGCGCGGAAGATTGCGAGATACTCGTCCGCGCCGATGCTCACGCTGCGCACCTTGTGATAGCCGACGACGCCGAGCTCACAATCCAGGAGCCACGGCGGCGTGCCGTGCTGGTCGGTGGGGAAGGTGGTGTCGAGGATCCCCAGGTGCGCGCCGGGCTTGAGCGACCGGGCGAGGTTCCACAGCTGGGCGTAGGGTTCGGTAATCTCGTGATACATGTGAATCATGATCGCCGCATCGATGGAGTCGCGCGGAAGGCGTGGATCGGAAGGCTCTCCGCGCACGACCACCACGTTGCGCAGCCCTGCGGCACGCATACGGTCGGCGAGCAGGTTCAGGTATTCAGGGACGATATCCTGCTCGTAGACGCGCCCGGTGGCGCCCACGCGCTGCGACATCCGGGTCATATAGTACCCGTCGCCGGCGCCGATGTCGGCGACGTACATCCCCGGCAGGAGGGGGAGGGCGGCGATGACCGTTTCGGCTTCGCTGCTGGCGTCGCGCGCGCTCTCGTCGGTCCAGCGCGGTGCGACGATACGGGAAAAGCGCCGGCTCGCGGCGGGGAACGAATCGGCCGGAAGTCCTCGACCGAACGATGTCCACTGGGAATCGACCTGTACCCGGGCCCGTGGCGAGCCTTGAGAGGAGCCGCACCCGGCGACGGCCGGGAGCACTCCCCACAGCAGCACCGATGCTGCGGCCGCGGCGTGGCGAATCCTTGCGTGGTCTGGGGAAGGGCTCACGAGGGGGGAGCGGGCCATGGTTGGGGCGGGCGTCTTCAGCGGGTTCCGGATCAAGGCTAACCCCATCCCGGCATTTCGCTACGACCTCAACGCCATGGGAGGAAACGCGTTCCGCGGCGGATCGTCCTGAGAGTGGCACTTTGCCACTGTTGCCGTCGCCCGCAGTCCTTGCAGGATGCAACGCCTCACCCCGTCCACTCCGGCGTGACCACCGTCGCCCCAGAAGTCTCTCGTGCCTTCATTGAACCGCGGCGGCTGCTGCGGTCCATCTATATAGGACGACTTGCGATGACCGCGGCGATCTACCTCGCTGCCGTCTTTGCATGGCGCGAGGCCGATCGTGGCTTCACCCTCGTGGCCTCGCTGATGATCACGCTGGCCATGGTCTTCACCGGCGGTTCGGCGTTCTACAGCGAGAGGGATGGAGGCAAACCCGGATGGACCTTCCTCTCGGTACAGGCGGTCTTCGACCTGTCGTTGGTCACGGCAATCGTGCACGTGACGGGGGGGCCGACGTCGCAGTTTGCGGCGCTCTACATCCTGGTCATCGCCACATCAGCCGTCCTGCTGTCGACGACGGGAGCCTTCCTCGCGGCGTCGCTGGCCTGCGTCCTGTACTTCGGCGACGTGATCCTGCTGACGAAGTCGCCGGTCGACATCGCCCTCGTGCTGCAGCTGCTCGTCTTTGCCGTGGTCGCCCTCACCTCGTGGTATATCGCCGCGCGCCTCCGGCAGGCGCGTGTCGGGACCGAGGAACTCGCCGCCGAGCTGGTGAAGGTGCGACTCGAGGCGAGCGACATCCTGCGCAACATCCGAAGCGGGATCATCACGGTGGATGCGCGGGGAACCTTGCTGTACGCAAACCCGACAGCGTGCAAGCTGCTCGGTCTGGAGCTCGAGTCGTACATCGGATCTTCTGCGCTGACGCTGATCGAACCGGTCTCGCCCGTGCTGGCGCGGGCGATAGAGAAGGCGGCGAGCGACGGGCTGCGCACGACGCGCGCCGAGGGGACGGTGGTGACGGCAACGCGCTCGTTTCCGATCGGATTGAATACGACGGTGTCGGCGCCCAGCGCGACCGAGACGCCGGGGGCCGGCGACGGCACGGCGACGGTGATCTTTCAGGACATCTCCGACCAGAAGCGGCTCGATACGCTGCACATGCGCGCCGAGCGTCTGGAAGCGGTGGCCGAGCTGAGCGCGTCGTTGGCGCACGAGATCAAGAATCCGCTGGCGTCGATCCGCTCGGCGGTCGAGCAGCTGGGGCGCTCGCCGCGCGCCAATGAGGACGAACGTTCGCTTTCGTCGTTGATCGTGCGCGAGTCGGACCGGCTGTCGCGGTTGTTGAGTGAGTTCCTCGACTTCGCCCGGGTACGCGTGACGCGCATCGGTCCGGTCGACCTGGCCGCGGCCGCGCGCGAGGCGACGTCGCTGGTCGCCACACATCCGGACCGTCCCGAAGGGGTCCGGGTGAGCTGCGACGTCCCGGCCGGGCCGTTGGTCGTCGAGGGCGACGAGGACCTGCTGCATCGCGCGGTCTTCAACCTCGCCCTGAACGCGGTGCAGGCCTCGACGCATCCGGGGACCGTCCGGATCGAACTGGCGCCGCTGACGTCGGACGATGCGCCGGCCGGCGTCTCGTTCGACCGCGGAGGTGTGGCGCTGCGTGTCTCGGACGAGGGCGAGGGGATTGCGCCCGAGATCCGCGACCGCCTGTTCGACCCGTTTTTTACGACCAAACCAGGCGGAAGCGGGCTGGGGCTCTCGGTGGTGCATCGCGCCATCGAGTCGCACCGCGGCTTCGTCTTCGTCGACAGCGATGCGCGCGGGACGCGTGTCACCGTCCTCCTCCCCACGTACCAGGCTGACCCAGGAGTCGCCGCGTGACCGACCACCATTCCGCAGGCCCCTGCGTCCTCGTCGTCGACGACGAAGCGGGGATCCTCGAATCACTGCGCATCCTCCTCAAGAACGAGGGGTTCACTCCCCACGTCGCGTTAGGCGGGCGCCGGGGACTCGAGCAGATCGAGGCGCTGTCGCCGGACGTGGTACTCAGCGACATCCGCATGCCGGCAGTGGGGGGGCTCGAGATCCTGAGCGCGGTCCGGCTGAAGGACCCGGACACGCCCGTCATCCTGATGACGGCGCAAGCGACGCTGCAGTCGGCGATGCAGGCGGTGAACGACGGGGCGTTCTACTACATCCAGAAGCCCTTCCGCAACGACGAGCTGCTGGCGATCCTGCGCCGGGCGACGGAACATCGCACGCTGCGCGTGGAGAACAAGACGCTCAAGCAGGAGATCCGGCGTCGCGACCGCTCGGTGGGGACGCGGCCGATCGGGAAGAGCCGCGCCTGGCTCGACGTCTTGCGCCTGGCGGAGACGGTGGCGCCGACCGACTCCACGGTCCTGATCCAGGGTGAGTCGGGGACGGGGAAGGAGGTCATCGCCCGCTACATCCACGACCTGTCGCAGCGCACGGAGGGGGCGTTCCTCTCGATCAACTGCGGTGCCCTCCCGGAGTCGCTGCTGGAGAGCGAATTGTTCGGCCACGTGAAGGGATCGTTCACTGGCGCGGTGAAGGACAAGACCGGGCTCTTCGCATCGGCGGAGCAGGG
>JBDTUA010000231.1:0-8423 GCA_040007995.1 Gemmatimonadota bacterium | reverse complement strand
CTCGGGCACGCCTGGGTCGGTGAGTTCAGCTCCGTCCTCCTTCACGGCGTCCGGATCGAGGCCGAGGGGACCATCCCATAGTCCTGTTCATGGCGTACGCAGGTGGCACCTTCGCCGTCACCGCCGCCGGGCGGATCTCGGGGGCGCTGGTCGAGCGTATACGATTCGCCACCCATCTGATCTTCATCGCACGCTGGTCGCTCCTCGGCTACCCGCCCACCACGCGCTGGCTGCGGGGGGACGGATCGATGCCCTCCTGACAGGCGTCTTCGCCACATCCGTCCTGGAGTCGCGGACCGACGGCCTGCGCGACGGCAACCCCGCGCGCTTCAGCCGGCGGCCGATCGTCGCCGTCCTCGCCCCGACCGTCTCTGCCACGGTCGGGACGAACGTGGTGCTCACGACCCTCGTCCCACTCGGATCGCCGCGCGCCGCGGCGGAAGGCGCGCACGGGCGACGTGGAGCACCGCACGAACCTCCTCCTTCTGGTTGCGACGGTGCTGCGCAGCCGGCACCGGCGATGACGAGCGCGCCGCCAACGCGCAGCCGATCACCGCACGGTGGAGCGGCCCCCGGTGGAGCGGCCCCCGGTACCGCCGCGCCGGTCGCGCGTGAGCCCCAGCAGCCACGCGATCCCCCAGAGCGGCAGCGCGACGAGCAGCGCGACCTTGAGCAGGGCGACGCCAATCCCCACTACGGCCCCTAACAGTCCGAAGACAACGCCAACAATCGCCGTGCCGACGACAAGGAGCAGAAAGAGCGGGAGTCCCACGACCAGCAGGAGGACGGCGACCGGGATCGCAGCGACACCGAGCACGACGAGGATCGGCAGCCCGGCCAGCGCCACGAGCCCCGCCACGGGGAGGGCAACGCAGAGCGTCAGCAGCGCGAGCGCGAGCAGCTTGATGGTCGACATGTCGTCTCTCCAGGGGAGGCGTGTGGGGACATCCGCCATACGACACGGGCCCGGGGTGAGTTTCGCCCCAGACCCCTCGCCCCAGACCCCTCGCCCCAGATCCGTCGCCCCACGCCCGTCGCGCCGGTCCCGTCTCCCCGCGCTGAGCGCGAAGGCGTCAGCAGCAGCCGCGCATCGCCTAAAAGCTCTGCACCGTATTCCAGTCGTCGTCGTCCAGCGGAATCGAGATCTCCGGCGCGCCCCCGTCGCTCGCTGCCGCTGGTTTGGGACGTCGCGAGGGCACCGCCGTCGGGCGCGACTCGACACCGCCGCGCCGCGCCGACGCGCCCGCGCTCCCCTTCCCTGACGGCGAGGTGCCTAACGCCTTCCCGCCTCGTCCGGTGCCCGCCCCGGCCTGACGGCCGAACGACGCGGAGCGGGAGGCGCTCGCCGTGCGTGCCAGCCGGAACTCCCCGACCAGCGCGCGCAGCGATTCACTCTGCTCCGTCAGGTTGCGCGACGCCGCCTCGCTCTGGTCGGCGCTGGCGGCCACCCCCTGCGTGCGCAGCGACATGTCCTCGAGCGCACGGTCGATCAGCTCGACCCCGCGCGCCTGCTCGTCGCTGGCCGCCGCGATCTCGCTGACGACCTGACCCACCCGGTTCACGCGCACATCGATCTCCGCGAGCTGGGCGAGCACCTTCGCATTGAGCGCGACCCCCTGCTCGGTGCTGCGTACAGACTCCTCAATGAGGTCCGCCGTGTGCCGCGCCGCCTCGGCGGAACGCATCGCCAGACTCCGCACCTCGTCGGCGACTACGGCGAAGCCGCGCCCGCTCTCCCCCGCCCGCGCCGCCTCGACCGCGGCGTTGAGCGCGAGCAGGTTGGTCTGGAACGCGATGTCATCGATTGTCTTCACGATCCGGGCGGTCGCCTCGGCGCTCGACTTGATGCGCGCGATGGCCTCCGCGAGGCGCTGCACTTCGGACACGCCGACCGACGTGCTGGCCAGCGCCCCCTCGGCGAGCGAGCGTCCTTCGGCGGCGCTTGCTGCGTTCCGCTTGGTCATCGCCGCAAGCTCGCGGGCGCTGGCCGAGACTTCCTCCAGCGACGCCGCCTGGTCGCTCGCGCCACGCGCCAGCTCCTTACTCCCGGCATCGATCTGCGATGCGCTGCTCGCCACGCCGTCGGCCGTGTCGGCGACCGCGCTCATAGCTTCTGCAAGTTTGTCGACGGCCGCGTTCACCGACTGCTGGATGCGCGCGTGGTCCCCGGTGTAGTTCCCCGGCACCCGCGACGTGAGGTCGCGCTGCGCCAGGCGTTCCAGCGTCTCCGTCGCGGCGTTGACCGGGGCGATCACCGCGTCGAGCGTGTGATTGATCCCCTCCACCAAGGTCCGGTACGACCCCTCGAAGGCCGCTTCATCGCCGCGCTCCGACAACTTCCCCGCCTTCGCCTCGCCGACGAGGCGGTTCGACTCGGCGATCAGCGCGCGCAGGCTGTGGCGCGCCCCCTCGAAGGCGACGATGGTCGATTGGGTGTGGCCGATGATGTCGTTGACCGTTTCCGTCAGGCGCCCGATCTCGTCGCGCGATGTCACCGGGAGCAGTGCGGTGGCGACGGAGATCGTGGGAGTCAGGTCGCCGCGCGACATCGCCGTGATCCCCGAGCGCAATTCGCTGATGCAGGCATCACGCAGCGTCTGGACACGCTCGACCACGGCGAGCAGTCCGGCCGATAGTCGCCGCTCGACAACGCCAGCGGCTACGAGGGTGAGGACCGTGGCGAGCAGCGCTGCCACGAGCACGACCATCTTCGCGCCGGCAAACTGCGTCGCGCTCGCCGCGTTGATCGCGGCCGCGCTCGACTGGATGACGTCCCCCGTCTGACGCATCGCCGCATCCACGGCACGAAAGCTCTCCTCGTAGCTGACCATGGCGCCAGCCAGCGCGGTCGGATCGCCTCCGGCGCGCTCCATCACGGCGTTCGCTTTCGCCACGTAGTCGATCAGCGCAGGTTCTACCTGCTCCACCCGCTTGATGACGTCGGCGTCGACGCCGGCGCCCTTCGCGTCGCGCATGCTCGCCAGCAGCTCGTCGCCGTGCGCCTTGAGGTCGGCGAGCGCCTGCAACGAACGCTTCTCGTTCGCCGTCTGCGCGGCGAGCAGCGCCGAGTAGACGTCGGAACGGATCGCGTCGTGCATCTTGTCGGCATTCATCTGCGAACGTTGTGCGGCGTTCGCGTGCATCAACGCCTCGACCGACCCGATGCTTCGATCCAGCGATACGGATCCCACCGCGCCGACCACCACGGTCCCGATGGCACCGAGCAGCGTGAGGGAGAGGAGCTTTGCGCGAATGGACAGGGAAGCAAGCATGCGAAATTCCGAGGGTAGTACGACGCCAGGAGGCTCAGGGCGCGTGCGGCGCCGCGCACAGGACTACTGAGCGCTCCCACGACGTGGTCTTGCGAAGCGGTCTTGCGAAGCGGCCTTGCGAAGCGGTCCTACGAATCCGAAGTATCGGCCGCACGGCGGCTCGACTACATCGGGGACCGCGGCGACGTATCAGGGCGCATCGGTGAGCGAGGCGATGACCTCTTCCAGCCGGACGAACTCAAACGGCTTCTCCAGCACGGGACAACCGCACTGCTGCAGGAAGGCCGCCGCCGCTGGCTCACGCACGTCGCCGCTCGCGAACACCAGGCGCTCGATGAGCGCCGGTTGGTGCACCTTCGCCCAGGCGTGCAGCTCGGGCCCACTGAGTGACGGCATGCGCAGGTCGCAGATGACCAGGTCGTACGACGTCGGCGACGACTCGCTGATGAGGTCCTGCAGGCGCGAGCGCGCGAGTTCACCGTCCGCCGCTTCCGTCACCGCCCATCCGCGTCGCCCGAGCCAGCGTCGCAGCACGCCACGCACCGCCGCCTCGTCATCGATCAGGAGGGCGCGGCGGACGTGACCGAGGTCGAGCGCGCTAGCGTCCATGCGATCGAACGCGAACGGTCTCGAGGGCGCTGGTGCCTCTCCCGAGCGAGGGCGACGGCATCTGGGGCACATCGCGCGTCCCATCGTCGGCGTCGAACTCGGGGTGATCGAGGCGGAAGTCGGACAGGATGGCGTCCATGCGCTCGGACTCCCCCATCAAGGTGATCGCGATCTGCTGCGACGCCGCCGCCGTCTCCGCGGTTTCCTGCGTGATGCGCCCGACCTCTTCCACCGCGACGGTGATCTGCGCCACCCCGGCTGCCTGCTGCATGTTGGCCGACGCGATCTCGTTGATCACGTCCCGCACCTGACGCACCCGCGTGTCGATGTCGGCCAACCTCGCCGACACGTCGTCGCTTAACAGAGCGCCGTCGGAAGCCTGCTGCACCGATTGAGCGATCAGGTCGCTGGTGCTGCGCGCCGCCTCGGCGCTTCGCAGCGCCAATGTCCGGACTTCGCTCGCCACGACCGCGAAACCCCGCCCTGCGTCACCCGCTCGCGCAGCTTCGACCGCGGCATTGAGGGCGAGAAGGTTCGTCTGGAAGGCGATCGCATCGATCGTGCGGACGATCTTCGCGGTAGCGTCGGCCCCGCTCTTGATCCGGGTCACCGCCTCGGCGAGCGAACGCATGGCCTGCACTCCAGCGGTCGCGGACCGACGCGTCTCGTCGGCGAGGTCGCGTGCGGCTTGCGCGTGGCGGGCGGTCATCGTCGTCGCGGCGGTGAGTTCGTGCAGCGAGGCCGAGGACTCCTGAAGGGCGGCAGCCTGCGACGAGGCGCCGCTGGACAGGCGCTGGCTCCCATCGACGATCTCGTCGGCCGCCGCGCTCACGTGCGACGAAAGCGTCGCCACGTCGCCGAGCGTTCCCTCGAGTCGCTCGATCGCCTCGTTGAACGCCCGCTGGGCGAGCGCCTGATCCCCGCCGAAGCTCCCGGCAAGCCGGGTCGTCATGTCGGACAGCGCCAGCCGATCGACCGCCTGGTGGAGCGAAGCGAGGAAGCGCAGGACGTCGTCCCGTTCTTTCGCCGCCACGGTGTGGGCGTGCTGCACGGCATCCATCGACGCATTCATGTCGCTGATGACGCGACGATATGATCCCTCGAACAACGCAGCGTTGCCGCGTCGGCTGAAGTCCTGTCGCCGAGCGGCCGCGGAGACCTGTCCCGCTTCGTCGACCAGCGTCCGCAGGGCAACGATCACCCCCCGATACGCCTCGGCGGTCTCGCCCCCCTGAACTTCGACGTCGACGTTCCCGGCCGCCAGCTCGTGCGCCACCCGCTGCAGGAGGTCCGATTCCCGGACTTCGCGTTCAAGGTGCCGCGCCATCCAGACCAGCACCGCAGTCTCCATCGCGACGAGCGCGGCGTGGATAGCGACGATCCCGAGGGTGCACTGACCGTGCGGAAGGACGTGGACGGCGACGCCGCTGTTCTGCAGCACCATGAAAGCGACATGGTGAAGGGCGATGACTGCGGCCGCGACGACCGGCGTCCGCCAGTCACGATAGGCGAGCAGGAAGGCGAGCGAGACGAAGACGTGGAAGTGCGCCTCCTGCATCCCGTGCGTCTGCTGGATGAAGATCGCCGAGTAGACCATGAACGCGACCGCCACCACCATGCGCGTCGCCGTCGCCCCCGCCTGCACGCGCGTCAGCCAGAAGACACCCAGCGACACGGGAGCCGCGACGAGAAGCGCCACTCCCCACGTGCCATGCAGCGCCGCGAGCGCGAACGCCACGGGAAGATGGGCGAGCAGGATGTAACCCAGGGAACGGTCGATCTCGCCGCGCGTGCGCTCCAGCATCGACTTCTGCGCCACGCGGACTTCGGTAAGCACGACTGACATTCCCGGGGTGGAAGCGTGGACGCGATCCGTGGCAGCAAGTTGCGACGCGTGGTACCTGCCCTAAGACGTATCGACCGCCGCACCGAGTGTCTTTAGCCCACATCTCGCCCGGATAGGAAAACGGCCGAGGGGCAACGCCCCCTCGGCCACTCCCGTCCCCCGTCCCCGGTCTCAAGAAAACCGATGCATCCTCGACTGGAGATGCTCCCGATACGTCCGGCTCAGCTTCAGCTGGCGCCCGTCCCGGAGGATGACCACGTAGTCACCGGCGAACCAGGGCTGCAACTCCTTGATCCGGTCGATGTTGACGATGACGGCGCGGTGGATGCGGACGAACATGGAGGGGTCGAGCTGCCCCTCGATGTGGTGCATCGTCTCGCGGATCAGGTGCGAGACCTTGCCGGTGTGCACGCGGACGTAGTTCCCTGAGGCCTCGAACCAGTCGACTTCGCTGACCTTCACGAAGAAGACGCGGCCATCGTGCTTGACCATCAGGCGGTCGAGGCACCGGGTGCGCGGCATGGTGCTCATCGAGCCGGCTGGGGCGGACGGGCTGCCCGCCAGCGCAGCGTTGGTGCGATCCTCGCCGAGGACCTGCTCGAGCAGGGCGCGGATTTTCCGCCCCTGCTCCGCCGACGACTCGCGCTCGATGTGGCTGCGGGCGCGCTGGAAGGCCGAGCGGAAGCGTTCCGGGTCGTAGGGCTTGAGCAGGTAGTCGATCGCGTTGACGTCGAAGGCGCGAACGGCATACTCGTTGTAGGCCGTCACGAAGATTGTCGGCGGCATGTCCTCGGCGCCAAGGGCGTCGACCACCCCGAAGCCGTCGACGTCGGGCATCTGCACGTCGAGGAGCACGAGGTCGGGGCGCTCCTTCTTGATGGAGTCGATCGCCTCGCCACCACTGCCCACCTCATCGACGACGTCCACGTCCGGTTCGAGCCGCAACAGGCGCCGCACGCGCCGTCGGGCGATCGGCTCATCATCCACCACCAACACGCGTATCGGCATGGTCATCCTCCTGTCCAGCGTTAGGCCACCGCGGCCGAGAGCCCGGCGGGCTCGGGACGGTTCGCGGAGGTGGGCGGGTCGGCAATCAGCAGCACCGCCGTCGCCCGGTCGGGAAAGGTCACGCTCACGAGCGAGCCGGCGTCGGCGACGGCCGCCTCGGCGACGCTCTTGGCGCGCCACCAGGCATGCGATCCACCCGAACGCCCGCCCCACGTCGCCTCTCCCCACAACCGCACACGCGTGACGTCAGACACGCGCTCCACCTCCACCCGTACGGTGAGCGGCTCGCCAGGATTCAGGGTGTCGGCGGCCAGGAGGTCGTCGGCCATGGTGCAGAGGAGGCGACTGGGGATCCGCAGCGCCAGGGTCGCGGTCGCGGCCGAGGTGACCAGCTGCACGCCGGGACGGATCCCGATGCGATGCGTTTCGACGCACGCCAGCAGGAGGTCAAGTTCCTGCTTGAGTGTGGTCGTGGCGTCGCGCGCGAGTTCAAGTGTCAGCCGCAAGGTGTCGGCCAGCCGGGTGATCAGCCGCTCCGCGCGCGGCACGTCGCGGTGCACGAGCTCGGCGAGCAGGTCGAGGGTGGCGAGCAGGAACTGCGGGCGCAACTGCACCCGCAACGCCTGGAAGCGCGAGCCGGCGATGCGCGCCGTGAGGCGCGCTCCCTCCAACTCGCGCGTGCGATACCAGCTCACGAAGTCACGCGCATGCGACCAGGCCAACAACCCGAAGTAGACGAAGAAGTCGCCGGTGAGCGGATTCATGTTGGTCGGCGACAGGACCGGGAGCTCGGTGAGTCCCGACCAGCGCATCACCCCCGTATGTACCACGCCCGTAGCCATGGCGAAGACCGCGTGCAGCGGGAGTCGGCGCATCCAGTTGCCGGCATCCATCCGGTAGCGTCGCGCCAGCGCGAGGACGATCGGGCTGAGCGCGAGCCAGATCACCGACGTCGCCACCTGCAAGCGCGCTACCTGCAGCCACGAGAAGGCGCCGTCGGAGCGGGCCGCGGCCTGGTAGAGCGCCATCTGGTTCGTCCAGAAAATCGCGAGCGCGAGCCACAGGGCGCCGATGACCATCCAGGCGCGGAGACCGAGCGCCGGCGCCGGCTGGAGCGACGCGGCCGACTTCACCCCCTCATGCGGCGGCGGGACCGCGCGGCGTGGCGGACGAAAGCTGCCGCTCACTTGCCACTGCGGCGCGATCGCGTCCCCCGGGTCGGAAACGACGGTGTGCTCCACCAGGTCCGAGTCAGCGAGTTGCGGGAAGAGCGTGGAGTACTCGCCGGTTCGCCAGGTGGCGGGATCATCGAACTCGGGCGCGACAATGGTCGGGCCGGCCGCCGTTTCACCGGCGGGCGCGGGGGCGACGGCCTCTCCTTCGCGGAACGGGATGTCGAGTTCGACGGTCACCCCGCCCTCGTCCGCCTGCCGCAGCTCGAAGTGGTGGTTGGCGCCGTAGAGCTGGTGCAATCGCTCGCTAGCGTTGCGCAGCCCGATCCCCTCCCGGCGATTCCCGCCGCTGCGTTGCGCCTGACGAAGGCCGACGCCGTCGTCCTCGACGCGCAGGATCAGGCGTTCTCCCCGACGCTCGGCGGTGACCACAACACGCCCCGGCCCCTGACGCACCGAGAGGCCGTGCCGGATCGCATTCTCGACCAGCGGCTGAAGGATGAGGCGCGGCACCTC